>CAYOXI010000004.1:26542-72176 GCA_964407855.1 uncultured Chromatiaceae bacterium
TGAACTCGATCCGGTCATCGCCGCTGCCGTAGAGGAGCGTCTTCTGTATCCGGGCCAACAGCTTGCGCCAGGGCTGCTCGATATCGAAATCGTAGTGCCTGGCGAGGCTCTGGATCATCGAGAAATAATAGGCATTGCGGCGATCCCAGCCCCGGATCGCTCCACCCGCGACACTGAGGTCCGGGTACCGAACCACCCTGTCCGGATCGAAAAACTGCTTCACGCCGAGTCCGTCGCAGGTCGGGCAGGCACCTGCGGGGTTGTTGAATGAGAAAAGACGTGGTTCCAGTTCGGGAATACTGAAGCTGCAGATCGGGCAGGCAAAGCGGTCGGAGAACAGCACCTCAGCTCCGGCGGCCTTGTCATCCGGATCCATCGGGGCCACCCGGGCCACCCCGTCCGCCAGCTTGAGCGCAGTTTCGAAGGACTCCGCCAGCCGCTGCTTGATGTCCTGCCGGACCTTGAACCGGTCCACCACCACTTCGATGGTGTGCTTGCGGCGAAGGTCCAGTTTCGGCGGGTCGTCGAGCTCACAGATGATGCCGTCGATGCGGGCACGGACGAAGCCCTGGCTGCGCAGATCTGCGAGGAGCTGGTGGTGCTCGCCTTTGCGGGCCTGGACGACCGGCGCGAGCAGCAGGAGTCTCGTTCCCTCGGGGAGGGACAGGGCCTGGTCGACCATCTGACTCACGGTCTGGGCGCGGAGGTCCCGGCCGTGAGCCGGGCACCGGGGTGTGCCGGCCCGCGCAAACAGCAGCCGCAGGTAGTCGTAGATCTCGGTGACGGTGCCGACGGTGGAGCGTGGGTTGTGCGAGGCAGTCTTCTGTTCGATGGAAATGGCCGGGGACAGCCCTTCGATATGGTCCACGTCCGGCTTGTCCATCATGGAGAGGAACTGCCGGGCATAGGCAGACAGCGATTCCACATAGCGTCGCTGCCCCTCGGCATAGATGGTGTCGAAAGCCAGCGAGGACTTGCCCGAACCCGAGAGCCCGGTGATCACAATCAGCCGGTCCCGGGGCAGGTCCAGGTCCACGTTACGCAGATTGTGGGTCCGCGCTCCGCGGATGCTGATTTGCTGCATGGGCGTAGGGAGGGGGGCCAAACCACGCACTATACGGCCCCGTTTCGGCCCGGAGGAAGCGGCCGGTCGCCCGGCCTCCGGGCTGCCACTCCAGGGCGGTATCCGCCCGATGCATTGCATAACGATATCGCCAGAAATCCCGGTGGCAATTGCGGCGGGGCGGCTTACAATGCCGCCCCTATGGCACGTGGAATCAACAAAGTCATCCTCATCGGCAACCTCGGTCAGGATCCGGAAACCCGCTATATGCCCAGTGGTTCGGCGGTTACCAACCTCCGGATTGCGACCACCGACTCCTTCAAGGACAAGGATACCGGCGAGAAGCAGGAACGAACCGAGTGGCACAGCGTTGCCATGTTCGGACGGCTCGCCGAGATCTCCGCCGAGTACCTGAAGAAGGGCTCCCAGGTCTATATCGAAGGTCGCCTCCGGACCCGCAAGTGGCAGGACAAGGAAGGCAAGGACCGCTACACCACCGAGATCATCGCGGACGAGATGCAGATGCTGGGCGGTCGCGGCGGTGGCATGGGTGCCGGCGGCGGGTCCGACAGCGACGGCAGCCGCAGCCAGTCGCCCGGCCGGCCTGCGAAACAGCCCCAGCCGGCTGCAGCGGGCGCCGGTGATGCGGGTGAGTTCGACGACGACATCCCCTTCTGATCTGCCAGTTTTCAGCCGCGAGCCCAGGTTCGCGAAGATCTGCCCCGGCGCACCTGTGAGTGCGCCGTTTTTTTTGGCGGCCCGGAACGGCCGCATAAGAACCTGACCTGAAGGAATAAGTGACGATGGGTGCTTTCAAGAAACCGCACGGCGGCGACCTCAAGAATCTCTACCTCGATGCCCCAGCGGCAGCCGCGGAAAAGCTGGCGGCCGCCAGCTTCCGGTCCTGGGACCTGACGGACCGCCAGTCCTGCGATCTCGAGCTGCTGCTCAACGGGGCGTTCTCGCCCCTTGAGGGCTTTCTGGGCAAGGCCGACTACGAGAGTGTCCTGCGCGACCTGCGCCTCAGCTCCGGCCTCATCTGGCCCATGCCGATCACGCTGGACGTGAGCCAGGTCTTTGCCGATGCCCTGAAGCCTGGCGACAACGTCGCACTTCGTGACCAGGAGGGCGTGCTCATCGCCACGCTGTCCGTGGGCGACATCTGGACACCGGACAAGGTCGCCGAGGCCCGCGCGGTCTATGGTACCGATGACCTGAAACATCCCGGCGTGGACTACCTCATGAATACCGCGGGTCCGGTCTACGTGAGCGGCCGGCTCCGCGGTGTTGAGGCACCCACCCACTACGACTTCAGGGGCCTGCGGGATACACCTGCCGAGCTCCGGGCGCGGTTCCAGAAGCTCGGCTGGCGGCGGGTAGTCGCCTTCCAGACCCGCAATCCGCTGCATCGGGCCCATCAGGAACTGACCTTTCGTGCGGCCCGGGAATGCGAGGCCAACCTGCTGATCCATCCGGTGGTGGGTCTGACCAAGCCGGGCGACGTGGATCACTTCACCCGGGTCCGGTGCTACGAACATGTGCTGGAGCAGTACCCCGAACAGACTACGGCACTTTCACTTCTCAACCTGGCCATGCGCATGGCAGGTCCCCGGGAAGCCGTCTGGCACGCCATCATCCGCAAGAACTACGGCTGCACCCACTTCATCGTTGGCCGGGACCATGCGGGTCCCGGCAACGACTCCGCCGGCAAGCCCTTCTACGGCCCCTACGACGCCCAGGAACTGCTCCGGCAGCATGAGCAGGAACTGGACATCACGATGGTGCCGTTCCAGGAAATGGTCTACGTCGAGGACCGGGCCCAGTACGTCCCTGTTGACCAGACCCGGGAAGGCGAGAAGGTGCTGAACATCTCGGGCACCGAGTTTCGCCGCCGGCTGAATGAAGGTCTGGAGATTCCCGAGTGGTTCTCCTTTCCCAAGGTGGTGGAGGAACTGCGCCGCACCCATCCGGCCAGGCACCAGCAGGGCTTCACGGTGTTCTTTACCGGCCTGTCCGGATCCGGCAAGTCGACGATCGCCCGGGCGCTGCTCGACAAGCTGCTGGAAATCGGTACCCGGCGGGTCACCCTGCTGGACGGGGACCTGGTCCGCAAGAACCTGTCCAGCGAGCTGGGCTTCTCGAAGGAGCACCGGGACCTCAACATCCTGCGGATCGGCTATGTGGCGTCCGAGATCACCAAGAACGGCGGCGTGGCCATCTGCGCCCCGATCGCCCCGTATGCCGCCACGCGCCACAAGGTCCGGCAGGCCATCGAGCCGGTCGGCGGCTTCCTGGAAGTCCACCTGTCCACCGCCCTGGCCGTCTGCGAACAGCGGGACCGGAAGGGCCTCTATGCCAAGGCACGGGCCGGGATATTGAAGGAATTCACCGGCATTTCAGATCCTTATGAGGTACCGGAGCAGCCGGAGCTGCGCATCGACACCGATGGCATCTCGCCCGACATGGCGGCGCACCGCATCCTGGTCAAGCTCGAGAGCATGGGCTTCATCCGGTAGGTGCCCGCCGGTCCAGGTGATAGGCTTTCCCGCGTATGCCAGGCCGGGTTTATATCAAGACCTTCGGGTGCCAGATGAACGAGTACGACTCCAGCCGGATGCTGGACGTGCTCCGTACCCGGCAGGGCCTCCTTCCGACCGACGATCCGGAGGAGGCCGACCTGGTGGTGCTGAACACCTGCTCGGTGCGGGACAAGGCCCAGGAGAAGGTCTTCTCGTGGCTGGGCCGGTTCCGGGAGCTGAAGGCCCGGCGGCCCGGAGTCCTGATCGGGGTCGGCGGCTGCGTGGCGAGCCAGGAGGGCGAAGACCTGCTGCGGCGGGCGCCTTTCGTGGACATGGTCTTCGGCCCCCAGACCCTGCATCGCCTGCCTGACTTCATGGATGCGATCCGGGCCACCGGCCAGCCGGTGGTGGACGTGAGCTTTCCGGAAATCGAGAAGTTCGACCGGCTGCCCGAGCCCCGTGCCGAGGGCGCAGCCGCATTCGTCTCGGTGATGGAGGGCTGCAGCAAGTACTGCAGCTTCTGTGTCGTGCCCTTCACGCGGGGCGAAGAGGTCAGCCGCCCGCTGGCCAGCGTACTGGCAGAAGTGGAGCAGCTCGCCCGCCAGGGCGTCCGGGAAGTGACGCTCCTTGGACAGAACGTCAATGCCTATCGCGGGCCAACGCCGGATGGGCCGCTGGCGGACCTCACCACCCTGCTTCATCTGGTGGCGCGGATCGATGCCATCGAGCGCATCCGCTTCACGACATCCCATCCCCGCGAGTTTGGCGATCGCCTCGTCCAGGCCTATGCCAGCCTGTCGAAGCTCGCCAGCCATCTCCACCTGCCCGTGCAGAGCGGATCAGACCGCATACTCGCGCTGATGAAGCGGGGCTACACGGCGCTGGAATTCCGCCAGAAGATCCGGCGCCTGCGGGAAGTCCGGCCCGATATCAGCGTGTCCACCGACTTCATTGTCGGGTTCCCCGGCGAAACCGACGAGGACTTCGCCGCCTCCCTGCAGCTCATTGCCGACGTGGGTTTTGACCAGTCCTTCAGCTTCGTCTACAGCCCCCGGCCCGGCACACCGGCCGCCAGCCTTCCGGACCCGGTTTCCGAGGAGGAAAAGCTGCGGCGGCTGGCGCTTCTGCAGGCTCGGATCACGGCCCGCTCGCAGGCAATCAGCCGGGAGATGGTTGGCACTGTCCAGCGGGTGCTCGTCCAGCGGCCGGCACGCCGTGATCCCCGTCAGCTGGCCGGCAAGACCAGCAACAACCGCTGGGTCAACTTCGATGGCGATGCCGATCTGGTTGGCGGCTTCGCGGACGTGCTGATCACCGAGGCCATGCCCAATTCCCTCCGTGGCCGGCTGAAGGACCGCGCCGAGGCCGCGTGAGCATGCCGCCAACCGGGGGCGACCGGACAGCAGGCGGCGACGGTGCCGATGATCAGGAACTCGTGCTTGAATCGGCCGACAACACCACGCTTGCCAACCTGAGCGGTCAGTTCGACGAGAACCTGCGCCAGATCGAGCGCCGGCTGGGCCTGCGCATCAGCCAGCGGGGCAACCAGTTCCGGCTCTCCGGCCCGGGCCAGGCCGTCCAGGCTGGCACCCGCGTACTCCGCGACCTCTCCACACTGGCCGCACGGGAGCCGGTCGACAATCAGCGCGTTCACATCGCCCTTCAGGAAGCCCTCATGGATCAGTCCCCGACTACCGACCACAGGCCGGATGATGCCGGCGTGGTGATGAAAGCCAGGCGCGTGCACATCCGTCCGCGGGGCGCCAGCCAGCGAGGCTACATGGAGGCCATTCTGGCCCACGACCTGTGCTTCGGGATCGGACCCGCAGGTACCGGCAAGACCTACCTGGCGGTGGCCAGTGCGGTGGCTGCGCTGGAGGAGGAGCGGGTCCGCCGGATCATCCTCGTGCGGCCCGCGGTGGAGGCCGGCGAACGACTCGGATTCCTGCCCGGTGACATGTCCCAGAAGGTGGACCCCTACCTGCGGCCCATGTATGACGCGCTCTACGAGATGATGGGCTTCGACCGCGTGGCCCGCCTGATCGAACGCAACATCATCGAGGTGGCGCCACTGGCCTTCATGCGGGGCCGTTCCCTGAACGAGAGCTTCGTGATCCTTGATGAGGCGCAGAACACGACCATCGAGCAGATGAAGATGTTCCTGACGAGGTTCGGCTTCGGCTCGCGGGCAGTCGTCACCGGCGATGTGACCCAGATTGACCTTCCCAGGCACCAGCTGTCGGGGCTCAAGCACGCCAACGCCGTACTCCACGGAGTCGCCGGTGTGAGCTTTACCCACTTCACGGCCGCGGACGTCGTGCGACACCCCCTGGTCCAGCGGATCGTCGAGGCCTATCAGCAGTTCGAGGACGGCACCCAGGGAAAGCCGGATGATCCCTGAGACCGGGAGCGCCCTGCTGCTGGATATCGCGGTGGATCTGGTGACCGAAGACCCGGCAGATCTCGCGGACGGAGATTTCAAGGCCTGGGTGCGGGCCACACTGCAGGCAGCGGACGCACCGCTGTCCGGCTCACTGGCCATCCGGCTGGTGGGCAGCGCCGAAGGCGAGCAGCTCAACCGGCAGTGGCGGGACAAGCCGGGCCCCACCAATGTGCTCGCGTTTCCGGGCCCGGAACCGGCCCGACTGCCCGCCGGCCTTCCCCCGGAGCTCGGGGACCTGGTGATCTGCCTGCCGCTCGTGGTCAGCGAAGCCCGCGAGCAGGGCAAGTCGCCCCTGGCCCACCTGACCCACCTGGTGGTCCACGGTACGCTGCACCTGCTCGGTCATACCCACGAAGAGGACGGGGACGCTGCCCGCATGGAAGCCCTTGAATCCCTTGTCCTGGCGGGACTTGGGCTGCCCGATCCCTATTCTGTCAAGCCGCCGGCAACCGCCCGGGCCGTGAAGTGACCCGACTGAACCCGCTAGAATGACCCCATGACGGATGAAGACGCCGAAGAACGCAGTAGCGAGACCTGGTACGGCCGCCTGCGGCGGGTGCTCAAGGGCGAGGCCGCAACCCGCACCGATCTGCTGGACTGGCTCCGCCAGTCCCACGCCCAGACGGTCCTCGACGCTGATGAGCTTGCCATGGTTGAAGGCGTGCTCGGGGTTGCCGAAACCCAGGCGCGGGACGTCATGGTGCCCCGCTCCCAGATCGTCGCGCTGGAGCTGGATTGCCCGGCGGAGAAGCTGCTCAGTACCATCGTCGAGAGCGGACATTCGCGCTTTCCCGTCATGGGTGAGGACCGGGAGGAGGTCGTCGGTTTCCTGCTTGCCAAGGATGTCCTCCGGCATTTCGTGGAGACCCCGGGACAGGGCTTCGAGATCCGGCGCTATATCCGGCCCGCCACCTTTGTCCCTGAAAGCAAGCGCCTCAATACCCTGCTGAAGGATTTCCGGCGCACCCGCAATCACATCGCGATCGTCGTGGACGAGTACGGTGGCATCACCGGTTTGCTGACCATCGAGGACGTACTCGAGGAAATCGTCGGCGAGATCGATGACGAGCACGATTCGGCAGAGGCCGGTCCCATCCAGGAGCAGGCTCCGGGCCAGTACCACGTGCGAGCCGTGACGCGCATCGATGAGTTCAACGACTACTTCGACGCCAGCCTCGACGACGAGCACTATGACACCGTGGGGGGGCTGGTCATCCATGAACTCGGCCATCTCCCGCGCAAGGGCGAAAGCGTGCTGGTCGGCGAGTTCCGCTTCCGGGTACTCCAGTCGGACCGCCGGCGGATCCACGCCCTGGAGGTGATCCGCGGCACCGCCACGCCGGCGGATGGCGACGCTGCTGCGGCCTGAACCCGGGCCGCCGGCAACCGCGGCGCCACCTGTGCCTGCCCGTCTCCCAGGGCTTCCCGGACGCGCGCTGGTGCTGGGCGCCGGTGCAGCACTGCCCCTGTCCTTCGCCCCCTTTGGCTACTGGTGGCTGGCGCCGCTGCTGATCGCGCTGCTTTTCCTCCTGCTGGCTTTCGAGAGCGCCCGGGAGCGGCTGTCCCGGGGCTACTGGTTTGGTGTCGGCGCCTTCTCGACCGGGACCTGGTGGTTGTACAACAGCATCCACGATATCGGCGGGCTTGCTCCGCCCTTCGCCATCGCGCTGTGCCTCGCCCTGATACTCCTGATGGCAAGCTACACCGGGGCATGGGGACTGCTCAGTGCGGCTCTGCCCCGCGCCCACCGCGGCTGGCAGCCGCTGGCCGTGATGCCCGGTTCCTGGGTGCTCGTCGAGTGGGTCCGCGGCTGGCTCTTCACGGGCTTTCCCTGGCTCAGCCTGGGTTATGGGCAGGTCGATGGACCGCTCGCCGCCTGGGCACCGCTGGCGGGCGTGCATGGCGTGTCGCTGATCGTGGCCCTGCTGGCTGGTGCGCTGGCGGCGCTGGTGGCCGGCGACCGACCCGCCCGCATCACAGCTGTCGCATTGCTGGTGGCGATCGGGCTGGGGACGGCGGCCCTTCAGGACCGGGAGTGGACCAGCCCGACCGGCGACTCCCTGCAGGTGGCCCTGGTCCAGGGCGGGATCTCCCAGGAGCGCAAATGGCGGCCCGAGGAACTTGAGTACACGCGGACGCTGTTCCGGGAACTGACCGTGGGGCTGCCGGAGGCCGACCTGATCATCTGGCCCGAAGCAGCGATCCCGGCTCTCGCCCATGAGGAGGCCGACTTCCTGCGGGGTATTGATGAACTCGCAAAGGCCCGGGAACAGACCCTGATCCTCGGCATCCTCACCTTCGACTTTGCCACCGGCGAGTTCCGCAATTCGCTGCTCACGCTGGGCGAGGGCGAGCGCATCTACCACAAGCGCCACCTGGTGCCGTTCGGCGAGTTCTTCCCCGTGCCGGACTTCGTCCGCAATGTGCTGCGCCTGATGAACCTGCCCTATACGGACATCACCCCCGGTCTTGAGGGCCAGCTGCCGCTCATCGCCCGGGGCATCGTCCTGGCGCCCAGCATCTGCTACGAGGATGTCTTCGGGACTGAACTGCGGGATTTCCTGCCGGGGGCCGGCTTGCTGGTGAACGTCAGCAACGACGGGTGGTTTGGTGACTCGATTGCGCCCCACCAGCATCTGGAGATGGCCCGGTTCCGCGCCCTTGAGTCTGGCCGCTACATGCTCCGCAGCACCAATACCGGGGTCACCGCCGTGATCGATCACCGCGGTCACATCGTCAGCCGCGGACCGCAGTTCATGGCCGTGGTTGTCACGGGCGAAGTCCGGGCCCGGACCGGAGCGACGCCCTGGGTGCGCTTCGGCAACGTCCCCGTCCTGGCGGTGGCCCTCGGGTTGTGCGTGCTGCCTCTCGCGTGGTCCGCCGCCGGTTGGCGGCGCGGACGCCCGCCGCACTGACCGCTGGTCCCTGCCGTTGTATCCTTGCGGCCCCTGACGCAGCCCGATCCCGACCGTGACAGAACAGACCTACAACCCACAGGAAGTGGAGACCGAGGCACAGCGCTGGTGGACGGAGCACGACAGCTTTCGTGCCCGTGAGGAGCCGGGCCGGGAAAAGTTCTACTGCCTTTCCATGTTTCCCTATCCCAGTGGCCGGCTGCACATGGGCCACGTGCGCAACTACACCATCGGTGACGTGATCGCCCGTCACCAGCGCATGCTCGGGCGCAATGTGCTCCAGCCAATGGGCTGGGATGCCTTCGGCCTGCCCGCCGAGAATGCTGCGATGGCCCGTGGCGTGGCGCCTGCCACCTGGACCTGGGAGAACATTGCCTACATGCGCCGCCAGCTCCAGTCGCTGGGCCTCGGGATCGACTGGTCGCGGGAACTGGCTACGTGCCAGCCGGAGTACTACCGGTGGAACCAGTGGCTGTTCCTGCAGCTCCTCAAAACCGGCCTCGTCTACCAGAAGACGGGCACGGTGAACTGGGATCCGCTCGACCAGACGGTGCTGGCCAACGAGCAGGTGATTGACGGTCGCGGCTGGCGTACCGGCGCGCTGGTCGAGAAGCGCGAGATCCCGATGTATTACCTGCGGATCACGGCCTACGCAGATCAGCTCCTGGAGGCCCTGCAGGCGCTTTCCGGCTGGCCCGAACGGGTGCGGCTGATGCAGGCCAACTGGATTGGCCGCAGCGAGGGCGTGGAGATTGACTTCCCTTACGACGAGACGGCGCGCCAGGCCACGGGGTCGGAGGGCTCGCTGAAAGTCTTTACCACCCGCGCGGACACCCTGCTCGGCGCGACCTATTGCGCCGTTGCCGCCGAACACCCGCTCGCCGCAGCCGCTGCCGTCAGGGATGCGCGTCTTGCCGCCTTCGTGGAGGAGTGCAAGCGGGGCAGTGTCATGGAGGCCGACCTCGCCGTTGCGGAAAAGCAGGGCATGCCCACGGGATTATTCGTCCTCCACCCGCTGACGGGCGTGCGGCTGGAGGTCTGGGTGGCCAACTATGTGCTGATGGCTTATGGGGAAGGCGCCGTGATGGCCGTTCCCGCCCACGACGAGCGGGATTTCGAGTTTGCGACCCGCTATGGACTACCGATCCGGTGCGTGATCCGCTCCGCGGCGGGCGCCTATGACGATACGGTCGCGCCCTGGCAGCCGGCCTATGCCGAGCGGGGCGTCACGATGAACTCCGGTGCCTTTGATGGCCTGGAATTCCAGGCAGCGGTGGACGCCATAGCCGCAGCACTTGCCGACAAGGGCCTCGGCCGCAAACGGGTGCAGTTCCGCCTGCGCGACTGGGGCATCTCCCGGCAGCGCTACTGGGGTACGCCCATTCCGATCATCCACTGCGCAGACTGCGGCGCCGTGCCCGTGCCGGAAGCGGAGTTGCCGGTGTTGCTGCCGGAGGACTGCGTCCCCGATGGCAGCGGCAATCCGCTGCGCAAACGCCCGGACTTTCTCGCTTGCCCCTGCCCCGTCTGCGGCCAGCCCGCTCGTCGGGAGACCGACACGATGGACACCTTCGTGGATTCGTCCTGGTACTTCCTGCGCTTCGCCTGTGCTGACAGCCAGACGGCCATGGTGGATGGACGGGTGGACTACTGGCTGCCGGTCGACCAGTACATCGGTGGCATCGAGCATGCGATCCTGCACCTGCTGTATTCCCGCTTCTGGACCCGCGCGATGCGCGACCTCGGCCTGGTGAAGCTGGCGGAGCCCTTTGACCGGCTGCTCACCCAGGGCATGGTCCTGAATGGCATCTATTTCCGGAAGGGCGGCAATGGCCGCATCACCTACTACAACCCGACCGAAGTGGAGCAGCACGCCGATGACGCCGGTACACCCCGGTTCCTGCTGGTGGCTGATGGCGAGCCCGTCGAGTCCGGTGGCATGGGCACGATGTCCAAATCGCGCAACAACGGCGTGGATCCCCAGCTCCTGGTGGATACGCTGGGCGCGGATACCGCACGCCTCTTCACCATGTTTACCGCGCCGCCGGAGCAGACCCTCGAGTGGTCCGATGAGGGGGTTCAGGGTGCGTCCCGTTTTCTCAAGCGCCTGTGGAAAGCGGTGCACGCCCACGTGGCCGCCGGACCAGCGGACCTGCCGGTCCCGTCGGTACTCAATGCTGCCCAGCGTACGCTGCGCCGCCAGACTCACCAGACGTTGATCAAGGTCAGCGACGACATCGGCAGGCGTCACACCTTCAACACCGCCATTGCTGCCGTCATGGAGCTGCTGAATGCGATCAACCGGGCGGAGACCGCGACGCCGGCCGACCGGAGTGTGCTGCAGGAATCCCTCGAGCTGGCGGTGTTGATGCTCTCGCCGATCGTGCCGCATATCTGCCACCGGCTGTGGCGGGTCCTCGGCAAGTCGGGGGCGATCATTGATCAGGCATGGCCCCGGGCGGATCCGGCGGCACTCGTCATCGATACGCGGGAAATCGTGGTCCAGGTCAACGGCAAGGTGCGGGCCCGCGTGACGGTGCCTGCTGATGCCCCCGAGCCCGACATCCGGGCGGCCGCCCTGGCCGATGAGAACGTGCAGCGCTTCGTGGCCGGCCTGCCGGTGCGCAAGGTCATCGTCGTGCCAGGAAAGCTTGTCAATGTCGTGGTCTGAGCGCTGCCGGCGAGGTGGGTTGCTCGCCGTGCTGCTGCTGGTGGCCGGCTGTGGCTTCCAGTTTCGCGGTCCCGCCGGAATCCCGCCCGATATGGGAGTCATCCACATTCAGACGGGCGACCGGTACTCGCCGTTTTACCGGGAGCTGGTGACCGCCCTGCGTCGAAGCAAAGTGCAGCTGAGCGACGATCCCGCCAGGGCGCAAACCATCATCCGGGTTCTTGTTGACGACACGGGCCGGCGTCTGCTGTCTGTCACGGCGCGCAATGTGCCGGCTGAATACGAGATCTACTACCGGCTGCGATTCGCCGTGGACCGGGATGGCGGCGAGGTGGTGCCAGTCGAGCAGCTCTCCCTGGCCCGAACCCTGGCCTTTGACGAGACCGAGGTGCTCGGCAAGGCGGGCGAGGAGGAGAGCATCCGCCAGGCCATCGCCAGGGACATGGTCGGCCTGGTAACCCGTCGTCTGGCGGCCGTGCGCTGACCGCCCCGTGAAGTCTGGCCGCCGTCTCTCCCGGCTGCTGCTGAAGGGCCTGCTGGCAGCCATTCTGCTGACCCTGCTCCTCGTGCTGCCCCTGCGCTGGATGCCACCGCTCACTTCCAGCTTCATGGTGCAGAACTGGTGGTCGCAGGACGGGCTGTGGGCCCGGGTAGCCTACGACTGGGTGCCGGGCACGGCCATCAGTCCGCTGGCTGCCCGGGCCGTGCTCGCTGCCGAGGACCAGAAGTACTTTGCCCATGCCGGCTTCGACATGGCGTCCATCCGCAAGGCCTGGGATGGCAATGCCCGGGGTCGGCCGGTGCGGGGTGCCTCGACCATCAGCCAGCAGGTGGCGAAGAACCTCTGGCTCTGGCCGGGCCGCAGCTGGTTGCGCAAGGGCCTGGAGGCCTGGTTCACGGTCTGGCTTGAACTCCTGCTGCCCAAGGAGCGGATCCTCACGATCTACCTGAACATTGCCCAGTTCGGTCCGCATACCTTCGGTGTCGAAGCGGCCGCCCGGGAATACTTCGGCAAGGCCGCCACTGGCCTCAACCCGGAGGAGTCGGCGCGCCTGGCTGCCGTGCTGCCCAATCCCCGGACCTACAGCGTCCGCAATCCCGGGCGTTACGTGCTTGATCGCCAGGCCTGGATCCAGGGCCAGGCCCGGCGCCTGGATGTGGCCATGCGCGGGCGCTGGCCTGGCCGCGACTGAGCGGTTAGGCTCCCCCGCGTTACCCACGGAGTAGAACGAATGGCGCTGGTCGCAGTTGTGATTGCCCTCGCTGTGCTTGAGTTCCTGGTCTTCGGGATGCTGGTGGGCCGCGCCCGGGTGCGCTGCGGCGTCCAGCCCCCGGCCACCACCGGGCATCCGGTTTTCGAGCGCTATTTCCGGGTGCAGCAGAACACCATGGAACAGCTGGTGGTCTTCATTCCCTCCGTCTGGCTGTTCGGTCTGTACGTGAGCCCCCTGTGGGCAGCAGGACTTGGTGTGCTGTTCGTCATTGGCAGGGCGCTGTACCTCACCGGCTATGTGGAGGAGCCCCGCAAGCGTTTCGCCGGCTTTGGCCTCTCCTTCCTCCCGAATGTCATCCTGGCCCTGGGCGCGCTCGTGGGGGCGGTACTGAGCATCGCCTGATGCTGCTGGAGCCTCGCCAGGCAGCTCCCGGAGCCCTGCTGCGCTGGTCTGCCCAGGCTGTGGAGCTGATTGCGCGCGGCGCCGGCTTCTGGCTGGGACTGATGCTGCTGCTCTGTCTCGCCATCTTCGCCAGCCAGCGGCTGCCCCTGCTCGGCGGGATGCTGGCGCTCATGGCCTTCTTCGGCAGTACCCTGGCCGCGGCCGCGCTCGATCAGCCGGGTTCGGCGACCCTGGCCGGCGCGCTCAGCCTGCTGCGATCCCGGGGCCGCAGCATCCTGCTGTTTGCGGGCGTGATCTCCTGCGCCGGAGGGCTGGTCTGGATCCTGCTGCTGGCGAGGCCGGAGGTTTCGTGGTGGAACATCCTCTATACCAACCGCAATGTCGTCGAGGTGCTGTCGGAGGACTGGTTCATTGCGCTGCGCCAGATCTTCGTCTACCCGGCATTCGCGCTGGGCCTCTGCTACTTCGGCCTGAACATTCCCGGTCTTACCTCGTTCTTCCAGTTTGCCTGCCACACCCTGCTCGGACTGCCGTTCCGGGATGCCTATCGGCTCGCTGCGGCGGCCCAGATGAAGAACCTCACGCCCATGCTGGGCGTGGGACTGCTGTTCATCGTGCTGCCGGTAGTCGCCGTGCTGCTGCTGCCACCGGCCGTGCCGCTGCTGTATTGCTACCTGGGGGCGCTCGCCTACGTCAGCTTCCGTGAAATTTTCCTCGGCCGGCCGGACAACCGGCTGCGGGAGCGACAGGCGGTCCCGGCTGGCACGGCGGGGCAGGCTGCGTAACTTGCAACCGCCCCCGCAACTGGGCGACGATTTGATGCTGCGGTCTGACGTGGGCCGCACCGGCCGCCGGTACTTCCAGGAGAGTGATCAATGACCCGACCGGCGCGCGCCGCCGCAATTCTCGGCTGCCTGGCATTCCTGGCCGGCTGCTCACAGCCGGATACCCCCCGGGTCGAGGGGCCGCTGGCCATCGAGATCCTCGAGCTCTGCACCGTCTGCGTCGAGGTGCTCCGCTGCGAGGGTGAGGGCCGGCAGACCGCCTACGTGATGGACGAAAAAGGCGCCTGGGGCCAGATCATCACGATCTGGGCGTACTTTGCCGACGTCTTTCGTCCCAGGACCGAGGACTTCCGTGGGCTGACCGTCTATGAACTCGCCGACGACCAGACCACCGTGCTTTCGAAGTCGGCCGGCCTGGAGGCGCGGCTGGATGTCTGGAATCGCCGGGTCGAACTGCCTGACGCCGTGGTCGACCAGTCGACCGGCAACTGGCTCGGCACCGACGGCAGGATACTCGGCACCTGTGTCCACCTCGCCCCGAACGACGGCCGCGCGCTGGCGGCAGTCCTTGCGGGCAGCTCGAACTGAACACTCAAGTACGGAGACCGCCCGTGACGAGTATCGGCATTACGGCCCATCCCGCCTTTGGCTGGCAGCTCATCAAGTCCCGGCCCCTGAAGGGGCTCGGCATCGGTTTTGTGCTGTTTCTCCGGTATTTCTATGGACTGTTCTACCTGTTTTCCACGATCAACAAGATCCGGCAGAACTACATGTTCAGCGACTATCCGCTGCAGGTCTTTACCGACCAGCTGGCGAAGATCAATCCTGACGGCATCATGGCCGCCTGGATGACGGCATTCACGATCCCCTACTACCGGTTCGTCGGGTTCATGGTCACGATCATCTGGGCGGCCGTTGCGATCGGACTGCTGCTCGGCCTGTGTACGCGCTGGGCCGCTGCGCTGGCAATCTTCGCCACGATCAATATCGGGCTGGGGGGCTTCTACGATCACTCGCTGATCGTGCTGGGGCTGTGGGCGCTGTTGTTCGTGGTACTGCCAACCGGCCACTGGTTCGGCCTCGACCGGCGGCTGCATCAGCGCTACCCACAGTCGATCCTGTTCCGGTAGACAGGCGCGGCTGCCGGCGCCGTGGCCCGACCGGCGCCGGGCTACAGCTGGGTGGGGTTGGGCTGGCCCGGGTAGACGACTTCCGGGTCAAAGACCTTCTCGGTGGCCGTGAAGGTCAGGGGCAGGGGCCCCACATGGTCCGCTGCCGACGGGCCGACCGGCACTTCCCGGTAGAAGCAGCTCCGGTAACCCACATGGCAGCTGGCCCCGCCCGTGATGTCCACCCGCAGCCAGACGCAGTCCTGGTCGTCGTCAATCAGCAGCTGGCGCACGGTCTGCACGAGGCCGCTGGTTGCGCCCTTGTGCCAAAGCACCTGGCGGCTGCGGCTGAAGTAATGCGCCTGTCCCGTCTCGATGGTGCGGGTGAGCGCTTCCGCGTTCATGTACCCGACCATCAGCAGCTCGCCGGTCGAGTAGTCGGTCGTGACTGCCGCGATCAGGCCCTGGGCATCGAACTTCGGCGCCAGTTCGTGGCCTTCTTCCACCTGCTCCACGGTGCGTCGCGGGGCGAAAATCACGTTTGTATCCATGTCGACCGGGAGTCCCGCTGCTGCCGGGGGCTATTATAGCGGCCCCAAACCAGCCCGCCGCCAGATGTCGCTGAACCTCTACAACACCCGCACCCGGCAAAAGGAGCCCTTCATCCCGCTGATCCCGGGCGAGGTGACCATGTACGTCTGCGGGCCAACAGTTTACAGCTATCCCCATATCGGCAACGCCCGGCCGGCCGTGGTATTCGACGTGCTGGCCCGCCTGCTGCGCATGCGTTACCGCCTCACCTATGCGCGGAACATCACCGACATCGACGACAAGATCAACCGGTCCGCCGCCGAGCAGGGTGTGCCGATCTCGGACATAGCTACCCGCTACGCGGCGGTCTACCGGGAAGACATGCGGGCGCTGGGCGTTGCCCCACCCGACCTCGAGCCACTCGCGACGGAGCACCTGCCGGCGATCATCGGGATGATCAGCACCCTCGTCGACACGGGGCACGCCTACGCGGCCGAGGACCATGTCCTGTTCCGGGTTGGTTCCTATCCGGACTATGGCTCGCTGTCCCGCCGGGACCAGCGGGAACTGCTGGCCGGTGCCCGGGTGGATGTGGCGCCGTACAAGGAAGGCCCGGCCGATTTCGTCTTGTGGAAGCCCTCATCGCCGGAGCAGCCGGGCTGGGACAGCCCCTGGGGCCGGGGCCGTCCGGGCTGGCATATCGAGTGCTCGGCGATGGTTGCGGCCCATCTCGGCACGACGATCGACATACATGGCGGTGGCAACGACCTGATCTTTCCCCACCACGAGAACGAAGTGGCCCAGAGCACCTGTGCCCACCGGGGCGAACTCTTTGTCCGCTACTGGCTGCACAACGGCTTCGTCAACGTCGATCACGCCAAGATGTCCAAATCCCTGGGCAATGTCCTGCTGGTGCGCGATCTCCTGAAGGAGGCGCCCGGCGAAGCGATACGCCTCGCGCTGCTGTCAGCCCACTACCGGCAGCCGCTGGACTGGACGGGAGAGGTGCTGCCTGAGGCCCGGCGCAAACTGGACCGGCTTTACGGCGCCCTGCGGGCCGTGCCGGACGCGCCGGCGGCAGGCAATGGCTCAACCGGTGAGAGTGACGGCATTCCCGATCCCTGCCTGGCTGCCCTCGAGGACGACCTCAATACGCCGAAGGCGCTCGCTGTGCTGTTCGACCTGGCACGGGACATCAACCGCTCAGCCGATCCGGCTGAGCGGTGCCGGCTGGCTGGCCAGCTGCGGGCGGGTGGGGCGCTGATGGGCCTGCTGGCGGAAAGCCCGGAGGCCTGGCTGCAGGGAGCCACCGGTGAAGGCCTGACCGCCGGGCAGGTCGAGTCCCTGCTCGCACAGCGGCTGGCGGCAAGACGGCAGCGGGATTTTGCCGCCGCCGACCGGATTCGTGATGAACTGGTGGTCGCCGGCATCGTGCTCGAGGACGGCCCCGACGGCACCCGGTGGCGACGGGTGGCCCAATGACTGCGCTGTCCCGCAATCCGGCCCAGCCCATCGCGGCGGCGGAGCGGGAACTGGTGGAGGAGTTCGCGCTGTTCGACAACTGGATGGATCGCTACCAGTACATTATTGACCTGGGTCGGCAGCTGCCGCCTTTCCCGGAAAGCGAGAAGCTTGAGGAGCGCAAGATCAAGGGTTGCCAGTCCCAGGTGTGGCTGCTGACCAGCCCACGGGAGGACCGCCTCGACTTCCAGGCCATCAGCGACTCGGCAATCGTCTCCGGCCTGATCGCGATCCTCATGCGCATCTACAGTGGCAGGCCGGCTCGCGAGATTCTCGCCACGCCGCCGTCCTTCATCACCGCCATCGGCCTCGATCAGCATCTCAGCCCGACCCGCAGCAACGGACTGCATGCCATGCTCCAGGCCATTCACCAGGCTGCGGCGGCATGTGTGGCGGAGTGAAGCAGGTGCCCGGCGCCGGCGCCCGGCTGGCCCTGATGCTGATCCGCGGCTATCAGCGCCTGCTGTCGCCGTGGCTCGGCACGAACTGCCGTTATCTGCCCACCTGCTCGGCCTATACGGCGGAGGCGATCGAACGTTTTGGCCTGTTGCGGGGTGCCTGGCTCGGCATCCGGCGCCTCGGCCGCTGCCATCCCCTGGCGACCGCCGGGCTCGATCCGGTGCCCCGGGATTATGTCTGGTGGGGCCGCGAATCCTCGTCCTGAATCCCTGATATAGTCCGGCCAAATCCGATGGATAAACGTCTGCTCGATATCGTTTGCTGCCCCGTGACCCAGCTGCCCCTGCAGCTGCTGGACAGCGAGCGCCTGACCCGCCTCAATGCCGCCATTGCGGCTGGCAACCTCCAGACCCGCGATGGGCGGGCCGTCGCCGATACCCTGCCGGAGGCTCTCGTCACGCGGGATGCGCGCCTCGTCTATCCGGTGCGGGCCGGTATCCCCCTCCTGCTCGAAGAGGAGTCCATTGACTGGCAACAACTTGCCTGAGCGTTCTGCTGCCGGATGAAGCTGCGCGCTGAGCAGTTCCAGCAGCAGCTCACGGCCAGCGCGGGTCCGCGAACCGCCAACGCCCTGGCCAGCCTTTACCTGTTTTCCGGCGACGAGCCGCTGCTCGTCAACGAGTGCCTCGACGCGCTGCGGACTGCGGCCCGCGCCAGCGGCCTGGACGAACGGGACAGTCATGTGGTGGATCGCCGCTTCGACTGGAACGGTCTTTCGGCGGCGCTCAACAGCCCCTCCCTGTTTTCCCCCGGCAAGCTCTTCGAAATCCAGCTTCCCACGGCGGCCCCCGGCGACGAGGGATCGCGTCGCATCCGCGATCTTGCGGCCCGGACGTGCGATGGCAACGTGGTGGTGCTGCTCACGCCGGCACTGAATCGCAAGGTCGCCGGATCCGCTTGGGTGAAGGCGGTGACCGAGCGGGGTATCTGGGTGGAAACCCGACCACCGGCGCTTGCCGAGTTGCCCCGATGGATCACGGCGCGCCTGGCTACCGCTGGCCTTCGTTGTGATCCGGACGGCGCTCAATGCCTGGCGGACTGTACCGAGGGCAATCTGCTCGCAGCCCAGCAGGAGATCGACAAGCTGGCCCTGCTGCACGCCCGCGGTACCCACCTGAGGACAGCGGACATCCAGGCGGCCGTGGCCAACGGCGCCCGTTTCGATGTATTCCAGCTCAGCGATGCAGCGCTGGCCGGTGATGCGGAGCGGGCAGTGCGGGTTCTGGCAGGCCTCAGGGAGGAGGGCATTGCAGCGCCGCTGGTGCTCTGGACCCTGGTGCGTGAGGCGCTGGTGCTCGTCGATGCCGGCATCCGGGTCAGGCAGGGAGCGCCGGCGGGCCGCGCCCTGGAGGCGGCCGGCGTCTGGTCATCCCGGGCCGACCTCTACCATCGGGCGCTCAGGCTGCACAAGGCCGTGGCGCTGCGCCGGCTGCTCCGGATGACAGGCCACGCCGACCAGATCGTCAAGGGTGCGCGACCCGGTGAGCCCTGGAACGCATTGCTCGAACTCACCCTTGCGCTGGCCAGCCGGCCCCTGGCGCCGGCAGAACTCGCCTGATGGCCGTGCTGCAGGCGCCCCTCGGCATCTTCGGCGGCAGCTTCGATCCCGTTCACTTCGGCCACCTGCGCGCCGCCATCGAACTGATGACGGGTGCAGGCTTGTCGGAGGTACGCTTTGTGCCCGCCCGCCTGCCGCCGCACCGGCCGCCCACGGTGGCCCCGGAAGCGCTGCGCCTGCGGATGCTGGAAGCAGCACTGGCCGGTTTCCCCGCCTTTGGCCTTGATCAGCGGGAACTCCACCGGGCCGGGCCGTCCTACATGGTGGATACACTCGCCAGCCTGCGGGCGGAAATGCCCACGCGGCCCCTGTGTCTCATGCTGGGCATGGACGCGTTCGCCAGCCTGCCGGCCTGGCACCGCTGGCGGGAGATTCCGGAACTCGCCCACATTGTCGTGGGATGCCGGCCGGGGACGCCCGCGCGCCCCGGCGGCGAGGCGGGCGCGCTGCTGGCCGAGCGGGAGGTGCCGGGAGCGGAAGCGCTGGCCCGCCGTCCGGCCGGACTGGTGCTCGTCCGTGACATCACCCAGCTCGATATCTCGTCATCCGCCATCCGCACACTGGTTGCGGCCGGCGGCAACCCCCGGTACCTGGTACCGGACGCCGTGCTTGAACTGATCGAAAGAACCCACATCTATGCCCATCCCAAGGAGGTGCGAACTCGTGCGCAGTAAGAAGCTGTTGGCGCTTGCGGAAGATGCCCTGGCCGATCTCAAGGCCCGGGATGTGAAGGTGCTCGACGTCCGGCGGCTGACCTCCATCGCGGACTACATGGTCGTTGCCAGCGGCACCTCGGATCGCCACGTGAAGTCGATCGCCGACCGGCTGGTCCAGCGGGCCTCGGAAGCCGGCTGCCCGCCGCTCGGCGTCGAGGGCACCAACGGCGGGGAGTGGGTCCTGGTGGACCTGGCCGATGTGGTGGTCCACATCATGCAGCCCCGGGTCCGGGATTTTTACAAGCTGGAGAGTCTCTGGGACATGGGCACGCCGGCCAGCGCCTCTGCCTGACCGGCGTTAGCCGGTGGCCGTGTATGATCCGGTGCCCCCGGCAGGCCTGCCGTTCCCGATCCGCGCATGAAACTGAGACTCCTCGCCATCGGCAGCCGCCCCGACGACTGGGTGCGCAAGGGCGTGGAGATGTACCTGACCCGCCTGCCGCCCCAGCTCAGCCTGGAAATCGTCGAGATACCACTGTCCCTGCGGTCCTCGGGCGGAGATCCCGCGGTGGCCAGGGAGAAGGAGGGCCGGCGGATCCTCCAGCGCCTCAGGGCCGACGAGCATGTGGTGATCCTGGACGAGCGGGGCAAGGCCTGGAACTCCGTGGGCCTTGCCCGGGAACTGGCCGCCTGGCAGGCCGGTGCAAGGCCGGTGGCCCTGGTCATCGGCGGGCCGGAGGGACTGTCGGATGAAGTACGTCGGCGAGCCAACCAGAGCTGGTCGCTCTCACCGCTGACCTTCCCGCACGGACTGGTCCGGGTCGTCGTGGCGGAGCAGCTTTACCGGGCCTGGACCATCCTGCAGGGGCATCCTTATCACAAGCCATGAATCCGGAATCGCAAGTGACTGAAACCTCCATCGTCCATCTGGCCTCCGGTTCACCGCGCCGCCGGGAACTGCTGCAGCAGATCGGGGTGCCCTTCGTCGTACTCCCGGTCAGCGTGGATGAGACCGTCCGGCCAGGCGAGTCCGGCGCCGACCTGGTGTGCCGGCTCGCGATGGCGAAAGCGCGGGCTGGTATCGCCCTGCGGCCCGATGACGAAGTGCTGGTGATCGGCGCCGACACAGCCGTCGCGCTCGGCGACGAACTATTCGGCAAGCCTGCCGACGAGCCGGATGGAATTCGCATGCTCACCCGGCTCGGAGGCCGCACCCACGAAGTCTGGACGGCCGTGGCCATTGCCCGGGGCGGCCGGGAGCGCGTGGAGCTCTGCCGCAGCGAGGTGACCTTTCGTGCCATCAGCGTGGCCGATGCGCGCGCCTACTGGCAGACCGGAGAGCCGGCCGACAAGGCCGGCGCCTACGCAATCCAGGGCCGGGGAGCCGTATTCGTCGCCAACCTGAGCGGCAGCTATTCCGGCGTGATGGGACTGCCGCTGTTCGAGACCGCGCGTCTGCTCGACGCCTTCGAACGACCGGTGCTGCACCGGTGAGCGAGGAGATCCTCATCAATCTCAGCACCCGGGAGGCGCGGGCCGCCGTGATCGAGAACGGCGCGCTGCAGGAGATCCTGATCGAGCGGGCTGCCCGCCGCGGCCTTACCGGTAACATCTACAAGGGTCGCGTGGCGCGGGTACTGCCGGGCATGCAGGCGGCGTTCGTCGAGATCGGCCTCTCCCGTACCGGGTTTCTGCACGCCTCCGATGTGGCGCCTCCGCCGGGCAGCGAGGCGGTGGCCGGTGAGCCGGACATCCGGCAGCTGCTCCGTGAGGGCGACACCGTCCTCGTCCAGGTGGTCAAGGATCAGCTGGGCAGCAAGGGTGCCCGGCTCTCGACCTACATCACCATGCCCTCCCGCTTCGTGGTGCTTCTGCCGATGGAAACGACCACCGGGGTCTCGAGTCGCATCGAGGACGAGGCGGAGCGATCCCGTCTCAAGGGCCTGCTGACCGAAATGGCCGGGCCGGCTCCTGCTCGCGGCTACATCGTGCGGACCGCAGCCGAGGGTATCGACGGGAACGCATTGCGCAGTGACGCCGAGTTTCTCCAGCGGCTGTGGGCTGTGGTGGAACGCCAGGCCGCCTCAGCCAGCGTGCCCTCGCTGGTACACGAAGACCTGCCACTGGCCATCCGGGTGCTGAGGGATGTGGTGCACCTGGGCACGGAGCGGGTGCGGATCGACGATGAGCGGGCCCATGGGCAGCTGAGCGAGTTTGCCGCCAGGTTCATGCCGGAACTCCTGCCCCGCATCGAGCATTACACGGGCCAGCGGCCAATCTTCGATCTCTACAATGTCGACGAGGAGATCCGCAAGGCTCTCGAGCGCAAGGTTGAGCTGAAGTCGGGCGGTTACCTCGTCATCGACCAGACCGAGGCGTTGACCAGCATCGACATCAACACGGGCGGCTTCGTCGGCCACCGCAACCTTGAAGACACCATTTTCCGCACCAACCTGGAGGCGACCGTGGCCATCGCCCGCCAGCTCAGGCTGCGCAATCTGGGCGGCATCATCGTCATCGATTTCATCGACATGGCGGAGGAGACTCACCGGCAGCAAGTGCTCGCCGCTCTCACCGCCGCGCTGGCCGGGGACCACGCGCGCACCCATATTGCCGACGTGTCGCCACTTGGCCTGGTCCAGATGACCCGGAAACGAACGCGCGAAAGCCTGGAACATCTGCTGTGCAAGCCCTGTCCAACCTGCGAGGGCCTCGGGCGCGTCAGGACGCCGGAGACCGTCTGCTACGAGATTTTTCGCGAGATACTGCGGCAGCACGGACAGTTCAGCTTCCGGGAGTTGGTCATTCTTGCGCATCAGGACGTCATCGAGCTGCTGCTGGACGAGGAAGCGTCCGGCGTGGCGGAGCTTGAGGAGCTGACCGGCAAGTCCATCCGCCTGCAGACGGAGGGTCTGTGCGCGCCGGATCAGTTCGATGTGGTTCTGCTCTGACGGTTCCGGCCCATGAGCAGGCGCAGCGTCCCCCGGCGGGTGCTGGGCTGGCTCGCCGGCCTCGCGGCGGCCACACTAATCCTGCTCGCCGTCGCGGTCGGGATCGCGCGCCTGCTGCTGCCGCTCGCGCCTGATTACCAGGAGGAGATCCGGCTCTTCGCCAGCCGTGCCACCGGCCTGGACATCCGCTTTGCGCGCCTCAATGCCACCTGGCCCCTTCAGGGGCCGGAAGTGCGCTTTACCGACGTCCGGATCTTTACGCGCGACGGTGCACAGCCCGTACTCGACGCAGAGGAATTGAGCGTGGGCCTCAGCTTCTGGCGCATCCTGCGAAGCCAGCGCCTGCTGCCTGCCCGGATCGGTTTGCGGAAGGCGGACCTGCAGGTTGATCGCCTGACGGATGGCCAGCTGGCCTTCAACGGGATTCCGGTGGCGGAGCTGATTGGCGAGTCCAGGGGCCGGCCGCTGCCGCGCCTGGACGTGGACCTGCAGGACATCGCCCTGCGGATCCGCGACCCGTCCAGGCAGGTTCCCCGGGTGCGGCTGCAGGTCCGGCAGCTCAAGCTGGGCGTGGACCCCGACGTGATCAGTTACCGGGGCAGCTTTGACGGGCGGGATGGGCTGGGCAGGAACCTGGAGGCGAGTGGCCAGGTTCCGGTCGGCCTGCTGCAAGCAGCCATGGCCGGGGAAGGTGAATCCCCTCCGGGAGGCACCGGCAATGACAGCCCCGGTGATCAGGCGTGGGAACTTCGGTTCAGCGCCTCAGAGCTGGACTTTCCACGCTGGCTTGCCCTGATCCTGGATGAGGCGGTGCCCCTTGAGGCTGGCCGGGGTGCCGTTGACCTGACGGCCACCCTGCAGGGGCGCCAGCTCCGGACACTCGCGCTGGACATTGGCGTCATGAACCCGCGCTTCACCGGCCTGGCTGAGGCCGACAATGACTATCGGCGGGTCGCAGTTCGCGGCAGCTTCACCCGCAGCAACGCAGGCCTGGAAGGTGTGCTGGAACGCCTGGCCGTGGAGCGGAGTACCGGTGGCGCGTCGGCGGGCAGCGGCCGGATGTGGTACTCGGCAGCCGATGACGCGCCGGCCAGACTCCGGGCCGAGGCCCGCAGCGTCCGCCTCGAGCATGTCTGGCCGCTGGTGCGGCTGTTCGCGAACCCGGCGCTGGAGAATGCGGAGCTGCGTGACCGCCTGAGGCTGCCCGGGGGGCTGGTTCTGCCTGAGTCCCTGCAAGGCGAGATTGGTGAATTGCAGCTTGATGCCACGCTCCCGGAGGCGCAGGACGCCACCTACGCCGCGGAGGCGGGCTTCCGCGGCGTGGGCCTCACGATGCCAGGCGGGACCTGGGGGATCGCCGGTCTGACGGGCAACCTGCAGGCTGACGAGCAGGGCGGACGGGTGGCCCTGAAGTTCCGCAACGGCCTGCTCCGCTTTCCCGCGCTGTTCCGGGAGGACATCCGTACGCGGGCCACCGAGGGGCAGATCGCCTGGCGGGTCACACCCGGCGGGCTCGAGGTGCTGACAGATGATCTGCGGATCGCAACTGAAGATGCCGAAGGCCGGGCGCGCCTGCGCCTTTCGCTGCCGCCCGACGAGTCGCCACTCGTTGACCTGACCGCACGGTTTACCGCGACGTCGGCTCCGGCAGCCCTGAGATATGTTCCGCTGAAGCGCTTCAAGCCCCGGGTTGCGGAGTGGCTCGACCGGGCCGTGATTGCCGGCAGGGTGCCCAGGGCGGAACTGCTCTGGCAGGGTCCGGTGCGAGGCGTCCCCTATCCAGCCGGTGAAGGCCGCTTCCGTCTGGAACTCGATGTGGAGGATGTGGTGCTGGCCTATGCCCCGGCCTGGCCACGCCTTGAGAACGCCGGAGGCACTGTGGTGATAGATGGCGCCACGCTGACCAGTACCGGGAATCGCGGCGTGATCGCCGGATTGTCGTTCCAGGACGTGGAAGTCGGCGTGGAGAACCTGCTCCGGGATGCGCGCCTGGCGATCGGTGCGAGTGACCAGCTCCAGGTGAACCAGATCCTGGGATTCCTCCGGGAGAGCCCGGTTGCGGCCACACTTGATCCCCTGCTGCAGTCCGTGACCGGAGGCGGCAGCGTTGCAGCCGCCATCAGCCTCGAGGTCCCGATCGCCGCACCCCGGGACTACCGCCTGCGCGGAACCTTCGGGCTGCGTGGCAACTCCCTGGGACTCAAGGGCGTCGCCTTCGGCCTCGCTGACCTGCGGGGCACCCTGCGGCTGCAGAACACGGTGCTGATCGCCAACGGGGTCGAGGGCCAGTTCCTGGACGAACCGGTCGAGATCCAGCTCCGGGCGGCGGTACCCGCCGAACCGGAGCTCTCGCAGGTTGTGGAGGTCACCGGGAGTACGCCGGCAGACAAGCTGGTGGCCGCGTTCTCCCTCCCTTATGGCAGCCGGTTCAGCGGGGATGTCGGGTGGCAGGCCCAGGTCCAGGTCCCGGCACGCCGGGGCGGTCCGCCGCTGCAGATCGATATCCGGTCGGAACTCACCGGACTGCAGAGCAGCCTGCCGCCACCGTTGAGCAAAGCGGCCGGCCGGCCCGAAGCCCTGTCCATGGTGGTGCGCTGGCCCGGCGCAGCAGCTGTGCAGATTGTCGGCGGTATAGAGCGGGGTGTGAGCTGGGCCCTGCAGCTTGACCAGCGCCAACCCGGGGGCTGGCGCCTCGAGCGGGGCGCATTACGCAGTGGCGCCAGGCTCGCCAGTCTCCCGGCGGAGGCCGGCCTGAAAATCGGGGGCAGTTTCGACCAGTTGCGCCTGGAAGACTGGTTGCCGGGCCGCGGGATGGCCGATGCTGTCACCAATGCGGCCGCCGACAACCTCATCAACGATCTCGATATCGAAGTGGCCCGGCTCGCCGTGCTCGGCCGGATCTTCCGCGACGTGGGTATTGATGCCCGACGGGATGGCCAAGCCTGGCGGGCGGCCCTGCGCGGACCCGACCTGGCCGGAACCGTTACCCTGCCGCTCGCCGCCGGTCCCGACGCGCCTCTGATTCTGGATCTCGAACGACTCCATGCCGGCACGGCGGACGCTGCGACCGGCGACGGATCAGCGGATCCCCGCAAGCTGCCACCCGTGCGGGCGGAGGTCGCCGACTTTTCGGTGGGCGACCTGCGCCTCGGGCGGCTCCGTGCCGAGGTCAGCCAGCGGGGTGATGGCGTCGTACTCGATCCCCTGCGTCTGGATGGCGACGGTTTTTCGATCCAGGGGGACGGCCTCTGGGTGGTGCTCGAACAGGATCCGGCCCGGCAGCGCAGCCAGCTGTCGCTGCAGCTGGATGCCACCAATATTGCAACCACACTCGTCGCCCTCGGCTACGACCCGGTGGTGGAAGGCGACAAGGCGGGGGTCACCGCCAACCTCAGCTGGCCCGGAGGGCCCCGGGCCGATTTTCTGGCCGCGGCCGCCGGCCGGGTAACGGTCGAACTTGCCAAAGGCCGCTTCCTGCCGGTGGAGCCGGGTGGCGGCCGGATCCTGGGCCTGCTCAGCATTGCCGCCCTGCCGCGCCGCCTTGGCCTGGACTTCTCCGACGTGGTGAACCAGGGCCTGGCCTTCGACGAGGTGCGGGGCGAATTCCGCCTTGAGGACGGCAACGCATTTACCTGCAATTTTGGCCTGGCGGGACCCGCAGCGGCCCTGGCGGTCGTTGGGCGGACGAACCTGCGGGACCGGAGCTATGACCAGCTGGCAGTGGTCCGTCCTCCGTTGTCCGATGTCCTCGCCGTCGGTGGCTTCATGGGCGGACCGGTGGTGGGCGGTACGATCCTGCTGATGTCCCAGATCTTCCGCAAACCGCTGAGTACCATCGGGGAGTCCTACTACCGGATATCCGGTGGGTGGGAGAAGCCCGTGGTGGAAAGGGTCCAGCGCAGCGAAATCGACCTTTCTCCGTTCCGGGACTGTGAGCGCTATCTGACAGAGGTGCTGCAGCAATTGCCACCCGAGGCCGGTATCGCCCCGTGACTGCACCCGGCAGGCACGAAATTCGCCCCGGGATTAAACTGTCGCCAGATCCGGGATCAGCATCATGAAGAACGTTCGTATATCCGCCATCCAGATGAACTCCGGCGAGGAGGTTGCCGCGAACCTGACGCGGGCGCGGCGGGCACTGCGTTCCGCGGCAGCAGACGGTGCTGTGCTGGCGGTGCTGCCGGAGAACTTCGCGCGGATGGGCAAGAAGGAGTCCGACCGCATTGCGCTGACGGAACCCGCGGGCGCAGGCCCGCTGCAGGACTTCCTCGCTGCCGAGGCCGCCCGCTCCGGCATGTGGATCGTTGGCGGCACGATCCCGCTGAAAAGCGATGACCCCAAGCGACCCTATGCCTCTACCCTGGTCTTCGACGGCAGTGGCAAGGTGGCAGGGCGGTACGACAAGGTCCACCTCTTCGACGTGCGCCTGCCTGAGAGCGAGGAGGCATACCGCGAATCCCGCAGCACCACGCCGGGATCCAAGCCGCTGATCGTCGAGGCGCCCTGGGGGGCGCTCGGCGTGGCGGTCTGCTACGACCTGCGCTTCCCCGAGATGTTCCGCCGCATGTCGCAGGACGGGATGGACCTGCTGGCGGTTCCCGCGGCTTTCACCTTCCGTACCGGCGCTGCCCACTGGGAGACCCTGCTGCGCGCCCGCGCCATCGAAAATCTCTCCTACCTCGTTGCCGCAGCCCAGACCGGCACCCATCCGGCGGGACGCCAGACCTACGGCCACTCGATGCTCATCGATCCGTGGGGCGCAGTCCTCGCTGATGCGGGCGGGCGTACCGGGGTGATTACCGCCACCATCGATACCCAGCGACTCAAGGGGCTGCGGCAGCAATTTCCGGTGCTGGAGCACCGCCGCTTCAAGGCCACCGGCTGATGCAACCTTCCCTGACCGGACTGGGCATGAACGTGGAGGCAGCGACAGCCGGCTTTTCCCTGGCCCGGGTGCGCGACCAGGTGCTGGACGCGGCAGGCATCGCCGACGGCGACCTGGAGCGGGCCCTGGCCACGCTGATGCGCGGCGATGTGGACAACGCAGACCTCTATTTCCAGGTCTCACGCCACGAATCGTGGACGCTCGAAGATGGCATCGTGAAGGAAGGTGCCCACAGCATCGAGCAGGGCGTGGGCGTGCGGGCCATGGCCGGCGAGAAGACCGGCTTCGCCTACTCCGACGAGATCGTCGTGCCAGCGCTGCTCCAGGCCTCCGAGGCGGCAAGTGCGATCGTGCGCCAGGGCCGGCAGGGACGGGTCGGTCTGCGCCAGCCGCGTGCCGGCCATCAACTGTATCCGCCAGTTGATCCGCTGCTCTCCCTGCAGGACGAGGCCAAGGTCGCGCTGCTGCAGCAGGTTGACCAGGCCGTGCGGCGCCTGGATCCCCGGGTGAAGCAGGTCGTGGCCAGCCTGGCTGCCGCCCACGACGTGATCCTGGTCTGCGCCAGCGATGGGGTGATGGCTGCCGACGTCCGCCCGCTGGTGCGCTTCAATGTGTCGGTGATCGTGGAACATGAGGGCCGCCGGGAGCAGGGCTATGCGGGCGGTGGCGGCCGTTTCGGCTACGAACATTTCACGCCGGACCGCCTGCTGGAGTTCGGGCAGGAGGCTGTGCGCCAGGCGATCGTCAATCTGGATGCCGTTCCGGCCCCGGCCGGCGAGATGGTGGTGGTCCTCGGTCCCGGCTGGCCCGGGGTCCTGCTTCACGAGGCCATCGGTCACGGCCTTGAGGGAGATTTCAACCGCAAGGGCACCTCCGCATTTACCGGCCGCATCGGCGAGCGCGTGGCGACGCCGCTCTGCACGGTGGTGGATGACGGTACCCTGCCGGGGCGGCGGGGCTCGCTCAACGTCGACGACGAAGGAACTCCGACCAGCAATACGGTGCTGATCGAGGGCGGCATCCTGCGCGGCTACATCCAGGACCGCCACAACGCCCGGCTCATGGGTACCGTGTCCACCGGCAACGGACGCCGCCAGTCCTTCGCCCACCTGCCGCTGCCCCGGATGACCAATACCTACATGCTGGCCGGCCCACACCATCCGGACGAGATCATTGCGTCCGTGCCGAAAGGTATCTACGCGCGGAACTTTGGCGGCGGCCAGGTGGACATCACCTCCGGCAAGTTCGTGTTCTCCGCCAGTGAGGCCTACCTGATCGAGAACGGCAAGCTTGGTGCGCCGATCCGGGATGCCACGCTGGTCGGCGACGGTCCGACGGTGCTGAACCGCGTCAGCATGGTCGGCAACGACCTCGCGCTGGATGCCGGCATCGGCGTCTGCGGCAAGGAGGGCCAGTCAGTGCCGGTCGGTGTCGGTCAGCCGACGCTGCGCATCGATGGCCTTACTGTTGGCGGGACGGGCACCGGCGGATGAGTGCCAGTGCGGCGATCGCCGAGCCCCTGGCGGTGGGCAATGCACTTGGGCTGCTTCAGGAGAAGGTTGCCCATGCCCTGCGTCTGGCCCGCAGTCTCGGGGCGACCCAGGCGGAAGCCAGTGCCACCTTCGGTACGGGCTTCTCCATCAGCGTCCGGCTGCGGGAGGTGGAGACGCTCCGCCACCAGCGGGACCAGGGCCTCAGCGTCAGTGTCTGGCTGGGCCAGCGGAAGGGCTCGGCCAGCACCACCGACCTGCGCGCCGGGGCGATCGACGAGACGGTCCGCAAAGCCTGCTCACTCGCACGCTATGGAGCCGAGGATCCGGCCTCGGGACTTGCTGATCCGGAGCGGATGGCGCGGGAGATTCCTGACCTGGACCTCTACCACCCGTGGGACATCGGCCCCGCCGCCGCCATCGAACTTGCCCGGGCCTGCGAGTCGGCGGCGCTGGACCTTGATCCGCGCATCAGCAACTCGGAGGGTGCCAGCGTCAGCACGAGTGAGGGCGTCCGGGTGTATGGCAATACCCACGGATTCCTGGCCGGCTACCCCGAGTCCGACCACAGCCTGAGCTGCTCGGTGGTTGCCAGCCAGGACGGGCAGATGGAAACCGACTACGAGTACGCCGTGGTCCGTAACCCGGCCGACCTGCCCCTGCCGGCGGCGGTCGGTGAGGAAGCCGGCCGGCGGACGGTCGCCCGGCTCGGCGGCGCGAAGCTCACGACCCGCACGGCGCCGGTGCTGTTTCCAGCCCGGGTGGCCCGTGGCCTCATCGGCCACTGGCTGGGTGCCATCAGCGGCGGTGCGCTTTATCGCCGGTCATCCTTCCTGGTCGATGCGCTTGGCAAATCCGTGTTCGCCTCCCGGGTCCGGATTGATGAGAGGCCCCACCTGCCCCACGCCCTTGGCAGCGCACCATTTGATGACGAAGGCGTGGCCACCGGTGACCGCTGCCTCGTGGAGGAGGGCGTACTCCGCGGCTACGTGCTGGGCAGCTACTACGCCCGGAAGCTGAAGATGGCATCCACCGGCAATGCCGGCGGCACCCACAACGTTGTCGTGCAGAGCACCGGCGAGAGCTACCCGGAGTTGCTCGCGAAGCTCGACCGGGGCCTGGTCATCGCCGATCTGATGGGCAGTGGCGTGAACCCGGTGACGGGCGATTACTCCCGCGGTGCCTCCGGCTTCTGGGTGGAGAACGGCCGCGTCCAGTACCCCGTTACCGAGATCACCATCGCCGGCCGCCTCCAGGACATGTACCAGGGCATCGTCGGTATCGGTACGGATGTGGATCGCCGGGGCGGCGTGCTCAGTGGTTCAATCCTCGTGGACCGGATGACCATCGCCGGTACCTGAGAATTCCGCCAGTGTGCGCTCGGCAAGGGCGCCATCCCGCACACCCTCCAGCTCCCTCAGCAGTTCGGGTACCTCCCGGGGCCAGTTTCCCGGCTGCAGGACATCGGGCTCCGTCGGCTGCCGGGCGGCGATCAGGATCGCGCGCAGCGTAATCCCCGCCGGGTCCCGGCTCAGCCGCAATTCGCCGTTGTCTGCCAGCATAAGCAGGCCCGCCGCTTCCAGCCGCTGCACCACCGGCGTCAATTCGATGCCGGGCAGGGATAGCTGTTCGCAGATGTCGGCCAGCTCAGGCGGCATGCCACGGTCCCGGGGTCGGCGGGCCAGGAGCGCCATGATCGCAAGAGCCAGTTCTTCGCTGCGCCGGCTTCCCGGATCCGGCCACTGGTTTACGACCTGCAGGTATTCCGGATGCTGGATGTAGCAGGCCACCTGGGCACCGATCAGGAAAGTGAGCCAGCAGAGGAAAACCCAGAGCAGGGCGCTGACCAGGATGGCGAAGCCGGCGTAGATGGACAGAGTCTGGGACGACGTAACGATGATCTGGGCTACCAGCACTGCCGCCCCCGCCCAGGCCACGCCGCCGACAACGCCGCCGGTGAGCGCTGCCTGGAACTTCACCCGCGTGTTGGGCACGGCCCAGTACAGGCAGCTGAATGCGGTACAGACCAGCAGCCACGGCACGGCCTGCGCCCAGAGCGGGGCCACCGAACTGACCGGTGTCAGGTCTGCCAGGCCGGAGGCGGCGGCACCTCTTTCCAGCCAGGCGATCAGGCCCAGGGCGAGCGACATCACGACCGGGCCGAGGAAAATCACGGCCAGGTTATTCCCCAACCGTCGCGCCGGGGTCCGCGGCTGGCTGACGCGCCAGATGAAGTTCAGGCTGTCCTCGACCCGCCGTGCCAGGGAGAGCGCGGTCCAGAGGAGCAGAGCAATGCCGAAGCCGGCCAGCAAGCCGCCCTGGGTGTTGTCCACGAGGCTCATGACCGTTGCCAGGATCACCTCGCCACGGGGACCCAGCGGCGCCACCCATTGCTGCAGCAGCGGCTCGATCTGCCGGTGCAGGTCTAAGGCCTTGAGCAGCGCGAAGCTGATGGCCAGCAGCGGCACAAGGGAGAGCAGGGTCCGGTAGACGAGCGCCTCGGCGCGCTGGACCAGCCGTCCGGCAATGATTTCCCGGGTGACCGCCCAGCTTCGCTGCAGGATGCGGCGGGGCAGGCCGCGGATGCCCGGGGGTGAGAGCTGGGCGAACAGCCGGGCTTCCAGTTTTGCTCCCCAGGCTTCCGGCAGCAGCGACTTCATGGGGCTGGCTCGCCGCCCACTCACCCGGATTGCGTGTCGGTGAGCAGGGTCAGCGCCCGCCGGTACTTTTCGCTGGTCCGGCGGATGATGTCAGGCGGCAGGCGGGGGCCCGGCGCACGTTTGTCCCAGTCGAGGGTTTCCAGATAGTCCCGCACAAACTGCTTGTCGAAGCTGGGCGGACTGGTGCCGGGCTGGTACTGGTCGGCCGGCCAGAAGCGGGACGAGTCCGGCGTCATCACCTCGTCGATGAGGTAGAGGCCGCCGTGGTCGTCCAGTCCGAACTCGAACTTGGTATCCGCAATGATGATGCCCCGGCCGAGAGCGTGGGCAGCGCCCTCCAAATAGATACTCAGGGCGAGATCCCGGACGCGGTGGGCGAGGTCCGCACCGATCAGTCGCTCGCACTCCCCGAAGCTGATGTTCTCGTCATGGTCGCCCTGCGCCGCCTTGGTGGCCGGCGTGAACACCGGCTTGGGCAGACGCGCGGCCATTGGCAATCCCGCAGGCAGCGGGATGCCGCAGACGCTGCCGCTGCGCTGATAGTCCTTGTAGCCCGAGCCGATAAGATATCCCCTGACGACCGCCTCGATGGGCAGGGGCTTCAGGCGCCGCACTACCATCGCGCGGCTGGCCAGCGCAGCGCGTTCCGCCGGATCCGTGAGTACTGCTGCAAGGGGAAGCTGCGCGAGGTGATTCGCGACGATGTGAGCCGTTCGTGCGAACCAGAAACCGGACATAAGTGTCAGCACTTCACCCTTGCCTGGAATCGGATCCGGCAGGACCACGTCGAAGGCAGACAGGCGGTCCGTGGTGATGATCAGCAGGTGCTGGTCATCGATCGCGTAGATGTCCCGGACCTTGCCTTGACTCAGCCGGGTAAGGCCTGTCACGCTGGATTGATAGACGGCATCAGGGCCGATGTTCTGTGTCATCCAGCAGATTCTAGCAGCGCCATTCGCGCTTTCCTCGAGTAGCTCACCCATGCCCTGGATCGGCAAAGTCGGCGGCGGAATTCTCGGCCTCATTGCGGGTGGTCCGGTGGGCGCGCTGATCGGCGGCGCGCTGGGCCATCAGTTTGACCGGGGAGCCCGCCTGCTCGCCGGCTTTGGATCCGACGCCGGCCATGACCGGCTCTATGACGCGGCAAACCGCCAGCAGATCTTCTTTGAGACCACCTTCCATTGCCTCGGCGCGCTGGCAAAGGCTGATGGCCGCGTCTCCGAGGCAGAGATCGAGACCGCGCGCCGCGTCATGGCGGAGATGCGCCTGCAGCCCGAGGCCGTCCGCCGGGCGATCGAGTGCTTCACCGCCGGCAAGCGTCCGGGATTTCCGCTGCGCGACCGGGTCCTGACACTCCGCCGGGCCTGCGGTCGCGAACCCGAGCTGCTGCGCACCTTCCTCGAGGTGCAGATGGATTTCCTGCTGGCCAAGGCGGCAATCAGCGACCGGGAGCGCGCGCTGCTGCTCACCATGGCCGAAGCACTGGGTGTCGGCAGGATCGATCTCGCGCACCTGGAGTCCGTACTCCGGGCGCGGCGCAGCTTTCGCCAGGGTCCGGGGCTGGCGCCGCGCCAGTCCCTCGCCGGCGCCTACCGCGCCCTGGGCCTCGAGGACACTGCCGGGGATGCGGAAGTGAAGCGCGCTTACCGCCGGCTTATGAACCAGCACCACCCTGACAAGCAGGCGGCGCGCGGACTGCCCGAGTCGATGCGGGAGGCGTCGAAGGAGCGCACACACGAGATCCGCGCGGCCTATGACCTGATCCGCGAGCATCGGGGATTCAAGTAGCCCTCGCCGGCTTTCGTGGCCACGTGCTATGTTCAGGGCATGCCCGCCGACAGACCGGATTACCTGATTGCGCCGTCGATACTCTCGGCCGACTTTGCCCGGCTGGGCGAGGAGGTGGAGAGCGTACTCGCGGCCGGCGCGGACATCGTCCACTTCGATGTCATGGACAATCACTACGTTCCCAACCTGACCATTGGTCCCCTGGTCTGCGAGGCGCTCCGCAAGCGGGGCATCAAGGCGCCGATCGATGTACACCTGATGGTGGAGCCGGTGGACGAACTGGCCCGGTCCTTCGCCGGTGCCGGCGCTTCATGGATCAGCTTCCATCCGGAGGCCAGCCGGCATGTGGATCGCACGATCAGCCTGATCCGCGAGCTGGGTTGCCAGCCGGGGCTGGTACTGAACCCGGCCACGCCACTCGACTGCCTGGATCACACCCTGCCGGGAATCGACCTGGTGCTCGTCATGTCGGTGAACCCCGGCTTTGGCGGGCAGTCCTTCATCCCCGGAAGCCTGCCCAAGCTGCGCGCGATCCGCGAGCGCATCGCCGCATCCGGCCGCGCCGTGCGCCTTGAGGTGGATGGAGGAATAAAGCCCGACAATATCCGGGCAGTGGCCGAGGCCGGCGCAGATGTATTCGTTGCCGGGTCCGCCATCTTTGGCAGCCCGGACTATGCCGCCACGATCGCCCGTATGCGCAGTGAGCTGGCGGCGGCAGGCTGAGCCCGGCCGCCGCCAGGGACTTCACTGAACGGGAGAGCGGGTCCTCAGAGACCGACGGCCTTCAGTTTGGGCTTGGGCCGCGCGTTGTAGACCACGATGGTCTTGCCGGTGGCCGTGATCAGGCCCTGGTCCTCAAGCACCTTCAGCACGCGACCGGCCATTTCCCGGGAGCAGCCCACCAGGCGTGACAGCTCCTGCCGGCTCACCTTGATCTGCATGCCGTCGGGATGGGTCATCGCATCGGGTTCGTTGCACAGGTCCATGATGGCGTGAGCGACCCGACCGGTGACATCCACAAACGCCAGGTCGCCAAGCTTGCGGTTGGTGCGATCGAGGCGCGTGGCGAGCTGGGTAGCCAGCTCGAACACCAGACCCGGACTCTCGCTGGCGATCTGGCGGAAGCGGGCGTAAGTCATTTCCGCGAGTTCCGAACTCACGCGGGTTCTCACCCAGGCACTGCGGGCCGGCTGCTCGTGGAACAGGCCCATCTCGCCGAAGAACTGGCCCTTGTTCAGGTAGGCCAGCACCATTTCGTTGCCGTCCTCGTCTTCGATCATCACCTCGACGGAGCCGTCGAGTACGTAGAAGAGGCTGTCGGGCACGTCCCCGGCGTGAATCATGACAGTCTTGCTCGGTACCGTCCTTACGCGGCAATACGTCAGGAAGCGGTTGATCGCCGGCACATCACTCAAAGCCTTACCAGTCGCAGCCATGGCAGTCTCTCCCCAATAAACCCGTTCAGCCAAAATCCGTTCAAGCCCAGTCCCCAGCTCACGGAAAAACCCTAACCAGAGCGAGGAATATGTTGCATCGGGGCGTACGGTAGTGCATCGGCGGCAGACCGTGAACTGCCAAGTACCGGAACTGTGATGGCTCTCACAGGAACCCGTCCAGTCCAGAGCCACGGGCGGCCCGGGGCTGGTTGTGTCCGGGCCTAGATCCGCCGCGCCAGAGTGGTCATAACGCCGGCAACCAGCCGCATTCCGGCGCGGATCGCGGTCGGCAGTTCCTCGCCGCCCATCGCGCGGGCGGACGCGCCGTGAGTGACCTCATCAGTTCGCATCTGCGTCAGGATACGGCGGCTGCGCTGGTCACCGGCAGGCAGGCGGTCCAGATGTCCTTCGAGGTGCTGTTCCACCTGGCGCTCCGTTTCCGCGACAAAGCCGAGCCCGGGACCGCGGCCGGACAGCCCGGCAACGGCCCCGAGGGCGAAGCTGCCCGCGTACCAGACAGGGCCGAGTACGCTGGGCCGGTCCCCGAGCTCTGCAAGTCGCTGCCGGCACCAGACCAGGTGATCCTCCTCATCGATGGCGGCCTGTTGCAGCCGCGAGGTGAGGGCGGAATCGGCCGAACTCAGGGCCTGGCCCCGGTACAGGGCCTGGGCAGCCACCTCCCCGGCATGATTGATGCGCATCAGCGCGGCCGCCAGGCGCCGGTCCTCCGGGCCAAGGGCCTCAGTCTCGGGGTCACCGGCCGGGTTCGGCCGGGCCGCCCGCAACGGCCCGGCCAGCACCCGCAGGCCGGTGTCCACTTCCGTCAGCAGGCGGTCCGTCAGGGACAGCTGTCGCGGCTGCATGGGTCTTCTTTCAACAGTCCGGCTTTCAGCCGGGTTCAGGCGATGGGGCAGATCAGGGACCGGCCAGTCGATTATGGTGGCCGCGTCCGGGTGGGGCAAACACGCCACCGGCCACCGTGGCCCCGGGCCTTCCTGGCCGCCTCCGACCGGGGGGTTTGAAAAAAACGCCCCCAGCGCCTAAACTTTGCGGCCCTGCCCAAGGTTGCCCGGTCCGCCGGCACCTGCCGCGAGGGCCGGATCCCCGAATCAACAGGCGTCGACGCCGGACAGGCGCGGCTCACACACAGGTGTCCAGATGGGTACGTTCTCAGCAAAGGCTCACGAGGTGCAGCGCGCCTGGTACGTCGTGGACGCCACGGATTGCACGCTCGGCCGTCTGGCCTCGGCCATCGCCTTCCGGCTGCGCGGCAAGCACAAGGCGATATTCACCCCCCACGTGGACACGGGTGACTACATCGTCGTGGTCAATGCGGCCCGCATCCGTGCCACCGGCAACAAGTTGCAGGACAAGCTCTACCGCCACCACACTGGCTATGTCGGCAACCTGAAGACGGTGACCCTCGCGCGCATGATGGCAGAGCACCCGGAGCGCGCCCTGATGAAGGCCGTGAAGGGCATGTTGCCGAAGAACAGCCTGGGCGCCACCATGCTGAAGAAGCTGCGCGTCTTCCCGGGTGCCGAGCACGAGCACCAGGCACAGCAGCCCGAGCCCCTGAAGCTCTAGACCCCACTCTGACACCCCGAACTTCCCACCAAGCCCGTACCGCAGAACCCAAGGCAGGCCCCGAACCAATGGCAACCCCGTCCCAACAGTACACCGGCACCGGCCGTCGGAAGGCATCCACTGCCCGCGTCATCCTGCGCCGGGGCAAGGGCGACATCGTCGTCAATGCCAAGCCGCTGGATGAGTTCTTCGGCCGCAAGACCGCCCGGATGATCGTGCGCCAGCCCCTCGAACTGACCCAGAACGTGGGCGTATTCGACGTGCATGTGAACGTGGCCGGCGGCGGCATCACCGGCCAGGCGGGCGCCATCCGGCACGGCCTCACCCGCGCCCTGATGGCCTATGACGAGACCCTGCGGCCCGCACTGCGCAAAGCCGGCTTCGTGACCCGGGACGCCCGGGAAGTGGAGCGCAAGAAAGTGGGCCTGCGGAAGGCCCGTCGCGCAACGCAGTTCTCGAAGCGCTGATCCGGGCAGGCCGTCAACGCCGCAATGCTGGCGGTGGCGCTTATAATGCAACCTGACCACTGGGGGATCGTCCAGCGGTAGGACATCGGACTCTGACTCCGAGAACCTAGGTTCGAATCCTAGTCCCCCAGCCACTCTTTTCCAGGGCCCACACTCGTGGGCCCTGTCGTTTTCGGGTATCGGGCGTCCCGCGATCCGGGGGAGAACCGCGTGTTCCGTCCTACCGGCGGTCGAGTCGCTTCACCGCCTGCCCGTCGGCCAGCAGGATCACGTCGGCCGGTCGGTTGGCAAACAGTCCAACGGTGACAATCCCCGGGATCTGGTTCAGCCGGCTCTCCAGTTCCACGGGATTCTGGATCTGGAGGTTGTGGATATCGAGGATCTGGTTGCCGTTGTCGGTGGTGAAGCCCTCCCGCCAGACCGGCTGGCCCCGGAGCTTCACGAACTGCCGGGCGACGAAGGCCCGTGCCATCGGGATCACTTCGACGGGGAGGGGAAAACGCCCCAGGGTTGCCACCCACTTCGTATCGTCGATGATGCAGACGAACCGGCGGGAGGCCGCGGCCAGGATCTTTTCCCGGGTCAGTGCACCCCCGCCACCCTTGATCAGGTGAAAGCGCTTGTTGGCCTCATCTGCCCCGTCCACGTAGAGATCCAGCTCGCCGATCTCCTCCAGTGGGCTCACCTGCAGCCCCAGGGATCGCAGCCGGGCTTCCGTCGCCCGGGAGCTGGCTACCAGCGCACCCAGGTCAGCGGCGCGGCTGCCGAGGGCGTCAATGAACAGGTTCACGGTGGATCCCGTGCCAACCCCGAGGGTCAGCCCCGGCTTTATGAACTCGAGGGCGGCCCTGGCGGCCTGACGTTTGCGGTCGTTCTGGTCCATCGTTGTACCCGGGTCACGGAACTGGGGTTGGCCTGCGCATCATGCGCACAAAAAAAAGTGCCCGCCAGAGGCGGGCACTTATCTTTACGGCACAGCCCCTCTCGGGGGAGTCGGCTCAAGACTTTTCAGGTCTCTTCGCCTTCAGTCTGCGCCGGCGCTAATATCTAGCGCTTTTTCTTCGCGGCCTTTTTCTTGGCCTTCTTCTTCACAACCTTCTTCTTGGATACCTTCTTCGTAGCCATAGTTTCAGTCTCCGTGTCGGGGTAGACGGGGCTGAGTATATACAAGACTTTGCAAATTTCCAGCAAGGGCAAAATTTTCTTCCCCGACGAGGTTCACGTTCCCGGATTGCCATTCGCCGTTGATTGACGTGCAGAGCGTGACGCAGAACTCACGACGGAGTACGACTGACTCGCTGCGGAGCTTCGTTCACCGGCAAATCCTGCTCATCGACTCGGTAACGATCGCGTCCATCGGCACATCCCATCGGTCCGAAGGGAGAGTCGGTACGCGCTGAAAATCGTAACCGATGCCCACCACATGTGGCTTCCTGAAGCCGCTTCGTCCCGCCAGATGCGCAAGTGCGCGGTCATAGAATCCGCCGCCGTAACCCAGCCGGTAACCGCGATCATCGAAGGCCAGCAGTGGCAGGATGATCACATCCAGCTCCCGCGCCCGGCACAAGGCCGTCGGCGGGACCATGGGTTCCGCAATGCCAAATCGGTTTTGCACGAGCGTGGTATCCGCCATGAACGGGGCAAACGCGAGGCTGTCGCGGGCGACCACCGGCAGAAAAACGTGACGCCGTCGACGCCAGGCCGCGGTGATCATGGACGTGCAGTCGAGCTCGCCGCGAACGGGCAGGTAGAACGCGATGGCACGGGTCCGGGCCATCAGTGGCAGTGACCAGAGGTGTCGGGCCGCGGCCGCAGCCGCGGCCAGCGCCTGCTCCGGCCCCACGGCCAGGCGCCTCGCCCTGAGGGCCCGGCGCAACTGAAGCTTGTCGGGGTCTTCGCCGCTGCTCATGGGTGGCCCCCGGGCGGAACCGCGCGGAAAGGGAAGAGGCCTCTCCCGCCTGTGCCGGTGCGGCCTGCTGCTCTCAGACCAAGAGCATCAGGTGGGATCAAACGCGGCAGAGCAGGCTTCCCGCCGTGGCGGTCATGCACAAACTGCCGTCAGTACGCGATCCCGAAAGCGCGATTAAGGGTCGAGAGACCTATCAAGCCGCTGTCGAACACCGCAGGAGAGACCAGGACGGATTATAGGCCCGTCAGATGGGAAATATGTGACGGGAGTGGCTACAGCTCGAGTTGCCGGCCAGCCTGCAGGGCGCCTTCGACCCGCTCACGCAGCGCCTGCACCCGGAGACGCGCGTCGCCCTCAAGCAGTTCGCCATGACTGCGGTGTCGCAGCAGCTCATTGGCCATGTTGAGGGCTGCCATGACGGCGATTCTATCCAGGCCGATGACCTTGCCGGTATCCCGGATCTCCCGCATGCGGGCATTGAGCAGTTCTGCGGAATCGATCAGGGCGGCCCGTTCACTGGCGGGGCAGGAGATCTGGTAGTCCTTCTCCAGGATGCGGATGGTGACCTGGGTGACGTCCGTCATGCACCATGCTCCATGGCCTTCAGGCGACCGACGATGGCCTCCACGCGCGCACGGACCTGCTCGTTCTTCTGCAGGAGGGTGGCCCGTTCAGCGATCAGGGAATCCTGCCGCTGGCGGAGGGAGCGGTTCTCTTCCTTCAGCTGGCTGGTGATCACCACCAGTTCATCCAGCCGGCGTTCCAGCCGCTCCAGCTCCCGTGTAAAAGTCTTTTCCGTGCTGTCGCTCATGCAGTCAATATAGTGTCAGCCCGAGCCCACGGTCAAATACAGCCGGGGACGGTAGTGCTAGGATAAGCACCGGTCCCAGAAGATGTTAAGCGCGCCGACCACCCCGGACTGCCCCTCCTTCGACAGCATCGAATCGGCCCTGCGACGCGCAGGCGCCCCCATCGATGCGGCCGAAGTACACGGCTATCTGTGCGGGATGCTGTGCGTCCTCGGGGACCGGGCGCCCGACCTCTGGCTGGGGGAGGTCCTGGCCGATGCAGGCGGTGATGCAGTCCTGGTGGACGAAGCGGGCACCCTGATGACGGCTCTTGCCACTGCGGCCCGGGAGGCACTCCAGGATCCGGAGATGAGCTTCCAGCCCCTCCTGCCCCCCGACCGGGAGCCGCTCGAATACCAGGTGTCAGGCCTGGGGGTGTGGTGTCTGGGGTTCAACCGGGGTCTGGCGGAGGGAGCTTCAGTGGGTGACGCCGGGAAGGAACTCGGGGCGGACGACGTGGCGGAAATCATTGACGATTTCGCGGCCCTGAGCCTCGCTGATGCGAGCGGCACTGACCCGGAAGAGGAAACTGAGGCGGCCCTTGCCGAGCTCGTCGAGTATGTCCGGGTGGGTGTGCAGGTGGTGTTCGATGCGCTGACACCTGTCCGGACCAGGCTCGCCAGTACCGGCACCCATTGAGCCACTGCCATGCATGCCGATGAGTTCACCCGCCGCCGTCGCCAGCTCATGCGCATGATGGGCAAGGGCGCCATCGCCATCCTGCCCGCAGCCCAGACCAGGATTCGCAACCGGGATGTCGAGTATCCCTACCGCCAGGACAGCGACTTCTACTACCTCACCGGCTTCGCCGAGCCCGAGTCGGTTGCGGTCCTGGCGCCCGGTCGTGCCGGGGGCGAGTACCTCCTGTTCTGCCGGGACCGGGATCCGGAAAAGGAAACCTGGAACGGGTCGCGGACCGGGCCGGCAGATGCCATCGCCCGTTTCGGAGCGGATGCAGCGTATGCCATCGGACAGGTTGATGAGTTGCTGCCCCGGATCATTGGCGGCGCCGACCGGGTCTTCTATACGATGGGCACCCACCCCGAGTTTGATCAGCGACTGATTGGCTGGGTCACGGGGCTGCGCAACCGGGGCGGTACCGGCGCGCATACCCCCGACGAGTTCATTGCCCTCGATCACTTTCTCCACGACCTGCGCCTGTTCAAGAGCCGGGAAGAACTGGTGGCGATGCGTCGTGCGGCCCGGATCGCCGTGCAGGCCCACCGCCGGGCCATGAGCGTGTGCCGGCCCGGCCTCTTCGAGTACCAGATCGAAGCCGAATTCCTGCATGAGTTCCGCAGTCATGGAGCCCGGCCGTCCTACCTGCCGATCGTGGGCTCCGGTGCCAACTCCTGCGTGCTGCACTATCACGCCAACAACCGGTGCATGGCGGACGGTGACCTGCTGCTGGTGGATGCCGGTTGCGAGTACGATTACTACGCTTCGGACGTAACGCGTACCTACCCGGTGAATGGCCGGTTCACCGCGGAGCAGCGCGCGGTCTATGAAGTAGTGCTGGAGGCGCACGAGTCGGCGCTCGCGGCGGTGGTCCCTGGCAATCCCTGGAGCGCGCCCCACGACGCGGCGGTGCGCAGCGTGACCAAGGGCCTGAAGCGCCTCGGCCTGCTGGCCGGCTCCCTGCCCACGCTGATTCGCAGCCGCGCCTATCAGCGCTTCTTCATGCATCGCACCGGGCATTGGCTTGGCATGGATGTGCATGATGTGGGGGACTACAAGATTGCAGACCAGTGGCGGATCCTCGAACCCGGCATGGCGCTCACGGTGGAACCCGGCGTTTACATTCCCCCGGGGAGCCGGGGGATCCCCAGGCGCTGGTGGAACATCGGCGTCCGCATTGAGGATGATGTGGTCGTTACCAGGGACGGATCCGAAGTGCTGACCCGGGACCTGCCCCGGGATCCTGATGTACTCGAAGCCCTCGTGGGAGCGTCGGCGACATGAACATCGCCAGGAGCTCGCCTGACCAGTCCTGCGATGTGCTGATCGCTGGCGGTGGCATGGTCGGCGCCAGCCTGGCTGCCGCGCTCGCGTCACTGCCCCTGCGTGTCCGCCTTGTCGAGGCAGTTCCGCCGGGCAGTTCAGGGCAGCCGAGCTTCGACGGTCGCACCACGGCGTTGTCCCGGAGCAGTCGCGAGATCCTTGGTGCTCTGGGACTCTGGCCGGACCTTGGGGAGCACGCGGCACCGATCCGCCGGATCCACGTGTCCGAGCGGGGCAGCTTTGGCAGCACCGTCCTCGACGCCGATGAGCAGCAGGTCGAAGCGCTGGGCTACGTCCTCGAAAACGCAGTCCTCGGGCGCGTGCTCTGGGATGAACTGGGGCGGCACGACAACCTGGCGATCCACGCCCCTGCCGTTGCGAGCGGCGCTGTCACCGGGCCGGATACCGTGCTGGCAACGGTCGAGCAGGGGGGCATCCGGCAGCAGATCGCCACGCGCCTGCTGGTGGTTGCCGATGGCAGCCAATCGCGGCTGCGCGCGGCAATTGGCCTTGGCGTCACGCGCAAGCCCTATGGCCAGACCGCCATTGTTGGCAACGTCGGGGTGCAGGGTGGCGGTCCGGTGGCGACGGCTTTTGAGCGCTTCACCCCCGAGGGGCCAGCCGCCCTGCTGCCGGCCGGGCCAGACCGCTACGTCTTTGTCCTGACGCGGCGGGAGTCCGCCGCGGCTGCCGTGCTGGCCATGCCTGATGCCGACTTCCTGGCACTGCTGCAGTCCGAGCTGGGTTTTCGCGCCGGACGCCTCAACCGGCTGGGCCGGCGCAGTGCCTACCCGCTGGAGCTGGTCTGTGCGGAGCACGTGACCGCCCCCCGGGTCGCCATCGTCGGCAACGCCGCCCACGGCCTGCATCCGGTTGCCGGCCAGGGCTACAACCTCGGCCTGCGCGATGTCGCGGCCCTCGCCGAAGTGATCGCCGACGCGGTGGCCCTGCTGCCAGCTGCCGATCCCGGTGATGCAGGACTGCTGGCCCGCTATGCGGCCTGGCGCCGACCCGACCAGCGCAAGGTGGTCGCGTTTACGGATGGCCTGATAGGCCTGTTCGGACGACCCGGGATGGGTGGGCTGCGCGGGGCGGGCCTCCAGCTCTTCGATGCAGTCCCGGGCGCCAGGTCGCTGCTGGCCCGGGAGACCATGGGCCTTGGTGGCCGCCGGACCCGGCTTGCCCGGGGCATGCCGCTGTGAATGACCAGGGAGCGAGAAAGCTGTCAGCCGATGTGCTGGTGATTGGCGGTGGTATCGCTGGCCTGGCCTTTGCTGCCTGCCTTGGCCGCCTGCTGCGGAATCGCCGCGGCGGGCTGCGGATCGCGGTGCTCGAAGCCCGACCCCCGGCGCCCCTGCCAGCCACGGAGCCGACCGGGCTGCGCGTGCTGGCGATCGCGCCTGATGCAGAGGCGTTGCTGGCGGACTGCCAGGTGTGGCAGTCCCTGCCTCACAACCGGCGGGCTCCCTACGAGCGCATGCGGGTCTGGCAGCAGGGCAGCGCACCCGACGGCCGGGGCAGCATCGGTTTTGATGCCGCGGATCTCGGCCTGCCTGCCCTGGGCCATATCGTCGAGCATGACTGGCTGCGGCTGGCTCTCTGGCGGCAGCTCGAGGCCGGCCCCGGACCCGAGCAGCCTTGGGTGGAATTCATCAGCGGTGAGATACCCGAAACACTGGAGAGATATCCGGACCGGGCCGAGCTGCGGCTGGCTGGTGGTGGCAGCCTGGCAGCCCGGCTGGTCGTGGCGGCCGACGGTGCCGACTCCTGGGCGAGGACGCAACTGGACCTGGCGACGACGGGCCGCTCCTACGGACAGACGGCCATCGTCGCGCATGTAAGCAGTGAGCGGCCCCATCAGCGGACAGCCTGGCAGTGCTTCACGTCAGGTGGCCCCGTGGCATTGCTGCCATTGGCGGATGGTCGCTCGTCGCTAGTCTGGTCCGCCCCGGACCAGCAGGCGGTGGAGCTGCTCGCCGGGGATGACGACTACTTCTCGGCGCAACTCACCGCGATCATGGGGGCTGCCCTGGGCAGCCTGCGCGTGGACAGCGCACGCCTGTCCTTCCCGTTGGCAGTCCGACACGCCCACCGCTACACTGGCGCCCGCTTTGCACTCATTGGTGACGCGGCCCACCAGATTCACCCCCTTGCCGGCCAGGGCATCAATCTTGGACTGCAGGACGCCGGATGCCTGGCCCGGGTGCTGGCCGACCACCTGGCCGGGTCACGCTACGCTGATCCGGGCGATGCACTGGCCCTGCGGCGCTACGAGCGGCAGCGGAAGGGACCTAACCTCTTGAACCTGGCTACCATGGAAGGGCTCCACCGCCTGTTCAGCAGCGAATGGGGCGCCGTCACCTCGCTGGCGACCACCGGCCTCGGACTGGTCGACCGCATGCCCGCGGTCAAGCGGCTGCTGGCCGCCCGGGCTACGGGCGGGCGAGCGCCTGCCGGCACGGTCCGGAACTCCCTGGAGTACTGAGCAGGTGCGGGGCATCAAGGTCTGGATCCTCTCCCTCGGGCTGGTCCTGATCGGCGGCGCCATATTCGTCTACAAGTGGCAGACCCTGGGGTATCCGCTGCTGCCTGAGGCGCAGACCCGGATCTGGACGGTGGAGACCACGCTGGAGTTCAACGCCGGCCAGCAGCCGATGCCGGTCAAGGCCACGCTGCATATCCCGGCGCTCACGCCCGGTTTCGCGATACTCGATGAGAACTTCGTTTCCCGTGGATTCGGCTTTACCACCCGCTATGTAGCCGGCGGGCGCCAGGTGCAGTGGGCGATCCGGCGGGCGACCGGGCCGCAGTCGCTCTATTACCGGGCGGTGGTCTACAAGGACCCGACGCGCACCGAGGCCGATACGATTCCGCCGTTCCCGACGCCCCCGGTGCTCGGTGAGCCCTTCGATACGGCGATCAGCGAACTGGTGGCGCAGGTGCAGGACCAGTCCGCTGATCCGGCCTCCTTTGCCTTCGAGTTGCTGAAGCGGCTGGCCACCAGCGGTGCCGACCAGAACGTCGCCCTCTTGCTGGCCGGCAGGTCGGATCCGACCACGCGGGCCCGCACCGCCATCACCGTGCTGGCTGCTGCCCGGATCCCCGCCCGCCTGATCCGGGGGATGAAGCTGGTCGACCGGGAACGTCAGGCCGTCATGGTGCCTTGGCTCGAGGTGCACGATGGCGATCGCTGGCTGTACCTTGATCCCGCCACGGGCGCCCAGGGACTGCCGGACAACTTCCTGATCTGGTGGCGGGGCGAGGAGCCCCTTTACTCCCTGGACGGAGGCAGCCGGGCGGAGGTGCAGTTCTCCGTGCAGCGGAACGAGGTGGATCCCATCCTGGTGGCGGAGCGTCGCGCTGACGCAATGCGCTCGCGCATTCCCGATTTCTCGCTGTTCTCGCTGCCCATCCAGACCCAGTCCGTCTACGCGGTGCTGATCATGATTCCGCTGGGCGCACTCATCGTGGTGTTCCTTCGCAACGTGGTTGGCGTCACCACTTTTGGCACCTTCATGCCGGTGCTGGTGGCACTCGCGTTTCGCGAAACCCAGGTGCTTGCGGGACTCGTGCTGTTCTCGCTGGTTGTCGCCCTCGGCCTGCTGTTCCGCTTTTTCCTCGAGAACCTGCGCTTGCTGCTGGTGCCGCGCCTCGCCTCGGTGCTGATCATCGTGGTGCTCCTGATGGCCATGATCAGCATCGTTGGCCACCAGCTCGGACTCGACATGGGACTGTCGATCGGCCTGTTCCCGATGGTCATCCTCAC
>CAYOXI010000005.1:0-1112 GCA_964407855.1 uncultured Chromatiaceae bacterium
AGGTCGCGGTTTCTGAAGGCGTCGTAAGCGCCCGCAGCCATCAGGGTCGGTACGGCCAGGAAGAACGAAAACTCCGCCGCCGCCCGCCGGGAGAGCCCGAGCAGCAGGCCGCCGATGATCGTCGCACCGGACCGCGAAGTGCCGGGGATCAGGGCCACGCACTGGGCGCAACCCACCAGCAGCGCATCCTGCCAGCGCATGTCGTCCACGCTCTGGATGCGGATCGTGTGCTGACGACGCTCGGCCCAGAAGATGATGAACGCACCCACGATCAGCGCGATTGCCACGGGTATGGGGCTGAACAACTGCGCCTTGATCAGGTCACCGAACAGGAGTCCCAGGAAGGCAGCTGGCAAAAAGGCCACCAGCAGATTCGACACGAAGCGGCGAGCCGCCGGATCAGAGCCCAGGCCACCCAGCACGCGGCCGAAACGTGCGCGGTACTCCCAGAGTACGGCCAGCATCGCTCCCGTCTGGATAACCAGCTCGAAGACGCCACCCTTGCCGTCATCGAAATCGATGAGATCCCCGACGAGAATCAGGTGTCCCGTGGAGGAAATGGGCAAAAACTCGGTCAGGCCCTCCACGATCCCCATGATCAGGGCCTTGAACAGGAACATCAAATCCATGCTGCACTATGGCCCGGCCGGGCGCCGGCGGGCAACTGCAGGAGTCACGATCCTGAAATTTCAGCTTGACCGACGGCTCCCCGCCCATGATTAAAGGCATAGAATGCGGTCAAGGATTCTCGGGAGTTGCGCCGTGCGGTCTGCTGCCACTGCTGCCTTGCTGGTCCTCTGGGGGCTGCTGTCGCCACTCGCGGCCGGTGCCAGCGACGCGGTGGTCACGTTGCGCGTGGCCGACGTCATCGGCCCTGCTTCGGCGGATTTCATCGTCCGGGGCCTCAAGAATGCCGCTGAAGCCGATGCGCAGCTGGTGATCATCGAGCTTGATACGCCGGGTGGGCTCGACACCTCCATGCGCCAGATCATAAAGGCCATCCTGGCGTCGCCAATCCCGGTCGCGACCTTCGTGGCGCCCGAAGGGGCGCGGGCCGCCAGTGCAGGCACCTTCATTCTTTACGCCAGCCATATCGCTGCCATGGCGCCGGC
>CAYOXI010000005.1:1212-13909 GCA_964407855.1 uncultured Chromatiaceae bacterium
GACGCGATGTCCCGCAAGGTGATGAACGATGCGATCGCCTACATCCGCAGCCTGGCCGAGCTGCGGGAGCGGAATGTGGAGTGGGCTGAGCTGGCAGTCCGCGACGCTGCGAGCCTTTCCGCCGAGGATGCCAGGGAGAAGGGCGTCATCGAATACATCGCGGAGAACGTCCCGGACCTGCTTCGCCAGCTGGACGGGCAAACGATCAAGCTGCAGGTGGGCAAAGTGACTCTGGCCACGGCATCCGCTCCGGTCGAGGTCATTGAGCCGGACTGGCGTAACCGGGTACTCAGCATAATTGCCAACCCCCAGATCGCCGTGGTCTTCATGATGATTGGCGTCTACGGGCTGTTCATCGAGTTCACCAGTCCCGGTTTCGGCGTTCCAGGCGTGGCCGGGGCGATCTTCCTGCTACTGGGGCTCTTCGCTTTCCAGCTGATGCCGATCAACTGGGCCGGGGTGGCACTCATGGGTGTCGGGGCCGTACTGATGCTCGCGGAGGCGTTTTTACCCAGTTTCGGCGTGCTCGGCGTGGGCGGCATCATTGCGATGGTTCTCGGTGGCCTGTTCCTGTTTGACGCCGACATCCCCGGCTACGGCATGCCCCTGCCGCTCGTCATCGGCATCGCGCTGGCGAATGCCCTGGTTGTCTTCGGCATCGGTTCCCTTGCGCTGCGCACCCGCTCCCGGCCGGTAGTCAGCGGCAGGGAGGAGATGATCGGCATTACCGGTACCCTCGTATCGGTAGATGGGGACGGCGCTTTTGCCCGCATCCATGGCGAACTGTGGAAGGTGCGTGCTGCGGGCCCGCTCAGGGCTGGTGACGGGGTCCGGGTCCGGCGAGTGGATGGCCTCACCCTCGAGGTCGAACCGATGGACAAACCCTCTTCAGTGAATCCAGGAGCTGGCCATGTTTGACGTTGTCTTTGCTGTCTTCCCGGTGATTTTCGTCCTGGTGGCGATCATCGCCGCCGCTATCCGGATCCTGCGCGAGTACGAGCGGGGCGTGGTATTCATGCTGGGCCGCTTCTGGAAGGTGAAGGGGCCGGGTCTGGTCATTGTGATCCCGGTGGTCCAGCAGCTCGTCCGGGTCGACCTGCGCATCGTGACGATGGATGTTCCGTCCCAGGATGTGATCTCCAAGGACAACGTCTCGGTAAAGGTCAACGCCGTACTGTATTTCCGGGTGGTAGATCCGGAGAAAGCCATCATTCAGGTGGAAGACTTCCTGATGGCCACCAGCCAGCTCGCGCAGACCACACTGCGGGCCGTACTCGGCAAACATGACCTGGACGAGATGCTCTCCGAACGGGAGAAGCTGAACCTGGATATCCAGAAGATCCTCGATGCCCAGACCGATGCCTGGGGCGTGAAGGTCGCCAACGTCGAGATCAAGCACATTGATCTCAATGAGAACATGATTCGCGCGATCGCCCGCCAGGCCGAGGCCGAGCGGGAACGACGGGCCAAGGTGATTCATGCCGAGGGTGAGAAGCAGGCGGCCGTGGCCCTGATTGAGGCGGCGGAAATGCTGGCCCGGGAGCCGGCTGCCATGCAACTTCGCTATCTCCAGACCCTTACCCAGGTGGCCAACGACCGAACCTCCACGATCGTCTTCCCGGTACCCAGCGAGATCCTGAAGGCGCTGGTTCCGGGCGGCGGCAGCCCGCCGACCCGCTAGCTGACGACCGACTGCAGGACCGAAGTCCCTGGTTCAGCGGGGGCCGCCCGGTTCCGCAGGAGAGGCACGGTCCTGTGCACCCAGTGCTGGGGGTCAGTCCGATGGCCGGGGCAGGGGATCACCTGGATATGGGCATCGCGCCGTGCCACCAGGGTCCGGGTGTCAATCTCGCCATACCGGGCGGCGTAGTCCCGGATCATCTTGCGGACCTGGGCAACGGTCAGGTCGGTTTCGACCAGCAGTTCTTCTGCCGGGGAGGCTGACAGACGGGGGCGGGTCTCCTTCAGAACTTTGTAGTCTTCGTCCATGACCATGTCCCGGGTCATCGTGATCAATGCGGCATGATCGCGGGCTGTGATCGCTCCCTTCGGCTGCAGCAGGAGCATGAAGATCTGGGTGTTGTCGGCGTCGATCGGGGTCACCGCGGCTACTACCACGGTAACCGGATAGCCCGGCTGCCGGTTGGTGTTGCGGGACAGGAGGCCGACCACCTGGAATTCCATCAGAAGGCCCCGGTCCGGATTCGTCCTTCCCTTGTCGTCCCAGGCCGCATGAAAGGCCGTGACGTGCCGGTCACTGAGTTCATGGGTCTCGATGGTGACACCCTTCGGCAGCCAGCGGCCGAACTCATGAACATAGTGGACGTGGCAGGGGTCGTTGTAGTTCTCGGCAAGCCGCACGTAGTTCACGTCTTTTTGCCGCGCAATCACGTCGCAGTACCACGCCTCTGGCTGGTCATACTCCGGCAGGATGTCAGGCAGGACGGGACGCTCGGCTTCCCCCAGATCACCGAGAAAGGCGAAAACCAGACCAAATTTCTCGACCACGGGATAGGCAGGTACCCGTGCCTTGCGGGGGATGGCCACCCCGGGCCGGAGTCCCGCCGGGATCATGGTGCAGTGGCCGGTACCGTCGAACTCCCAGCCGTGCTGGGGGCAGCTGATCCGGTTGTCCCGGGTCTGGCCACCGGCGAGTGACGCGCCCCGGTGGCAGCAGCTGTCGCTGAGGCAAAGAGCCTGGCCGGTCGAATCCCGGAACAGGACGAAGTCGCAGCCGAGCATGCGGATCCGGCGGGGTGCCGTGCCAAGCTCGGCGCTGATGCAGGCTGCGTACCAGTTGTTGATGAACATCTTGACGCTCCCGAAGCGATAGTCCCCAGCTTAACCCGGTTCCGTTTGCTCCAATCCAGGCTTCGGGCGGGGTTCCAGCAGTCGGGCCAGCACCCGGGTCCAGGGCAGGAAAAAGGCTGCGATGGCCAGATTAAAGAGCAGATGCGCCAGGGCCACGGCGATGTCCAGTGACGTCGCCTGGGCACCAACCCAGGCGGCGTAGGGGCGAATAAAGGGCGCAAACGCCAGCACCCCCAGGCCATTGAACGCGAGGTTGGCCAGAGCTGTGCGTTTGGCCGTAGTGCCCAGGGGAATGCTGGCGATCAGTGCGGTAACGGTCGTGCCCGCATTGGCGCCCACCACGATCGCCACCGCGCCGGTCAGGTCCAGGACGCCGGCCTGCACCAGCAGTACGACCAGTCCCGACACCACGCTCGAGGATTGCACCAGCATGGCGGCCACGGCCCCAGCCAGCAGGCCCAGCCAGGGCGTTGCGGCCAGTGCGAGCCACTTCGTAAGGGCCGGATCGCTTTTCACCGGATCGAGTGCCGTGCTGATCAGGTCCAGGGAAAACAGTATCAGTCCGAAATAGAAGATGCTCTTGCCGACCACCCGGCTGGTCCGGGGCAGGATCGACAGCAGCGTGCCCACGATGATGGCGATGGCCCCGAGTCCGGTGACCTTGGCGCTGACCAGCCACGCTGTTGCGGTGGTGCCCACGTTGGCGCCGAGGAATACCGCCAGGCTGCCCCCCAGACTGAGGACTCGCGCATCAACAAGTGCCACGGCAATGGCTGAGACGGCGCTGGATGACTGCACCAGGGCGGTGAAGGCAGCCCCCATTGCGAAGCCGAGCAGCCGGAAGCGGGTTGCGGCCGCCATCCAGCTGCGCAGCGCGTCCCGGCCCAGTGTCTGAAGTTCGGCCGAGAAACTCTGCAGGCCAAAGAGAAACAGCACAACGGCCGCGAGAATCGAAATGCCTGTCTGCAGGAAGCTCATGCTCTGAGTACAGGTATCGCCGGTCCCTGCGCAAATCTCGCGACAACACCTGACTCGATCAGGCCGAGCCAGTTCGCACCAGCTGCGACACCGGTTTCGGCTGTCGCGTGCGCCATTCAGGGCTGCCCGGGCAGATGTTGCCGCAGCGCTGACATCTCCCGGCGGAGCTCCCGCAGCTCCACCAGGATCTGGCCCCGCTCGTCATGCGCCAGCCGTTCCTGGGAAGCCCTCTCGGCGTCGTGCTCCGCCTGCATCGCGCTCACCACGACACCGATGAAGAGGTTCAGCATCATGAATGTGGCAACCAGGATGAACGGCACGAAGAAGGCCCAGGCATAGGGATAGACCGTCATGACCGGCCGCACGATGCCCATCGACCAGCTTTCCAGGGTCATGATCTGGAACAGGGAGTAGAGGCTGGCCGCCACCGATCCGAACCACTGGGGGAAGGATGGACCAAACAGCTTGGTTGCCATCACCGCCGCGACGTAGAAGATCAGGCCGAGGAGGGCGACGACGGAAGTGATGCCGGGGATGGCAGTGAGCAGCCCCTGCACGACGGCACGCATCCTCGGAACCACCGAGATCAGGCGCAGAGCGCGCAGCACCCGCAGGGCACGGAGTACCGCGAAGCCCTCACCAGCCGGCACCAGCGAAACGCCCACGACGAGGAAATCGAAGACGTTCCAGGGGTCCCGGAAAAAGCGCAGCCCGAAGGCAGCAAGCCTGAGGGACACTTCTACCGCAAAAATCGCCAGGGCGATCCGGTCCAGCCAGATGATCAGCGTGCCGGCCCGCTCCATCGCGGCTGGCCACGTCTCCAGGCCAAGAGTGATGGCGTTGACAATGATCACCACCAGCACGAAGCGCTGGAAGCGATGGTTCTCCACGAAGGGGATCAGGGCTGGGATCACGTCTCGATGCTCTGGTCAGCGGCAGTTGTAGTCACGCCAGATGGCGATCTTGCCATCCCGTACGATGAACATCCCCGCGAGCCGGGGATGATTGTCGTACTTGCTGTCGTGGGCGTAGAAGTGATCGATGCGTTCGTTGATCACCATCGGGCCCATGGCGTGGGAACGGACGATTTCCCAGTCCACGGACTTCAGCTTCTTGAGGAACGGCCCCATCTGCCTGATGAATTCCTCGCGGGTCGTGATCACCGGGCCACCCTCCCAGACCAGGTACTCGAAGGGCTCGGTAAAATAGGTCGTGAGGTGCTCCGCGTCCTGCCGGGACCAGTCCCGGCAAAAGCGTGTCACGAGTTCTTCATTGGCCTTTTCCGTCTCGGTCATGGGCATCCGTCAGCGGTTGATACCGCCTCAGAATACCTCGACGGACGGAATCAGAAGCGCAAACCTGCCGTCCGAGGCAGCGAATCTCCCCGGGGCGCAGCCGGCCCTGCCGCGCCACCCCTGACCAGACTGGTTCCCGGACGGGCGGACTGTTGCTCCGTGAAGGGATTGCCTAGCATGCGACGATGCAGCCAGACAGCCAGCGGGAACCCCGGACCTCGTCCCTGTCGCCCCTGGTGATTGCCTGCCTGGTGGCCACCTGGCTGGTCTGGGGCTCGACCTACCTGGCGATCAAGTTCGCGCTGGTCAGCTTCCCCCCGTTCCTGCAGATGGGCAGCCGCTTTCTCGTGGCCGGGGTCGCACTGGCGGCCTGGATGCGCTGGGTGCGCGGGGCACCCTGGCCGGATGCGCGGCAGTGGCGTCATGCGGTGGTGGTCGGCGCGCTGATGCTCGGCGGTGGCATGGGAGGCACGGCGGTGGCCGAGCAGACCATCGGGTCCGGCCTCGTGGTGGCTTTCATCGCAATCACGCCACTGCTGATGGTGCTGTGGAACCTGTTCTGGAAGCTACGACCGGGCCGGGGCGAACTGGCTGGCATCGGCATCGGCCTGGTGGGGGTGCTGTTACTGGTCAGGGGGCAGGGCTTCCAGGCCTCGCCGGCGGGCCTGGCCGCAATTTTCATCGCCACGGTCACCTGGTCGCTCGGCAGCGTGCTCAGCCAGCGCTCCCTGCCGCTCGCGACTGGCGCGATGGGATTTGCCAGCGAGATGCTCTGCGGCGGCCTCGTGCTGATGGTGCTGGCGGTGGTCAGCGGCGAGTCCCTGCAGTGGCCTCCGACGCCTCTGGCCGCCTGGTCCTGGGCCTACCTCGTGGTCTTCGGCTCGCTCGTCGCCTTCAACGCCTACATGGTGCTGCTGGCCCGGACGCCGGCAGGCCTCGCCTCCAGCTACACGTTTGTGAATCCGGTGATCGCGATGCTGCTGGGCGTGACCCTCGGCGGCGAGACCATCTCCCGGCCCGAGTGGGGGGCCGCTGGCGTGATCCTGCTCGGCGTCGTCCTGCTGGTTGCGACCCGGTCGCGCTGAAGCGCTTGCCACGGAGGATAATGACCGGATGGCTGTACGCGAGATTCTGCGCATGGGTGATCCCCGGCTGCTCGGGGTGGCGGCGCCCGTGACCGCCTTCGACACGCCGGCCCTGCACGCGCTGGTGGCGGACCTGTTCGAGACCATGCGTGCCGCCGATGGTGCCGGTCTCGCCGCACCCCAGATCGGCGTGGACCAGGCAGTGGTGATCTTCGGCTTCGACCAGCTGGACCGCTATCCCGATGCCCCGGCGGTGCCCGAGACCGTTCTCGTCAATCCGGTGATCGAGCCCCTCGCGCCGGATGAGGAGGAGGGCTGGGAAGGTTGCCTGTCCGTCCCCGGCATGCGCGGCGTCGTATCCCGCTACACGCGGATCCGGTACCGGGGCTTTGACATCGCGGGCAACCCGATTGACCGGATCGCGGAGGGCTTCCATGCCCGCGTGGTCCAGCACGAATGCGACCACCTGATCGGCGTGCTGTACCCGATGCGGATCCGGGATTTCAGCCGCTTTGGCTACACGGCCGTGCTGTTCCCGGAGCTCGAGGGGCGCGACGATTGAGTCCGGTTGAACGGTGCTAGGCCCGGGCCAGTTCGTCCAGCTGCCGGGCAAGCAGGTCCGGCGCCGCCAGGAAGGGGGAATGGCCGGTATCCAGCGTCAGCACCGGATCACAGGGCATCCGCTCGATCATGAGCATCTGCAGGAACAGCGGGATGGCCCGGTCCCGACGGCAACGGATGTAGGCCCGTGGCACCTGCCCGAAGCGTTCCGGTGAGAGTGCAGCCGTGCCGAAGTGGGCGGCCAGGGACTCCGGTACCAGTCGTTCGGCGGCAAACTCCGCGTCCTCGTCGGTGCAGTCCCGGTAGAAGAGGGCCCGTGCCAGATCCGGGCGCACCACCACGGCCTTGCGGTCCGGTGTGCGTTCGGTGGCCTCGTTGAGCGGGTTGTCGGGATCCGCGCCGGCAATGCGCACCAGTGAGTCGCCATCCTGCGGGAGGAAGGCCGAGAGAAATACCAGTCGCCGGATACTGCCGGGGATCGTCTCGGCGACCTGGCTGATCACGATGCCCGCCAGGCTATGTCCCACCAGGATTACCGGCTCGCCGGTCGCCTGCCGGATCAGCCCGGTCACGCAGCTGGCATAGTTGGCAATCGTCTGGTCGGCCACGGGTGCGGGATTGCCGCCATGCCCGGGCAGATCCGGCGTCAGCACCCGATGGCCGGCAGCCGCGAGCAGCGGCCGCACCCGATCCCAGCACCAGCTCCCGTGCCAGGCACCATGCACCAGCACCATGGTTGCCATCAATCCGGATCCCTGCGATTCTCGCCCGCTTGGCGCAACACCCGTTGCGAACTGCGGAGCACTCTCATGCGGCTTTACTTCAGCCCCGGCGCCTGCTCGCTTGCGTCGCATATCGCCCTGCTTGAGGCGGGGGCCAGTTTCCAGGCCGACCGGGTCGACATGCGCACCCGGCGCAGCAGTGACGGCGGCGACTATACCCTTGTCAATCCCAAGGGCTATGTCCCGGCACTGAAACTCGATGATGGCGAGGTGCTCAGTGAGGGTCCGGCCATTCTCCAGTACATCACCGACCTTTTCCCCGCCGCGCAGCTCGCGCCCCCGGCCGGGCACCTCGACCACTACCGCAACCTGGAGTGGCTGAACTACATAGCCACCGAGCTGCACAAGAACTTCGGCCCGCTCCTGCGCCCCGGCGCGCCGGAAGAAGTACGGGCTGCCACCACGGAGAAGCTCGGGAAGCGGCTGGGTTACGTGGCCATGCACCTGGCCAGCCGGCAGTACCTGGTGGGGGAACACTTCACCGTGGCCGATGCCTACCTGTACACCGTCCTCACCTGGGCCCGTCCCGGCGTGCTCGATCTGGCGTCCTGGCCCGTGCTCATCGCCTACCGGGAGCGGATCCAGCGGCGACCGGCCGTCCAGGCGGCACGTCAGGCCGAGGGTCTGCCGCCGGGATGACCGGGGACGCCGGCCGGCCGGACCTGGCGGCAGGTGTTGCCCGACTGCGGGCCACGAGCCAGTACGCCAGCGATATTCTCGATCGCTATCCCGGCTTGCTGGCCGGGCTTGACGCCAGCGGGCGCCTGGCAAGGGAGAGCGACGCCCGGGAGATCCGCACGCTGCTGGCGATGGCGTGCCACCCGAAGGACGGCAACGCCCTTGCCGGGGATGAGTTCAGCCGCGAATTGCGCCTGTTCCGGCACCAGGAACTGGTGCGGATCATCTGGCGGGACCAGAACGAGGGCGCGGATGTCACCGAGTCGCTTCGCGCCCTGTCCGACCTCGCCGACGCGGCCATCAATGCTGCTCTGGAGTACGCCACCGCCGCGCTGGCGGCCCGGCACGGGACGCCGCGGGACGAGGACGGCGGCGCCTGTGGCTTCGGGATTGTCGCCATGGGCAAGCTCGGCGGCCACGAGCTCAACTTTTCCTCCGACGTGGACCTGGTGTTCGTCTACTCCGGACCCGGCGAGACCGATGGCCCCCGTGCGATCAGCAACGAGGAGTACTTTCGCCTGCTCTCCCAGCGCCTCATAGACCTGCTGGCCCGCCAGACAGCCGATGGCTTTGTCTACCGGGTGGACGTGCGGCTGCGGCCCTTCGGTACCGCGGGTCCCCTGGCGGTGAGCCTGCCGGCGCTCGAGAACTACCTGGTGCAGCACGGCCGCGACTGGGAGCGCTACGCCTGGATCAAGGCCCGGGTCGTCAACGACTGGAGTGATGCCACCGCCCTGCACGACGAGGTCCTGCGGCCCTTTGTGTACCGTCGTTACCTGGATTACGGCGTGTTCGGCTCGCTGCGGGAGATGAAGGCGCTGATCGAGGCTGAGGTGGCCCGCAAGGAGTTCCAGGACAACCTCAAGCTGGGTCCGGGGGGTATCCGGGAGATCGAGTTCATCGTGCAGGCGCTGCAGCTGGTGCGTGGCGGGACCGTTGCAGCGCTGCGGGAACGCCAGCTGCAGAGGGCCCTGCCCGAGCTGGTCGTGGCCGGTTGCCTGCCGGCCGGTGACGCCCGGGAGCTTGAGGGGGCCTACCGGTACCTGCGCCAGGCCGAGAATCGCCTGCAGGCCATCAACGACCGGCAGACCCACGACCTGCCGGAGGATCCCGTCGACCGGCAGCGGCTGGCGCTGGCCATGGGCGAGCCGGACTGGGCAGCGTTCCGTGTCCGGTGCGACCGCGAGCGGGCCGTGGTGGCCCGCCATTTCCGGCAGATCGTTTTTCGCGGCACCAGCCCGGGCAACGGGCAGGGGGACGCCGAAGCAGTCGCCGCACCTGCCGCTGACGCCGCCGGGCTGACCAATGTGTGGCAGACGGCCGGATCAGTCCCCCGTGATGTGGCCAGTCTCGCTGCCGCCGGCTTCCCGGCGCCGGAAGCTGCCCTCGAGCGCGTCCAGCGCCTGCGCAACGGTGGCCTCCCCGAGCGCCTCGACGAACACGGCCGCCAGCGCCTGGACGCGCTGGTGCCCGCGGTGCTCGCCAGCGCGGCCCGCCAGGCCGAATCACTCCGGGCGCTGGACGGACTGATCCTGGTGCTGGAGTCCATTGGCCGGCGTTCCGCCTACTTCGCCCTGCTCAACGAGAACCCCGCGGCGCTGGAGCGGCTGGTCGGCATCTGTGCCTCCAGTGAGTTCCTGGCCAGGCTGGTGGCGACGCATCCGCTGCTGATGGACGAGCTGCTGGATCCACGCGTCTTCGAGGAAGCACCCACGCGGGAAGAACTCGCCGGGGACCTCGCCGTGCGGATGGCCAGGGTTCCTGCGGACGATCTGGAGGCCCGGCTGGATGCCCTGCGCAACTTCCAGCAGGCCGCAATCTTCCGCGTGGCCATCGTTGACCTCGCCGGTCAGCTGCCGATCATGAAGGTCAGCGACCGCCTTACCGACGTCGCGGAGCTGGTGCTCTCGGCGGCCATTGACATGGGCTGGCGGGAACTTGCTGCCCGTCACGGCGAACCCTGGTGCGGGACCGGGGGTGAGCGCCGACCCGCCCGCTTCGCGATCGTCGCCTACGGCAAACTGGGTGGACTGGAACTCGGTTACGGCTCGGACCTCGACCTGGTCTTTGTTCACGACTCGGCGGGCGAGCAGCAGCAGACCGATGGCCGGTCGCCGCTCGAGAACGCCGTGTTCTTTTCCAGGCTGACCCGGCGGATCATCAGCATCCTCACCATGCACACCACCTCGGGGAAGCTCTACGAGGTGGATATCCGGCTGCGCCCCGATGGCCAGTCCGGCCTGCTGGTATCAAGCCTCGCAGCCTTCGAACGCTACCAGCGGGAAGATGCGTGGACCTGGGAGCACCAGGCCCTGCTGCGCAGCCGTGCCGTGGCGGGGGACGCTGGTGTGCAGACGGCCTTCGAGGCACTGCGGGTCAGGGCCCTGCTCAGCTATGTGCGCCGGGAGCGACTGCAAGCGGAGGTGGCGGACATGCGCCAGCGGATGCGCGCCGAGCTGTCCCGGGGTACCGCCGCACTGATGGACCTCAAGCAGGATCCTGGTGGGGTGGCCGACATCGAGTTCCTCGTGCAGTACCTCGTGCTGCGGGAGGCGCCGGGCTTCCCGGATCTCCTGCGCTGGTCGGACAACATTCGCCAGCTGGAGGGCCTCGCCGCGCACGGCGTACTCACGGCCGAGGTTGCGGCGGAGCTGGCCGATGCCTACCGGTCTTACCGGCAACGGCTCCATCAGCTGAGCCTGGCCGGTGATGCGGCGCTGCTGCCCCGTGCCGAAGTCGCAAGCCTGGCGGCTGCAGTCACCCGGATCTGGCAGGGCGTGTTCTATACTGACGGCTCAGTCACCACCACCTGATCCCCATGGCCGCCCGCCCCGCCACCGACAGAACCCTGGTCCAGCCCAACGCCGAGCATCACTACCAGGTGACGGCGGCCGACCTGCCGCTTTCCTGCCCCATGCCGGGCATGCATCTGTGGAATTCCCATCCCCGGGTTTATCTGCCCATCGAGGCGACCGGGCGGGCCAAATGCCCCTACTGCGGCGCCACCTACGGACTGGTCGCCGCGGGTACTCCGGCCGCGGGCCACTGATCCCGGCGCCGGATCAACCCGCGGGCGAGCTGCGGGGGGCGAGGGATTCCAGACTGAAGACCTCACCGTGGACGCCATCCGTCCGACGCATCACCGTCAGGCCGGGCCCGAAAGGGAGGTCGAGGAGCTGCAGCTTGGGGTCCTCGCGCAGCTCGTCCATCAGGTCGCGCACGTCCACGTCGTAAGCCTGGCCTTCTCCGTAGAACTTCGAGTGCCGCAGCACGACGCTGTCGTGAAACAGCACGAGTCCCCGCGGGGCCAGCCGCGCGGCAAAGGCCTCGTAGTCGAAGCGAGCCTGGGCCGCGGTGTGGAAGCCATCCACGAACAGCAGTCCGATGTCGCTGAGCTCCCGGTACACGGGGGTGCCGACGAACTCCTGCGTCGTGCACAGGTGGTGCCGGATATTGGTCAGGCCGAAGCGCCGGAACCAGGCCTCCGTGCGCACCGGATCCCGCCAGAAGTCGTCGATGAAGGAGGGGTCGATGAAGTGCACCTCGCCGCCGTCGCCGTTGTCCTGACAGGCCCGGGCCAGCACCATCGGCACGAAACCCCGCCAGGAGCCGATGACCACGATCCGGGCGGGGCACAGCAGCCGGGCCAGGCCGTAGTAGATCCAGCCGAGGCCGAGGTTCAGGTCCGCGGTGCGCTGGTTGTGTCCCATCCGGACCAGCTCCGGATGGACAAAGAGCCCGGCAATCCAGCTGCTGAGGTCTTCCGGGGCCGCGCCTGCGACCGCCGGGTTCTGATGGGCAAGCGACATGGGCTCATCTCCGGCTAAGCTGCCTGTGGATGAAAGCCTTCTACCACAGGCGCGTCGCCGGCAGAATCCGCCTCCCGCGCGTCCCGACCTAGAACGGAACCTATGGCCCGATGCCGCACAAAACTCCTTTCCCTGTTCGTGCTGCTGTCACTGGGTGGCTGCACGAGCCTGGCATTTACGGCGGCCAACCTGCCGGCGGGCTTCGGCGACTACGAGCGCAAGGCAGGGATTGCCTACGGGCCGACAGCCCGCCAGCAGCTCGATGTCTATGTCCCCGGAACGGACGACGACCAGGTCCGACCCGTGGTGGTGTTCATCTACGGCGGCGGCTGGACCGAAGGTTCGAGGGCGCGCTACCGCTTCGTTGCCAGCGCGCTTGCGGAGCGGGGCCTGATCACGGTGATCCCCGACTACCGCCTCCATCCCGACGGCGCCTTCCCGGTCTTTGTCAGTGACGCGGCCCTCGCGGTCGCATGGACCCTCCGGGAGATCAGCCGTTACGGGGGGGATCCGGACCGCGTGTTCCTGATGGGGCATTCCGCCGGTGCACACATCGCGGCACTGCTGGCGCTCGACCGGCGCCACCTTGAGGCAGCGGGATCGTCGTCCGATGTCATCCGGGGCATGATCGGCCTGTCGGGTGCCTATGACTTCCAGCTGACCTCGGCGCCGCTGCGCGAGGTATTCGGCGCCGTGCC
>CAYOXI010000005.1:14009-66509 GCA_964407855.1 uncultured Chromatiaceae bacterium
AGCGGCGTCAGCGCGGTCCAGATGAAGCAATGCTGCCCGGACAGGCAGCCGTGACTGACGCCGTCGGCAAAGACCAGCCAGGCTGAGCGAGGCGCAAAGCGCATTTCCACATGGTGTTCCAGCTCGGCCTGGAACTCCGGGTTGTCCTTCAGGTAATCGTGGAAGCGCTTCATGGCCCGGTCGTAGGGGCTGGTGTCCAGCACCTTCGCGAGGGGGACCAGCACCGAGACACCCCTGAGCAGCCCCGAGAGCAGCTCATCCAGCGCGTTCTTGTCGAGCCGGCCGACGTGACCGCGAGGTCCGGTAAAGCCCGCCCGCTCCGCATGTCGCGCGAAGACGCTGCGAAAGTCGCCCTTGCTTGCCCAGACCCGGTCCCGGGTCTCGTTGGCATTGACCAGGAAGCGGAGGATCCGGTCGCCGTTGGTGGCGCCATAGGCCCCGGCATCGACGTGGATCAGCTCGCTGGCCTTGTGGGCATCAATGGCCCGGCCGGCTTCTTCCATCGGCCGGAAGCTGCAGGTGCCGATATCGGCGCCCTGCATCAGATCGGGCATGGCAGCCTGCGCCCACGCGGAGATGCGGTCCCGCAGTCCGGTCAGCGCCCGGTAGGTGGGGGGGTAGAGCGCCGAGTGCCGGTCGAGGCCGCGTACGGAATCAGCCTCCGGGTGATAACTGACGTTCTTGCGGGTGATCGCGCCGGGCAGCTGCTCCCGGAGCACCTCGAGGTCGGCCGGGTCGGGCAGGGCCACCGGGCAACGGGGCAGGTAGACGATGCGCCCCTGCTCCAGCACGTCGGAGATCGTCCGGGGGCCGGCGGCTGCAAGGCGGCTGTCGTCGAAGGTTTCCAGCATGGTGATTGGTTCCGGACCCGATCTAGTGTGGTGTAAGGTCCGCCCTGCCGCAACTGCCGGCACTGGCACCCAGAGAGCCCCGACCGGACCCCATTGACCGTGCCCAGGCGCATCGCAAGACAAGGCAGCACCGGGATCCTCTACGAGGACACGCGGCTGCACCGCCCGGATCCCGCGCTGCTGGATGCCCGCCACTGGGCCGGCGCGCCCGCCGCGCCCGGCTACTCGGGCGGTCGCGGCCAGACCCTGTTCGTTACGCATGAGGGCCGGCGCTGGGTGCTCCGGCACTATCACCGGGGGGGCACGATCGGCCGCTTCCTGGACGATCAGTTTCTCTGGACGGGTGAGCAGCACACCCGCTGCTTTCGCGAGTGGGAGCTGCTGGCCCATCTGGCCGGGCTGGGACTGCCGGCGCCGCGACCCGTTGCTGCGGCTTATCGCCGTCGGGGACTGGTGTATACGGCAGATCTGCTCACGGAGCTCATTCCGGACGTCGAGCCCCTGTCCAGCCGGCTCGCCCGGCGTGCTGCAGATCAGTCGGTATGGACTGCCGTCGGGCAATGCGTGGCGCGCTTCCACCGCGCCGGCGTCTGGCACGCAGACCTCACTGCCCACAACCTGCAGATCAGCGGCGGCGATGAAATCTTCCTGCTGGATTTTGACCGGGGGCGGCTGCGAGCCGCGCATCGGGGCTGGCAGGAAGCGAACCTCGCGCGGCTGCATCGCTCCCTGACCAAGATCAGCGAAGGCGGCGGTGTGGCCTTCGGGTACCGGGACTGGGAGTGGTTGCTGGCGGGCTACCGCGCGGCTATGGATAAGGATCCGGATACGGCGCCGGCCGGCCCTTGAAACGCCGGTGGATCCAGTAGTACTGCTCCGGACACTGGCGGATGTGGTCCTCCAGGATCTGGTTCACCCGCAGGGCATCCGCGACCGGGTCGGGGCCGGGAAAATCCGCCAGGGGTGGCAGGATCTCCACGATGTAGCCCGCCCCGTCCGGCAGCCGCCGGGGCAGCAGCGGGATGACCAGCGCCTTGCCCAGGCGCGCGATCTCCGACAGTGCGGTGTTGGTCATGGCGGGCTCGCCGAAGAACGGCAACAGGGCACTGAAGGCACCGCGGATGCTCTGGTCCGGTGCATACCAGACGCCGTAGCCCTCCCGCAGGGCCCGGATGATGCGCCGGACGTTCTTCTTCGGGATCAGTTCATCGACCGCCCGCAGCCGGACGTGAGCCAGGATTGCATCGGCGAAACGGTTCCTGTTGGGCCTGAATACGCCCGCAAGCTTCGGGTGCAGGGGCCGCAGCCGCAGGCCCGAAAACTCCTGAGGTCCGAAATGCCCGGTGAGTAGCACCACCCCCTGGCCGCTGGCTGCAGCGGCTTCCAGATGTTCCGCGCCCCGGACTTCAACCAGTTGCCGGATCGTCGCATCGCTGGACCACCAGGCCAGTCCATGCTCGGCGAGGGTCATGCCCAGCGACGCGAAGTGGGCGCGGACCAGCGCCGCCTGTTCTGACGCCAGTAGTTCCGGGAAGCACAAACGGATGTTGGTTGCGGCGATGCGGCGCCGACCCGGAAGGGCCAGCCAGACAAGCCGGCCGAGCAGCCGTCCCGAGGCCAGCTGCCAGCGAAAGGGCAGCAGCGACATCAGCCGCAGCCAGCACAGCCCCAGCCAGAGGGGCCAGTAGCGGGGCTGCCAGTAGCGGGCGAGGGGCTGCCCTGGTTCCGGGGACGGCATGCTCGTCATGGATATGACCGGTCTACTGCGATGCACATCCTAGCAGCCCCGACCTGCCAGCGATGGCTTCCGCGGCGCTGCCGCTTGAAAACGCGGCCCGATGAACCCATACAATGCGATTCAGACCTTTTGGCGGAGACCATTTGTGAAGCGCATTTTCCTTTTCCTGGCGACGAATATTGCTGTCCTCGCCGTGCTGTCCATCTCCATGCGCCTGCTGGGCCTGGACACCTATCTGGCGTCGACCGGGCAGGATCCGGTGGGCCTGCTCATCTTCGCGGCGGTGCTGGGTTTTGGCGGCTCCTTTATCTCGCTCGCCATGTCCAAGTTCATCGCCAAGCGCTCCACCGGCGCGCAGGTCATTTCCGAGCCCCGGACACCTGACGAGATCTGGCTGTTCGAGACCGTGCGCAGGCAGGCCGCCGAGGCCGGCATCACCATGCCCGAGGTGGCGGTGTATGACTCCCCCGACGTCAATGCCTTTGCGACGGGCGCCCGCCGGAACGCAGCCCTGGTGGCCGTGAGCACGGGCCTGCTGCGGAAGATGGACCGCAAGGAAGTCGAGGCCGTCCTCGGTCACGAGATCTCCCATGTGGCCAATGGCGACATGGTGACGCTCACCCTGATCCAGGGCGTGGTGAATACCTTTGTGATCTTCCTGTCCCGGATCATCGGGCGACTGGTGGACCAGGTGATCTTCAAGAGCGAACGGGGCAATGGACCCGGCTTCTTCATCACGGTGATCATTGCCCAGGTCGTGCTGGGCATTTTTGCCAGCATGATCGTGGCCTGGTTCTCCCGGCAGCGCGAATTCCGCGCCGATGCGGGCGGTGCCCACCTGGCCGGTCGCGGCAACATGGTCGCGGCGCTCCAGCGCCTGCAGCAGGCCCATGAGCCCTCCAGCCTGCCTGAAGGGATGAAAGCCATGGGCATTTCTGGCGGAATGGGGCGCTTTGGGCGGCTGTTCATGACACACCCGCCGTTGCCGGAGCGCATCGCGGCCCTTCAGGCCAGCGAATCCCGCCAGTCGTAGGCGAAAAAGACCGCGGCGACCGGGCGGGGTGTCAGCCAGGCTACTCGGGGCGCTCGTCCTCGTCGCCGCCGTTACGGTCAGCGTCAGGCCCGGCCCGGCCATCAGGGCGGCCCGGCTCCGGCGGCGCCTCCAGGTCGGCCATCAGTGATCCGTTGGTCCCGCTGCCGGCCTGGATGCCCAGGTTGAAGGTGGCAAATCCGGGCATCACCACCTGATTCAGCGCCATGCCCAGCACCCGGCCGCTGACCGGCGAGTAGATCAGCGTCTGCTCGTTGGTCACCGGGTCCGTCACGGTGCCGAGAATGTCACCGGGCGAAACCAGCTGTCCCAGCCGCACCAGCGAGAACAGGATGCCGGCCGCGTCGGAGCGGATCCAGGTGGAGCGGTAATACACCGGGCGAGGCTCGCGGAGCACATTCAGCCGCTTCACGATCTGCATGGCCACGAGCAGCCGTACGATGCCGCTGGTTCCCTCCCGCACCTGGGCCGACTGCAGCCGTCCAGGTTCGCCCGCCTCCAGCGTCACGGCCGGAATGCCGGCGTCCGTGGCCGCGCGGCGCAGCGTGCCGGGGCCGCCCGGATGGTGCAGGACCGTAAAGGCCCCGAAGCCGTTGGCAAACTTCCGCACCTTGTCGTTGCGGAGGTCGGCGCGGATCTGCGGCAGGTTGGTGCGATTCAGCGAGCCCGTGTGGATGTCAACAAGCCCGTCGCAGTGGCGAATCACATTGTCGAACAGCGACCAGGCGATCCGCGCCGCGGCACTTCCGCCGGGATTGCCGGGGAAGTAGCGGTTCAGGTCGCGGCGATCCGGCAGATACCGGGACCCGCGGCGGAACCCCTCGAGATTGACGATGGGGACCCCGATCACGGCCCCCTTCACCCGGGCAGGATCCAGGTCCTGCATCACCCGCCGGATCATCTCGATACCATTCAGCTCGTCGCCATGGATGGCCCCGGTAAGGCACAGGGTCGGCCCCTGGCCGATGCCGTTCACCACCAGCACCGGGGAGTTCCCGGACCCACCATCAAAGGATTGACCGCCGGCCCACCACAGGCGCCGCGAGGTGCCCGGGGGGATGCTTTCGCCGAGCAGCAGCAGGGATCCCGCCACCGGCTCGCCGGGCGGGTACGACGGCTCCGGTCCGGATGGCGCCTGGTCCGGAGCATCGGCGGCAACTGGTTCGCCGCTGGACGGGAGTTCGGTCGGGGACGGTGGCGCTGGGTCCGGCGCCGGGGTTGGCGCTTCGCCGCAGCCCGTCAGCGACAGGCACAGAGACAGCACGACCGGTCCCACAATGGAGTGGCACCGGCTCCAGGACTGCGCCATCGGCAGGTGGATTTGCGGAAGTCTCACGGCAGGGAGGTTACGGAAAGTCCGGCGTCATTCTGTGAAACGCTAACAGGTTTTGGCGATGGGCAGAAGAAAGGCGGGGCCGCACCGGGCCTCGCGTTGCACGTTTCCAGCGGAGTTTCATGCTGTGCGGGCGGTCCACGTATATTGTGAAACGTGTGGCAGTTCGCAAACGGGCCACCAGCTACCGTGCTGCTACACCATCCCGGAGGCAGGCAAACCTTGCCCGGTCACCGGGGATCCGTAAGATGCAGGCTACTGTCGCAGGAACCCACCGGGAATGAAGCCAGCCAGATCCACGCCCAGGCGCCTGGCGCTGCTTGCCATTCTGGCTCTGCCCCTCACCGGGCTGGCAGCAGACGGGCTGCCGCGCCCGGCCGGACTGGAACCGGAAATCGGCTTCTGGCGCCAGATCTTCGCTGACGTTTCCACCAGCCAGTTCCTGGTCCACGACAACCGCTACCTCGACATCGTCTACGAGAAGGTCGACATCCCGGCCGGTGCTTCCGATGCCAGCCGCCAGCGGGCCATGGAGGCGGCCAAGGCCCGCTACACGGCAATACTCTCGAGGCTGGCGACCGGCGACCGCAAAGGGCTGGACGCCGATGAAAGGCGCGTGCTGGCGCTGTGGCAGGATCGTTCTGACCCGGCCTCGCTGCGCAGCGCTGCCGAGCGGGTGCGCGTGCAGCAGGGCCTGTCCGACCGCTTTCTGGAGGGTCTCGTGCGCTCGGGCCGGTGGCGCGAGCACATCCTGATGAGCCTCGAGCGGGCCAACGTGCCTGCGGCCCTGGTAGCACTGCCCCATGTGGAGTCCTCCTACAATCCGGAGGCGCGCTCCTTCGTCGGCGCCGCCGGTCTCTGGCAGTTCACCGCCGGCACGGGCAGGCAGTTTCTCCGGATCGACAGTGTCGTGGATGAGCGGCGGGACCCCTTCCGGTCGAGTGAAGCCGCTGCCCGCTACCTCCGCGCAAACTACAACTCGCTCAATTCATGGCCGCTGGCGATCACTGCCTACAACCACGGGGCCGGTGGCATGCGCCGCGCCGTCCGGGAGATGGGCACGGACAATATCGAGACCATCATCCGCAGCTACAGCGGCCCGGCCTTTGGGTTCGCCTCGCGGAATTTCTACGTCTCCTTTCTGGCTGCCGAGGAGGTGGACCGGAATGCCGAGCGGCATTTTGGTCCGGTGCGCCTCGACGACCCGGATCCCGGCTGGGTGATCGAGATGCCCGCCTACGTAGGGGCCTCGAGCCTGGCGGCCGTGCTCCAGGTACCGACCGAAACCCTTCAGGCCGCAAACCCGGCGCTGCTGCCCCCGGTCTGGGCCGGCAAGAAGTATGTGCCCCGCGGCCTGAATGTGCGTCTTCCCGGGCACGTGAATCCGGACGACGCCCGCGCGCGGCTGGCGAGCATTCCGGCCACGGATCGCAAGTCAGCCCAGGTGGCTGACCCGGTCAGCGGCACCCACAAAGTCCGGCGTGGCGAGACGCTGTCGGGCATCGCGGCCCGCTACGGCACCACTCCGGCCCGGCTGGCAAGCCTGAACGGGCTCAGCAAAGCCAATCTCATCCGGGAAGGTCAGGTCCTGAAGCTCGGAGATGGTGCCCAGGCACAGGCGAGGTCGGGCGCAGGCACGCAGGGCGGAAAGGCGACCACCCAGACGGGCACCTATGTGGTTCGGCCCGGTGACAACCTGGCCGGCATCGCGAAACGCACGGGCGTGCCCCAGAGCCGGCTCATGGCCCTCAACGCGATCGACAATCCGCACCGCATCTTCCCGGGCCAGCGCCTGCGGCTCTCAGCTCCGGCGAGCGGCGGCTGATGGGTGCCCGCGCTTTCCCGGCTGGCTGCCTGCTGGCCATGGTGCTCGGCTTTACCGGCTACGGGCCAGCGATGGCCAACGTTGTGCAGCAGGCTGATCTCGTGATCGTCCGCAAGGCCGAGCGCAAGCTCTTCCTGATGCGGGGTGAACAGGTGTTGCGCAGCTTTCCGGTGGCGCTCGGCCTCGCACCGGACGGCCACAAGCAGCGTGAAGGCGATTTCCGCACGCCCGAGGGCAACTACCGGCTGTCGGGGCGCAATCCGAACAGCGAATTCTTCCTGGCCATCCAGATTTCATATCCCGGTCCGGATGATCTCCGCCGGGCAGCGGCCAACGGTGTGGCCCCCGGCGGAAGCATCATGATCCACGGCCTGCCCAACCAGCCGAGCCGCCCGCTCCAGTACTACCAGACCCGCGACTGGACCAACGGCTGCATTGCGGTTTCCAACTCGGACATGGTCGATATCTGGCTGATGACGCCCGACAACACGCCGATACAGATCCTCCCCTGACCCTTCCGGTGGGGTTCCAGACCTATATCGAAGTGATGCCGGAGGGCGCCCTCGAGGTGCTTTCCCAGCACGAGGTCAATCGCCTCCGGAGCACCGGTGAAGGCGGGCAGCATGAGCTATTGCGCCGCTGTGCCCTGGCCGTGCTGAACTCCGGAAACATCACCGACGATACCCGCGAGGTCCTGGAGCAGCACCGGAACTTCGACATCAACATCGTCCAGCAGGACCGGGGCGTGAAGCTCGCCCTCACCGACGCGCCGGCCAGTGCTTTCGTTGACGGCGAGATGATCCGGGGCATCCGTGAGCTGCTGTTCGCCGTGCTGAGGGATGTCATCTACATCAACAGCGAGTTCTCGACCGGCGGCCACGTCGACCTGCAGACCAGTCATGGCATCACCAACGCCGTGTTCCATGTCCTGCGCAATGCTGGCGCGCTGAAGGCTGGCGTGGAGCCGGATGTGGTCGTGTGCTGGGGTGGTCACTCCATCAGCCGGGAGGAGTACGAGTACACCAAGGAGACGGGCTACCAGCTGGGGCTGCGCAAACTCAATGTCTGCACGGGCTGCGGCTCCGGCGCGATGAAAGGGCCGATGAAGGGTGCGACCATCGGGCATTCGAAGCAGCGCATCCGCAATGGCCGCTACATGGGCATCACGGAGCCCGGAATCATCGCCGCCGAGTCCCCGAACCCGATCGTCAACGAACTGGTGATCATGCCGGACATGGAGAAGCGGCTCGAGGCCTTCGTCCGGATCGCGCATTCAATCATCATCTTTCCCGGCGGCGTCGGTACAGCCGAGGAGATCCTCTATCTGCTCGGCGTGCTCCTTCACGCCGACAACGTCGAGACCCCCCTGCCGATGATCCTGACCGGGCCGGAATCCAGCCGCGCTTACCTCGAGCAGATTGATGCCTTCATCGGCGTGACCCTTGGCCGCGCGGCCCAGCAGCGCTATCAGATCATCGTCAATGATCCTGTTGCGGTCTCGTCCTGGGCCAGCAGTAATGTGAGCCAGGTGCGGGACTTTCGCCATGCGCACAATGATGCCTACTACTTCAACTGGCGCCTGAAGATTGATGACGTGTTTCAGCGACCATTCGTCGCCACGCACCAGTCGATGTCGCAACTGGTACTCAGTCGGGACCTGCCGGCTGCCGAACTGGCGGCGAACCTGCGCCGGGCCTTTTCCGGCGTGGTCAGCGGCAACATCCGCGAGGAAGGAATACGCGCAATCGAGGAGCACGGCCCCTTCGAGATTCGCGGCGACAAGGCGATCCTCGGTCACCTGGATGCGCTGCTGGCCGCGTTTGTTCAGCAGAACCGCATGAAATTGCCGGGCCGTACCTACGAGCCCTGCTTTCGCGTTGTGGTCTGAAGCTGCGACGTATTTCTCGCTTGCCCCTGCGCTGCGTCGGAACTCCATACAACCCGTCTGACCTTGCTCCGGCGAGGCCCTGACCCCTGTGATCCAGTTCCTTCCGGCAGAAGGGTCCGCTCCCTAGAGTTGCTGTCACGCTGAATACGCGGGGAGCCTGACATGACAGACCAGAAAAGGCAGCCGCTTTCGCCTGAGTATCCCGCTCCTCGAAACGAGGATGGCACTGTTCGCACCGAACGCGGCGGACCCAGTCTCGTTGGCCGGGATGGCAGGGACGTCAGTGGCTGGGACGCCTACCGTCGGTGGCTGAGCCGGGTACAACTGCCCGACAAGCGACGCACGGCCATGGACCCGGCGCTTTACACCTGGAAGGGCTACAGGAACTGGGCCGAGAAAGTCCGCCGGGACTGGACCCCTGAAGACAAGTAAGCCCACATCACGACGGCGATTCAACGCCATGCAGAAGCCGGCGAAGACCGGATACCGGAGCCACTGACCAGCATGTCCGACCACGATCACGAGACAGGCCGACCGACGTTCCGCAATGAGGAAACCGTACAGCGCCGGGCGTGGATAGACCGGGCCCTGGCCGGTGTACGGGAGCGCCTCCGGCCGCAGGAACTGGGCGGCAGCTCGCCCGAAAGCAGCCCCGGCGCGGAACCAGCCGAACCCGCCAACGCCCGCGGCGCTGGCAAGCCGCAGCTGTATCTTGTCCCCCGATCCGGCCAGGACTGAGCCAGCCGCCACTTGAAATCCCGGCGGCGCGCCCTATAAAGGACGCTCGCCGGGGCTGCCACCGAGCCTGCCCCGGCCATCTCCATCCACGACCGGGCCAGGACTCTCATGACGGAAACAATTCGGGCAACCCACGGCTTCCAGGCCGAGGTGCAGCAGCTGCTGCATCTGATGATCCATTCCCTGTACAGCAACCGGGAGATTTTTCTTCGGGAGCTGATCTCCAATGCATCCGATGCCGCAGACCGGCTACGGTTCGAGGCCCTCTCCAGTCCCGGGCTGCTTGAACCATCTGAGGAGCTCCGGGTGCGGGTCGAGTGCGATGCAGCCCGGCGCATCCTGACCGTTGCCGACAATGGCATTGGCATGACCCGGGAGGAGATCATCCGCCAGCTGGGCACCATTGCCCGATCCGGCACCGGGGAGTTCCTCCGGCAGCTGAGCGGCGAGCAGCGCCGGGATGCCAACCTCATCGGCCAGTTCGGTGTCGGCTTTTATTCGGCCTTCATCGTGGCGGACCGGGTCGAGGTCCTCAGCCGGCGGGCCGGTGCCCCGGCATCTGAGGGGGTGCACTGGGAATCAGACGGCCAGGGCGAGTTCACTGTTGAGAGCGTCGAGCTGCCGGAGCGGGGTACCCGCGTCATTCTGCACCTGCGGGAAGATGCGGCGGAGTATGCCGAGGAATTTCGGGTGCGGACCCTGATCCGCCGGTACTCGGACCATATTGCCTTCCCGGTGGTACTGGCGCTGAAGCCGGCCGAGGGTGAGGCCCGTGAGGAACCAGCCAACTCGGCCAGGGCCCTCTGGATCCGTCCCCGTACGGAAGTCTCTGACGACGAGTACCGCGAGTTCTACCAGCACGTCTCGCATGACTTTGAGGCGCCGCTGGCCTGGAGTCACAACAAGGTCGAGGGCAAGCGGGAATACGTAAGCCTGCTGTTCGTCCCGGCCCGGGCACCCTGGGACCTGTGGAACCGTGCCGGTTCGCGGGGCCTCAAGCTCTACGTCAAGCGCGTCTTCATCATGGACGATGCCGAACAGTTCCTGCCGCTCTACCTCCGCTTCATTCGCGGGGTTGTCGATTCCAGCGATCTGTCGCTGAATGTTTCCCGGGAACTGCTGCAGCAGGATGCGGTGGTGGAGTCGATGCGTACCGGGTTGACACGCCGGGTGCTCGGCATGCTGGAAAGCCTGGCGACAGATGAACCCGAAAAATATGCGATGTTCTGGCGGGAGTTCGGCCGGGTCCTGAAAGAAGGCCCTGCCGAGGACGCGGCCAATCGTGACAGGATCGCGGGACTACTGCGTTTCTCTACTACGCACAGCGACAATGCAGTGGCGGACCAGTCGCTGGCTGCCTATGTCGAGCGGCGCCAGGCCGCCCCCGGGGACGACCTGCGCGACCAGAAAGTGATCTGGTACCTGGCCGCCGACACCTTCAACGCGGCCCGCTCCAGCCCGCACCTGGAGGTTTTTCGCCAGCGGGGCGTCGAGGTGCTACTGCTCACCGACACCATCGATGAGTGGCTCATCGGCCATCTGGGCGAATTTGACGGGCACGAGTTCCGGGACGTCAAGCGGGGCACTTTGTCCGCCGCCGCGCCGGGCGAGGAAGCCGCTTCAGCGCCGGAGTCGGGCACCGACGGTGCCCATGCCGATCTGATCCTGCGACTGGCAAAGCAGCTCGGCGAGCAGGTGGCCGAGGTCCGGACCACGAGCCGCCTGACGGCCTCGCCCGCGTGCCTGGTCATCGGCGAGCACGAGATGGGCGCCCAGATGCGCAAGCTCATGGAGGCAACCGGCCAGGCAGTGCCTGGCAGCAAGCCGATCCTCGAGATCAATCCCGGGCACCCGCTCCTGGCCCGGCTGGCGGGCCTGCCGGACGACGAGGCCTTTGCCGACCTTGCACAATTGCTGCTGGACCAGGCCCGGCTCGCGGAGGGGGGGCAGCTCGACGATCCGGGCGCCTTCGTGCAGCGCCTGAACCGGATCCTGCTAACCTGAAGGCATGACGAGTGGCCCGCCACGCCGGGAAGCGCTGAGCCTGCAGGGGCCCGCCGGCCGGCTCGAGGCCCTGCTTGATTTACCGTCGGCAGGCGCTGGTCCGGCCGTTGGTGTCATCTGCCACCCCCACCCACAGCATCAGGGCACGATGTTGAACAAGGTGGTGCACACCCTCAGCCGGGCCATGCTTGAGCTGGGAGCGCCGGTACTTCGTTTCAACTTCCGCGGGGTGGGTGCCAGCGAGGGTTCCTACGGGGACGGCATCGGCGAGACCGACGACGTGATTGCGGTGGCTGGCTGGGCCCGGGAGCGCTACCCGGATGCCGCGCTCTGGCTGGCCGGCTTTTCTTTCGGAGCGGCCGTGACGATCCGTGCCGCGTCGGTCCTCCGGCCCCGGCACCTGGTCAGCGTGGCACCACCGGTCACGCGCATGGCGGGGCTGCTGGGTACGGTGCGCCCGGCCGGAGACTGGCTCGTGGTACAGGGTACGAGCGACGAGGTGGTTTCGGCCCGGGACGTGGAGGCGTGGACCCGGACGCTGAATCCCCCTCCGCAGCTCGTGCTGCTGCCGGATGTAGACCACTTCTTCCATGGCCGCCTGACCCTGTTGCGGGATACGGTCGTGGGTCACCTTGGCTCCGGAGATGCGCACTGATGCTGCAGCGACTGCGAACCCTGCTCACCACCGTCACCGGGCCTGTGGCCGGCGAGGATCCGGAAGCCCACGTGCGGCTGTGCGTGGCAGCTTTGCTGGTGGAGATCGCCCGGGCCGATCACCAGGACCATGATGCGGAATACGAGGCGATCGCGTCGCTGATCGGCCGCTACTTTTTGCTCGATCAGCAGGCCTCGGCAGAACTGATGACCGAGGCCCGGGAGGCGGTGGACGGGGCCACTTCGCTGCGGGAATTTACCGCGCCGCTGCACGAGAAGCTCTCGGTGGCCGACAAGCAGCAGATCATCGGCATGCTCTGGGAGGTTGCCCTCCAGGACCGGAATCTCGACAGGTACGAGGACTACCTGATCGGCAAGGTGGCCGAGCTGCTCTATGTGCCGCGGGGTGATGTGGTGCGGCTGCGCTTCCAGGCAACGGCGCGCGAGACTCTGAACCAGAGTCCGAACCCAGGTCTGGACGAGGACAGCTAGTTGCTGAAAAACTCGCGCTGGAAGCGGACAGCCAGCGCCTTCGTTTCGTCAGACGGGGTCGCCTCCACCGTGAACACCAGCGTTTCCTCGTTGGCGACTGCCACGTCCCCGATATAGTAGATCGCATCGCCATCCTGCAACTCCCGGATGGCCATGTCCTTGAATTGCCCGTTGAGATTGACGGCCCGGACAACGACCTTGCCCGCCACCGGTGTCGTCCCCGGACCATCCGCTGACTTCCGGAGGATCGAGACATTGAGCAGCGCCCGGTTCGGGCTGCGCGTGATGTTGTAGCTGCGGGCCACCTCCGGGGTCAGCCGGTCGGTGCGCAGCGCAACGAAGTGCAGTTCGTAGTCACCAAAATCCCGCGACGATGCGGTGGGGGGTTCCAGGGGCAGGGCCGATGCGCCGGGCGCTTCAGGTGCCGGCGACTGTCCGCAGGCAGCCAGCAGGACGATGCTCCAACCGACGGTGAAGAGTCGCGTGAGCCGTTTCATGGTCTGGCTGCTCCGGTGAGAAGGTCCGTGCCCCGACTATAAACCTTCGGTTACGTGCTGTCTTTTCCGGAACCGGGATCCCTTCAGAACAGCGAACGGGCCGCCGGCGAGCAGAGCATCGAAGCCAGCAACTGGCCCGTCGGCAGCAGGATCGTGCTGGCCTGGATCGCGATCATCGCAAAGATCGGCGACAGGTCCAGGCCGGCAATGGGCGGAATGAAGCGGCGAAACGGCGCGAGTACTGGTGCTACCAGGGCCGCCACCAGTGCTGCGCCGGGGTTGTAGCCGCCCTGACCGACCCAGCTCAGCACCACGTGGATCAGGATCGCCCAGAAGTAGATCTTCAGCACCAGCGACACCAGCCCGAGCAGGGCCACTGCCAGGATCTGCCAGAGCTCCGTACTGCCAACGCAGGCCAGGTTCAGCAGGACGGCGGTACCAGCCACCTGCAGGGCCAGCAGGGCCGCCAGCGTGCCCGTGTCCAGCCGGCCCATGGCTGGCAACAGGCGCCGGAGTGGCACGACAAGGGGATTGGTCACCCGGACGATGAAGTCCAGCAGTGGATTCCGGCCCGTCGGGCGGGACCACTGGAGCATCAGTCGCAGCGCGAAAGTCAGCAGGTACAGGTCGAACAGCGTCCGCAGGACGAAGACCAGTGCATCAGACATGGATCAGCTTTTCCTTTCCGCGCCCAGTTCGGCGGCGCGATCCCTGGCCGCTGTCAGTGCACGTTGCACCACCGCGCCCAGCCCGGCTGAGGCGAATACCCCGAGCGCCGCTGCCGTGGTGCCTCCGGGCGACGTGACAGCCGCCCGGAGCGTCGCGGGCTCAGTGCCGGTTTCGGCCACCACCCGGGCCGCACCGAGGGCTGTCTGCCGGGTCAGCGTGGCCGCGAGGTCGGGAGGCAGGCCGAGTTGCCGGGCAGCCTGCTCCATGTGCTCCATCAGCAGATAGAAATACGCGGGTCCACTGCCGGAGACAGCCGTCACCGCATCCATCAGCGATTCGTCGCTGAGCCATACGGCAGCACCGGTGGCCGTCGCCACATACTCGGCGGCCTCGCGATGCGCCGCGCCGGCGCCCGCTGATGCGACGAGGGCCGAGATGCCGGCGCGGATCGTCGCGGGCTGGTTTGGCATCACCCGGACGATGGGTGTCGCGGTTCCAAGCCAGGACTGCAGGGAGCGCAGCGGTATACCTGCTGCGACCGATAGCACGAGCTGGCCGCCTGGCCGTGGGGCCTTGCCGAGATCCCCGCAGACAGTGGGCATCATCTGGGGCTTTACAGCCAGAACCAGCACGTCCGCCGCCGCCGCCGCGCCGGCATTGTCCGCGTGCACCACAAGGCCCGTGTGGAGGCCAGCCATCAGGGCCCGTTGCGCGGGGTCAGGCTCGGCGACCACGAGCCGATCGGGTAGATGCCCGGCTTGCAGCAGCCCACCCACCAGCGCCCTGGCCATGTTGCCGCCCCCCACGAGGCTGATTCTCAACTGCGAAAACTGCTGCGAAAGTTTCATGGACGGGGTCCGAACAGTGCCGTGCCAATGCGGATCATCGTGCTGCCTTCCTCGATTGCAAGCTCGAAGTCATCAGACATCCCCATGGACAGCGTGTCCAGCGCGTGACCCTGGTCGTTCAGTTCATCGCGCAGGGTCCGCACTGCCCGGAACTCGGCCCGCAGGGCCGCCGGTGCGAGGCCTGCCTGCGGGATCACCATCAGGCCCCGGAGGCGTAACCGGGACAACCCGCCGATCAGGGTCGCGAGGGCGGGAATCTCCTCCGGCGCACAGCCCGGCCGATCCGGACGTCCGGCCGATTCCACCGGGCTTGCCGCGGGACGAACCTGGATACACACCTGAAGTGGTTCCCCATAGTGCCCCCGCTGGGCCGCCAGCCGCTCTGCCACCCGTGGCGAGGCTACCGTCTGGACCCAGCCGAACGCGGCGGCAATATCCCGGGTCTTGTTGGCCTGGATCCGGCCGATGAAATGCCAGACTGCATCACGGTTAAAGGCCGCAATCTTGGGCAATGCTTCCTGCAGGTAGTTCTCGCCGAAATGGCGGAGGCCCGCGGCGAGGGCACCCTGCACCACCTGCGCGGGTTGCCCCTTGCTGACGGCCAGGATGACCACATCCGAGGCGGCGCGGCCACAGCGGGCCGTGGCCAGCGCCACGCGGTGGTGAATTTTGCCAAGGTGATCCGTGATTCCCGTCACGACCGCGCTACCGGGCTGACTGTACTATGTTCACTGCGGGATCCGGTTATGGAAATCGCGGGCAAGGGCTGGGGTGAAAAATGGCTGTCGATATCGCGCAACTGCTGGCGTTCGCAGTAAAGAGCAAAGCGTCGGACCTGCATCTGTCGGCTGGTGTTCCGCCGATGATCCGTGTGGACGGTGACGTCAAGCGGGTGAACATGCCGGCGCTGGGCCATAAGGATGTGCATAGCATGGTCTATGACATCATGAACGACAAGCAGCGCAAAGACTACGAGGAGTTCCTCGAGACCGACTTCTCCTTCGAGATTCCCAAGCTGGCCCGCTTCCGGGTCAATGCCTACAACCAGATGCGCGGTGCCGGCGCCGTTTTCCGGACCATCCCCTCGATCATCCAGACCCTCGAGGACCTCAAGGCCCCGCCGATTTTCAAGGACATTGCGATGTACCCGCGGGGTATCGTGCTGGTCACCGGGCCAACCGGTTCCGGCAAGTCGACCACCCTCGCGGCGATGATCGACTACATCAACGACCACAAGCCCGACCACATCCTCACCATCGAGGATCCCATCGAGTTCGTCCACGAGAGCAAGCGCTGCCTGATCAACCAGCGGGAGGTACACCGGGATACCCTGGGCTTCAGCGAAGCCCTGCGCTCGGCACTTCGTGAGGACCCGGACGTTATCCTGGTGGGCGAAATGCGCGACCTGGAGACCATCCGCCTGGCCCTCACCGCAGCCGAGACCGGCCATCTCGTCTTCGGCACACTGCATACCAGTTCGGCCGCCAAGACCATGGACCGGATCATCGATGTGTTCCCGGCCCAGGAGAAGGAAATGGTCCGGGCGATGCTGTCGGAATCCCTGCGCGCCGTCATCTCACAGGCACTGCTGAAGCGGAATGGGGGAGGCCGGGTGGCCGCCCACGAGATCATGATCGGTACCGCAGCAATCCGGAACCTGATCCGGGAGGGAAAGGTGGCCCAGATGTACTCCGCGATCCAGACCGGTCACAAGGAAGGCATGCAGACTCTTGACCAGTGCCTGACCGAACTGCTTTCCCGGGGTGTGATCACCAAGGAAGAAGCGCGCTTCAAGGCGCAGAACAAGGACAACTTCTAGCCCTGGCGGGCTGGAGGACGGTCCCAGGGAGTCACGACGATGGAACGCGACCAGGCAACCAAGCTGATTCAGGCCCTGCTGCGGAAGATGGTGGACAAGAACGGGTCCGACCTCTTCATCACGGCCGGGTTTCCACCTGCGATCAAGATCGACGGCGAGATTCACCGCGCAGGGGAACAGCCCCTGACGGCGGATGAGAGCGCCGTGATCGTGCGCTCCATCATGAACGACCGGCAGGCACGGGAGTTTGACGCCACGAAGGAATGCAACTTTGCCATCAGCCCCCAGGGAATCGGCCGTTTCCGCGTAAGTGCCTTCATCCAGCAGGCTCAGGTTGGCGCCGTGATGCGCCGGATCATCACCAAGATCCCCACGCTGGAGGAGCTGGAGCTGCCTCCGGTGATGCGTGAGATCGCGCTCACCAAGCGCGGCCTCGTGATCGTCGTGGGCGCTACCGGGTCGGGCAAGTCCACCACGCTGGCAGCCATGGTGCATTGCCGGAACATGAATACCCGGGGACACATTGTCACTGTCGAGGACCCTGTCGAGTATGTGCACCCCCATGGCCGCTGCGTGGTAACGCAGCGGGAGGTCGGCGTTGACACCGAAGGCTGGCACGCGGCGCTCAAGAACACCCTGCGTCAGGCCCCGGATGTGATCATGATCGGCGAGATCCGTGACCGCGAGACCATGGAATACGGCATCCAGTTTGCCGAGACCGGTCACCTGTGCCTTGCCACCCTGCATGCCAACAGCGCCAACCAGGCTCTCGACCGTGTCATCAATTTCTTTCCTGAGGAGAAGCGTAACCAGCTGCTCATGGACCTGTCACTCAACGTCAAGGCGCTGATCTCCCAGCGACTGATTCCACGGGACGGCATGGTTGGCCGGATTGCCTCGATGGAGGTGATGCTGCAGTCGCCGCTGATCTCGGAGCTGATCTTCAAGGGCGAAGTCACCCGCATCAAGGAAATCATGGCCAAGTCCACGCGGCTCGGCATGCAGACCTTCGACCAGGATCTCTTCCAGCTCTACGAAACCGGCAAGATCTCCTACGAGGAGGCCATGCGCAATGCTGACTCGAAGAACGAGCTCCGCCTGAAGATCAAGCTGGAGAGCAAGCGGGACCGGACAGTAGCCGCCGACGACTCCGGCGGGCTGGAGCTGCAGGAAGAAGAGAAGAGAAAGGCCGCCTTCTTTTAGGCCGCGCGATCCATGAACGTTCAGCCACTCTTCAATCTTATGGTCGAGAAACGGGCCTCAGACCTGTTCCTCACCTGCTTCGCCCCGGTAAAGATCAAGATCGACGGCAAGATCATTCCTGTGAACAAGCTGGAACTGACGCCCCAGATGGTGCGCCAGGCCGCCATGGAGCTAATGACCGGCGAGCAGCTTGAGGAGTTCAACCGCGAGCTCGAGATCGACTTTGCGGTATCAAAGCCAGGGCTCGGCCGGTTTCGCGTGAACATCTTTCACCAGCGGAGCAACGTGGCTCTGGTGATGCGCTACATCACCCACGAGATGCCCGACCTGGATGCGATCGGGATGCCGCCGATCCTCAAGGACCTGATCATGTTCCGGCGCGGGCTGCTGCTGATGGTCGGCGCCACAGGGTCCGGAAAATCCACCACCCTGGCAGGGATGATCAATTACCGGAACGAGAAGACGGCCTCCCATATCATTACCATCGAGGACCCTATCGAGTTCCTCCACAGCAACAAGAAATCGATCGTCAACCAGCGGGAAATCGGCGTGGACACCCGATCCTACGCCCGGGCGCTGAAAAGCGCGATGCGGGAAGCGCCCGACGTGATCCTCGTGGGCGAAGTCCGGGACCGCGATACGATGCAAACCACCATCGACCTCGCCGGCACAGGTCACCTGGCCGTTGCCACCTTGCATTCGAACAACGCCCCCGAGACGCTCGACCGGATCATCAACCTGTTCCCCGAGGAGCAGCACCCGCAGATCTACATGGATCTGTCACAGTACCTGCGGGCGATCATCTCCCAGCGACTGGTGCGCAGCACTGACGGCCAGCGCGTGGCCGCCGTCGAAGTGATGCTGAACACCCCCCGCATCGCCGAGCTGATCCAGCAGGGCGACGTCAGTCGGGTCAAGGAGTCCTTCAGTGAGAGCACTGAACAGGGGATGCAGACCTTCGACCAGTCCCTGCTTCGGCTCTACAAGGACGGCAGGATCTCGATGGAGGAGGCCCTGGCCAACGCCGACTCCCGTTCAAATCTCGAGGCGCAGATTCACTTCGCCTAGCGGGGGGCCACCCTCGTCGAGGGCCGCGACCGGCTTCAGAGGAAGCCCTCGACACTACGCCCGTCGAAGACCGGCCCGTCCACGCACACCCGTTTCATCTGCCGCTCGCCATTGACGAGTACCGGCACCACGCAGCCCGCGCAGCCACCCACGGCGCAGGCCATGAACTCCTCGAGGCAAAGCTGGCTGGGCAGGCCTGAACCGGCCGCCAGCTGCTGCACAGCCCGCAGCATGGGTGTCGGTCCGCAGGCATAGATCGTCATCCGGTCGCGCGCGGCAGCGGGCTGGTTGTGGATCCAGGCACCGGCCAGTGCCGTCACGTAGCCGGCATGGCAGCCGGGCAGGCCGGCGAAGCTTGACAGGCGGCAGGGCACGCCCAGTTCTTCCATCCGGGTGAGCGTGCCCGTGGCATCGGGTGGCAGACCGTCGACAGCCAGTTGCGCCGCCCGGGTGTCGAAGGGCAAGGGCAATTCCGAGCCGAAGAAGGCCAGGGGTGACCACGGTTCGCTGCCAGGCTGGCGGGCCAGGCTGTCTGCCAGGAACATCAGGGGAGGGATGCCCACACCGCCCCCGATCAGCAGCGCAACGGGTCGCGCGGGATCCGGCCTGAAACCCTGACCAATGGGTCCGAGCAGGCTCAGTCTCGCGCCCGGCTCCGTGGCGGACAGCGCCTGCAGCCCCTGTCCCACAACCTTGTAGAGCACCTCGATCCAGCCTTCCACCGGATGAGCGCCCAGGATGGACAGCGGGCGGCGCATCGGAATCGTCGCCGCACATTGCAGGTGTACAAAGCTGCCGGGCGTGGCGGCCCGGGCACACTCCGGAGCCTCCAGGCGGAGCACGTACTGCCCACCCGGATAGCGGTCATGGCGCAGCACCGTTGCGTCGCCGTAATGGATGGTGCCCCGGTGTGCCTTTTGCATGTTCTTGTTCGTGGTGGTCACTGATCCAGCCAGGTCTCGGCAATCACGCAAGCGGCCACCGCGTCCACATCCCCGCTGCGGACCTTGCGGGTGCGCGCGCCGCTGCGGCGTTGCTCGCGCAGCCGGTCTTCGGCTTCGGCGGAACTCAGCCGCTCGTCCACCCGGGAAACCGCCAGCGGGTAGCGCCCGGCCAGCGCCGCCGCAAAACGCAGCGCGGCTGCTTCACTGTCTGAGGTTCCGGGGTTGCTGCGATTATACGGAACGCCCACCACGAGTTCGCCGGGCTGCCATTCAGTAATGAGCCGGTCCACTTCGGGCCAGTCCGGTACGCCCTGTTGGGCAGCCAGCGTCCCGATGGGGGAGGCCAGCCGGGGATGGCGGTTGGCCAGTGCCACGCCGATCCGGCGCCCGCCGTGATCGAAGACCAGCGCTGACCCGGCGGGGCCGTTCAGGCGTGACCCGCCTGCGAGCTCAGGTTCATGAGGTCAATGCCGAGCAGGCGGGCAGCCTCGCGCCAGCGCTGCTCGAAAGGCGTGTCGAACAGGATATGGGGTGCTGCCGGCACGCTGAGCCAGGCATTCTGCGCCAGTTCGCTTTCCAGCTGGCCTGCACCCCAGCCCGCGTAACCCAGCGCTACCACTGCCCGCCGTGGTCCCTGGCCACTGGCCATCGCGGTCAGGACGTCCTGCGACGTGGTCACCAGGATCGCGTCGCTGACCGCGAGCGAGGCATCGAACTCACGTTCGGGACCGGGCGCCTCGTGCAGCACGAAGCCGCGCTCCTGGTGGACGGGTCCGCCCTGGAGCACTGGCTGGCTGGCCAGGTCCGGATCAGCGCTGTCGAGGGACAACTGCTCAAAGATATTGCCGAGATTCATGTCCAGGGGACGGTTGATGACGATCCCCAGTGCGCCCTGGTCGCTGTGTTCGCAGATATAGGTGACGGTGCGGGAGAAATTGGGATCCTGCATCGCCGGCATGGCAATCAGCAGGTGCCCGGTCAGCCAGGTGGTCTCGCTCATGCCGTCAGTATCGGGGCGACGGCCGCGGTGGACAAGGGTTCGTCGGCAGTCAGAGCACTGCCGCAGTGCGTGCCCGGACCCGGGCCCCGCCGTCGGAGAAACGCCATTCGTAGGCGAAGCGCAGCACGTCGAAATCCGCCCGCAGGGCCTCCGGAAAGGGCTCGAAGGGTGATGCCAGGCGGAGGATGTCCATGGCTGCCTGGTCCAGCTTTTCCTGCCCGGACGAACTGCGCACTACCACGTCACGCAGGCGGCCGTCCGCGCCAATGGCAACTTCCAGTACCGGATAGGTCAACACCTGGCCCGGGCCGGCAGCCGCGGGAAAGTTGAGCGTTCCCACCTGCTCAACCTTGCGCTTCCAGGTATTTAGGTAGGTGGCGATGCGGGATTCCCGGGTATTGGCGCTGATCAGCAGCTCCCGGGGCTGGCTGTCCGGCACGAGGGTCTCGCTGTCGAAGCGGCCAACGATGTCGATGGCGTGGCTGGCAGAGGGCAGCATGCTGGCTTCCACCTGCGGCGCGCGATCTGGATCGCCTGCGTCCGGTGCGCGGCGATCCGAGTCGCGAGCCAGCAGCAGTTGCTGCCGGTTCAGTACCGGATCGGGTAGACCGGGTCGTGCGTCGCTCTCGGCGCCATCACGGATGGGTCCAGGCCGGGGGGCCGGCAGCGGCAGGCCAGGCTGGGTCAGCAGTGCGGCATCGGGGGCTGCGTTGCCCGCACCGGCCAGATTCTTTTGCGCCAGCAGCACGGCGCTGTCCGGCGGGGTGCGATCGCTGTCATCACCGGTGACCAGCACCACCTCCATGGTGCTGGTGAGGCTTTCCCGGCCCGGAGCGCCGGCCGTGAAGCTGATGCCGAGGATCAGGATCCCGTGGAAGAGGGCTGCCAGGAAGGCGGTGGAGGAAAGCCGGTCACGGGCAGCCTCGGCAGACCAGGCTGTCGGCCGGGATACACGCGTGATTGCCGTCTGCCTCCCTGCCAAGACCCGCTCCCTGCGCCCCGCACTGCGACGCGGTCGATTATACGCGCCGGTCCCGCCTGCAACGGGGGCAGGTCACAGATCCGGGACCGTCGGCCGGGGTACCCGGCCCGCATTGCTCTGGCGCAGGCGCTCCTCCATCCCGGGCGTCGCCAGCATTTCTCCCCTCGGGCCAATGAGCAGCGCGTCGCTGAGCCCCAGGGATGCGCACAGTGCCGTGAAGCGAGCCGGGCCGCCCACCATCAGGGCGGTGGCGGCCGCATCGGCCAGCTCCGCGTCCCGCGCCACCACCGTGACGCCGATGGCCTCGCTGCCTGGTAGTCCGGTCCGTGGATCCAGGACATGGTGATAGCGATGTCCATCCTGAACGTAGCTGCGGGCGTAGTCACCGGACGTGGCAGCGGCTTCGCCGTCCGCCAGCCACAAGGTCGCGAACACCCCGTCGCCGCGCGGGTTCCGGACCCCGATACGCCAGGGCCGGTTGCTCCCCGCCGCGAGCGGGCGCGTGCCCAGTGCCAGGACGCTGCTGCCACCGAGGTCGATCAGGGCATCGCGGACGTTGCGCTCGGCCAGCAGCGACCGGATGTGTTCCAGCGCTGTCCCCTTGGCGATCCCGCCCAGATCGATGCACAGCGGCCGCCGGGGCGTCAGCTGCCGGCCTTCCAGGGCCACGTCGGCCAGCGTTCCCTGTCCGTCCGTCAGTTTCCGGATTTCTGCGTCCGGGGGCGGCCCGTCGCTGCCTGCCAGATTTTCCTGCCGGTCAAACTGCCACAGGCGGACGAGAGCGCAGACGCCCGGATCGAAGAGGCCCCCGCTACGGGTGTGCAGCTCGGTTGCCCGGGCGACCATGGCAGCCAGGGCGGGACTAAGGGTGACAGCCTCGCCCCGGCTGAGGCTTTCGTTGGCCCGCGCCAGCTCGCCCGTGCCAAAGGCATACCAGTCGTTGCCGACTGCGGTCAGGAATTGCTCAATGGCGTCCGCGGCAGCCTGCGCGTCCGGATCCGCCTGCGGGATCTGCAGCCGCACGGTGGTCCCGAAGGCGGCGAACTGGCGGGCTGTGGTCGCGGGCTCATCGGTGGCGCAGGCGGTGACCGCGAGGAGGGCGGCCAGCACCCCGACGCCGATGCGGCTGTTCAGGGGACTGGCACCCGTCGGGCGGGGCGACTGGCCAGGCGGGCGTCCAGCACATCAAACAGCCTGGCGGCCACGTCCAGGCCACCCAGCTTCTGCAGTTCCCGGATGCCGGTGGGGCTCGTGACATTGACCTCGGTCAGGAAATCGCCGATCACGTCCAGGCCGGCGAAGGTCACGCCCCGCTCCCGGAGCACCGGACCTACCTGGCTGCAGATCCAGCGGTCCCGTTCGGTGAGTTCGCGCACCTCCGGCTGGGCACCCATGACGAGATTGCCCCGGTTGTCGTCGGCCGGCGGTATCCGGGCCAGGACCCGGCTGACGGGCTCCCCATCCACCAGGATGATGCGTTTGTCACCCTGGCGGATCTCCGGGATGTAGCGCTGGGCCATCGCGTGGATCGTGCCGTAGTCGGTCAGCGTCTCGAAGACCACATTTGCATTGTTGTCGCCCTGACTGAGCACGAAGATCGATCGCCCCCCCATACCGTAGAGGGGCTTGACGACGATCTGCCGGTGCTCCGCCAGGAAGGCCCGCATGTCGGTGATCGAGCGCGTGATCAGCGTATCGGGGCAGCACTGGGGGAACCAGGCCGTGAAAGCCTTCTCGTTGATGTCCCGGAGGCTTGCCGGGCGATTAACCACGAGCACGCCGGCTTCCTCGGCGCGCTCGAGGATGTAGGAGGTGTAGATGTACTCCGTGTCGAAGGGCGGGTCCTTCCGCATCAGCAGCAGATCCAGCCTGGCAAGCGGCATTTCCACCGGGGAACCCAGCTCGAACCACTCGGTCCGCGAGTCCATCACCTGCAGCCGGCGTGCCAGGCCCTGGGCCTCGCCGTTGCGCAGCCGGATTGAACCCTGCTCGAAGTACCAGAGGCTGTAACCCCGCCGCGCTGCTTCCAGCAACATGGCAAGGGTGCTGTCCTTGGCCGGGCTGATGCCCGCAATCGGGTCCATCACCACGCCCAGCTGCAATCCGGTCATTCGTCTGATCTCCCTGTTCTGCCAGCGGCGTTCTGCGACGCCGTGCCTATTCTGGGCCGCAGATGCTGAAATGGCACGGATCACGGGGGTATCATCCGGCGGCGGATCGGGCCGTGGGTTGCCCGGGCGCCTTGGGACATCGGGCACGACCAGACGCAGACGCCGGGGCAGGAGAGCGGCCAAACCTGCCGCGTGGCCCGCTCCTGACGGTTATGTTAAAAGTTCACGGAGGAGCCGACATACCGATGCCAGGTCTGGAAATGCCAGTGATGGACAGCGCCACCCCGGGGATGCAGGGACTCAAGGTCCTCGTCATCGACGACAGCAAGACGATCCGGCGCACCGCCGAGACTCTGCTCTCCAAGGAAGGCTGCACCGTCTATACGGCTGTGGATGGCTTCGATGCACTGGCCAAGATTGCCGACTACCGGCCGGACATCATTTTCGTCGACATCATGATGCCCCGGCTGGACGGCTATCAGACCTGCTCCCTGATCAAGCACAACCGCACCTTCCGGGAGACGCCAGTGATCATGCTGTCCAGCAAGGATGGCCTCTTCGACCGGGCGCGGGGGCGTATGGTGGGATCCGAGCATTACCTGACCAAACCCTTCACCAAGGACGAGCTGCTGGGCGCCATTACGCGCCAGGTGGCCCGCTGACGCTTTTCGCCCCGCCAGCGCGCCGGGGCCCGATTGCCGGGAGATTGGCATGGCACTCGTACTGATCGCCGACGACTCACCCACCGACCAGCTGATCCTGTCCCGTATCCTCGAGAAGAACGGGTTCGAGACGCTGGTGGCCCGCGACGGCGCGGAGGCCATACAACTCGCCGGGCAACGCACGCCGGACGTGATCCTGATGGACATCGTGATGCCCGGCATGAACGGCTTCCAGGCCACCCGGCAACTGGCCCAGAACCCGTCCACTGCCGCGATCCCGATCGTGATCATTTCCACCAAGACGCAGGAAGCAGACCGGGTCTGGGGCCTGCGCCAGGGCGCAGTGAGCTACCTGACCAAGCCGGTCTCCGACGAAGACCTGGTCTCAGCTGTGCGTCACGCACTCAGATAGGGAGGCGGGAGCGGGTGGGAGCAACCGTACAAGGTGGCCTGCGTGCCCTGCGCGAGCACCCGTTCGACCTGCTCCAGGAACTGGAGCGGCGAGCCCGCGCGGCTGCGGCCGGGGCTCTCGGTGACGAGGACTGCATCAGCGAGTGGGTCGGGATCGGGTTCCGGCTGGGGAGCGAGCGCTTCGTGGTTGCCCGCGAGGAAGTCCGGGAAATCCTGATGGTGCCGCCGGCCATTACCCGGGTTCCTGGTGCGAGGCCGTGGGTGCGGGGTCTGGCCAACGTCCGGGGGCACCTGCTGCCGGTCACCGACCTCCGGGAGTTCCTGGGGTCCGGCGTGGGCGGTTCGGACCGGACGGCCCGGGCGCTGGTGGCCCACAGCAGCGAGTTTCCGGTGGGGCTGATCGTTGACGAGGTGTTCGGCTTCCGACGTTTCCTCGACCGGGAACTGACTTCGGAGACGCCGTCGACGGCGATCCGCGCCGACCGTTTCCTGGCCGGGACCTTCCGCCGCGGGGCGGAGGTCTGGCCGGTGTTCAGCCTGGCCAGACTGCTGGATGCCCGGGAATTCCAGCGCGCGGCCGGTGAGTAAATTTCGCAGGAACAGAGCGAGTCGAACATGACAGAACAGTCTGGTGGAATGCGCCTCCTGCCGGCCCTCGGGGCCGGCCTGGTCGTCGTCCTCGTTGCAGCCCTCGCGCTGGTCCTGCTGAAGCCGGGTGACACGGCACGTGGTGCGGCCCCGGTCCCGGGCGCTGCGGCCTTTGCCGAGGCCCATGCCGCCTACCGGCTGGCCGGCGGGGCGCTCCGGGGCGAGACCGCGGCCTTCGATGCGCTGGCCGAGGCCGAGGCCCGGCTGGGCGCTGCCGACCTGTCCGGCGTCGCTGCGGGGGACCGCCGCCAGCTCGAGCAGGTGCGCAGCAGCCTGGTGACCATTCTCGGTGGCCGGGCGGAGCTCGTCGGTCTCCGGGCCGCGGCCGACCGGGCCGACCGGATCTTCCCGCTGCTGGCCACCCAGATCGAGGCGCTCGCCGCGTCAGGCACGCTGCGGACCCAGCCCGGGACCATCGCCCAGCTGGAGCGCCTGCGGGCGCTGGCCGACGGCATCCGTCGCGACCTGCGGGGACTCTCCGCAGGTACGCTGTTCGCAGCAGGCCAGAACCCGGCCCTGCTCGACGCCGACATGGTCATGGGGCGCATCGTGCGGGGTTTCGCCGAGGGTGATGCGGAACTGGGCCTGCGGCCGGTGGCCGGCGCAGATGCCATTGCCGCGCTGGATGGCGTCCGCCAGCAGGCCGGGGATCTCAGCAAGACGTTGCGGGATGTGCTCGCCAGCGGCGACCGCCTTGGCGCCCTCGCGCAGTCGATGGCGCAGCTGGAGGGTCAGGTGGCCGCGCTGCCGGTCGGGGGGGTGGCAGCCACCGCGACGACCACCACCAGCCTGGCCAGCATGGTCACGGCCGGACTGCTGGCCCTGGGGCTGGGCCTCGCCCTGACCATGGTCTGGATCTACAAGCGCCTCGCGGACACCCGCGCCGCCACGGCCCGGCAGACGGCCCAGAGCGAACGCAACCAGCAGGCCATCCTCACGCTGCTGGATGAGATGAGCAGCCTCGCCGATGGTGACCTGACCGTCCACGCGACAGTCACTGAGGACATCACCGGCGCCATTGCCGATTCCATCAACTACGCCATTGAGGCGCTGCGGGAACTGGTCACGACCATCAACGAGAGCGCGATCCTTGTGGACGGCGCAGCCAAGCAGACCGAGAACTCCGCCCGGCAGCTGGCGGCTGCCAGCGAGGCCCAGTCCAAGCAGATTGAATCAGCCTCGCGGGCCATCAACCGGATGGCGTCCTCGATCGAGGAGGTTTCGGGCAATGCCGAACGCTCCTCAGACGTGGCCCGGCACTCCGTGGACGTGGCCCACAAGGGCGGCGACGCTGTGCGGCGCACCATCGAAGGGATGAACGCAATCCGCGAGACCATCCAGGAGACCTCGAAGCGCATCAAGCGCCTCGGTGAGAGCTCCCAGGAGATCGGCAACATCGTCGAGCTGATCAATGACATCGCTGACCAGACCAACATCCTGGCCCTGAACGCCGCCATCCAGGCCTCGATGGCCGGCGAGGCAGGCCGCGGCTTTGCGGTGGTGGCCGACGAAGTCCAGCGCCTTGCCGAACGGTCGGCCAACGCCACCAAGCAGATCGAGTTCCTGGTGCGGACCATCCAGGCCGATACCAACGAGGCGATCGTGTCCATGGAGCGCAGCACGACCGACGTGGTCGGGGGCGCCCTGCTGGCCGAGAATGCCGGTGCCGCGCTGGAGGAAATCGAGCAGGTTTCCAACCAGATCGCGGCCCTGGTCCAGAACATCTCGAGCTCCGCCCGGGAGCAGGGCAAGGCGGCGTCGGCCGTCACCCGCAGCATGGACGTCCTGCAGGAAATCAATTCCGAGACGGCGGCCAGCACCAGCGCCACGACCAGTGCCATCAGCAAGCTGTCGGAGCTGGCCAGTCAGCTCCGGCGGTCGGTTGCCGGCTTTCGTCTGCCGCCCGTCGCGACGATGACCACCCGCGGGGGTGCGGCCGCGAGAGCTGCCGCCAACCCGTCCAACGTGGTTGGCCATGCCGAAGACGATGAGCCGGCTCTCGACGGCGGCGTCGTCCACGGTGATGCCACCCGCTTTGCCGAGCCGGTGTCCTTCGTGAGCAAGCGCTCCGCCTGACCGTGGCCGCAATCCCCGGGCAGGAACTGATGGCCGATCCGGCACCACAGCCGTTGCAGGTGGTCGCGGAGGAGCTGGCCGTCACCCTCAACGAGGCGCGCGCCCTGCTCGAGCAGTTCGCCGAGGGCGATACCGGCGGTGAGCCCGTCGAGCGCTGCGTGGCCCTGCTGCATTCCGCCCGCGGTGTACTCCAGATCACCGAGACCTGGGGCGCGAGCCTGCTGGCCGAGGAGATGGAGCAGACCTGTCGTCATCTGCTGAAGATCCGCCGGGACGGGCCGACCGCGGACGTCATCGAGGCGCTCTCCCGCGCCGCTGTCCAGCTGCCGGCCTATGTCGAACGGCTCCGGGACGGCGGACGCGATGTCCCGCTGGTGCTGCTGCCACTGCTCAACGACCTGCGGGCGGCCCGGGGTCGTCCCCTGCTGTCCGAGAGCACGCTGCTGCTGCTGAATGTGGCCCCAGGCGCGAATGGCCAGCCCCGCGGACGCGCTCTCGACGGCCGGGCGTCGTCCCGGACCACACCGCCCCGGTCCGCCTCCGGCGAGGAGGTGGCCTCGCTGGCCCGGGCCCTGCGTCCCCGCTTCCAGCTGGCCCTGCTCGGCTGGATCCGTGGCGATGGCGGCGCCGATGCTGTGGCCCGCCTGCAGGAGGTGGTTGGCCGCCTCGAAGGTGCCGCTGCCAGTGATGTGGTGCACCAGTTGTGGTGGGTGACCGGCGGCGTTCTTGAGGCACTGGCCGATCGCGGCCTGGAGTCCGGGGTCTCCGTCAAGCGCCTGATCGGCCAGGCCGACCGGGAGATGAAGCGCCTGCACACCCTTGGTGAGCGCAAGTTCGCGGCGCAGCCGCCCGTCGACCTGGTGAACAACCTCCTCTATTACGTCGCCCGGGCCACCAGCAACGGTCCCCGGGTCAGCGCCATCCGCGAGGCCTTCAATCTCTCGGGGCTGATCCCGGGCGATGAGCAGATCGAGCAGGCCCGCCAGAGCCTCGCCGCACCCTCCGTCAAGCTGATGCAGACGGTTGCCGCGGCGATCCGGGATGACCTCGCCCGCGTCAAGGACGTGCTGGACATCTATGTGCGTACCGGCATGGAACGCATCGAGGAACTGGCTCCCCAGGTGGAGCTGCTGAAGAAGATCGGGGACACCCTGGGCGTACTGGGCCTCGGCGACCTGCGGGAGATCGTGCAGACCCGCCGTACAGACCTCGAGAATCTCGTCGGTCGCAACGAGCAGCCTGACGAGGCGGCGCTGGTGGCCATGGCTACGGCACTGCTGCAGGTGGAGGACCGGCTCGAGCAGCAGCTGATCGGACTGATCGTGCCCGACGGTGCCGGCCCGTCGACTGGTGCCGCTGACCGGGAAGACCCGGACCGGGCTGCCGTGACCCAGGTGGTGATGCGGGAGTGCCTCTCCAACCTGGCGCGGGTCAAGGAAGCCATCACGCTGGTTACCGAGCGGGCCGGGGACGGCACCGCGCTGGACGCCATCCCGAGCCTGCTCCGCGGCATCACCGCCGCGTTGCTCATGGTCGAGAAGGACCAGGCGGGACGCATTGCCGAACGGATCGCGGTGGCTGCCAGCGAGGTGGTGCAGCGGAGCGGCGGGGACGAGGCACGGGTTGCGCTCGAACGCCTGGCCGATGCGATCGTGAGCCTGGAGTACTACATGGAGACCCTCCAGGCCGGTCGCCGGGCGCCCGACTGGATGCTCGACAACGCAGGCCGCAGCCTCGACGCGCTCGTGCTGCCGGCCGCCCGCTCCGGTCCGGTGCTGGACGACGTCGTGGCAGCGGTGGACCTGCCCGCCACCCTCGTCATCGAACGTCCGGCCGCTGTTGAAGCGCCGCCGCCGCCCCGCCTGCCGTCGTCGCAGCGCCCGGTGGTCACGGACCAGGGTGCCGGGATCGATCCGGAGATCCTCGAGCTCTTCATCGAGGAAGCCCGGGAAGCCATCGAATCCATCAACGTGCATTTCCCGGCCTGGGAATTGGACGAGGGCGAGCGGGAGTCCCTGCTGGTGCTACGGCGCGCCTTCCACACGCTGAAGGGCAGCGGGCGGATGGTCGGTGCCGAACTCATCGGTGATTTCTGCTGGAGCGTCGAGCACCTGCTGAATCGCCTCATCGACGGCACTCTGCAGCGCCAGCCTGCGATCGTGACCTTCCTCCGGCGGGCCATCCCCGCCGTTGGCGAGCTGCTGGAGCAGCTGGAGGTCGGGCAGCCGCCGGCCAGCGACATCGCTGCCGTGATGGCCGAGGCCGAAGTCCTCGCGCGGCCCGCGCCGGCCGCCGAACCCGAGGCGCCCGCTGGCAGCGAGGATGTCACCGAGTTGCTGCCGATACCCGAACTGGACGGGGCACTCGCGCAGTCCACCCTGGCACCGGCTGGCGGGGAGCCAGAAGCGGTGTCGGGCGGGGATACAGACGCCACCCTGGTGGCTCGGCTCCCCGAAGGGTTCCTGCCGCCGCTCGGGCCGGACGATGCGACGCTGATCGCCTCACTGCCGCCGATCATCCCCGCCGCGTCGGCCATGGACCCGGTACTGCTGGACATCCTGTCGCGGGAAGTAACGCTGCACCTGGCCGTGCTCCGCGACTTCACGGCGCGGACTGCAGAGGCGCTGGCCCAGCCGCTGCCGGAACGCGTGTTCCGCGCCTGCCACACGCTGCAGGGCAGCCTGACGATGGCCGGCGTGACCGAGGCAGTCGAGGTGGCCGCCACGCTCAACGATCTGATGGGCGTGCTGCACGCGGCCCATCTGCCGGCCGACGCGCCGGTGATCGCCGCCGCGGGCGAAGCCGCCGATGTGGTTGCCGCGATCGTTGACCGGCTCGGCGATGCAACGCTGCCGGAGAGGGACACCAGCGCCATCACCGGTCAGCTGCATCTGCTGCTGGCAGCTGCGACGGAACGGGCCGCAGCCCTGTCCGTGGAGGCGCCGGATTCGGGCACCATCTCCATCGAAGTACCCGGACTCAGCGAACTGGACTTCCAGCAGGCCGCCGATGAACTCGCCGATGCGGCACCCTGGTCCGGCGACGGCGCTGATGGTGAGGTGGCTGCCGAAGACGCCGCCGCCGGAGAGCTGCCGCCTCCGCCACCCATTGCGGCCAGTGTCCCGTTGCCACCACCGCCTGCCAAAACCCCGTCCGCACCGGCGTCCCTGCAGTGGGATCCTGAGCTGGCCGCGATCTTCTCGGAAGAGGCAGGCGAGCTGCTGGAAGGCTGCGACGCCGCAGTCGCCCGCCTGGCGGCCAACGAATACCCGGAGCAGGCGCTCGCGGAGCTCCAGCGCGCCCTGCATACCCTCAAGGGTGGCGCCCGCATGGCGGGCCTGTTCCCGATGGGTGATCTGAGCCATGAACTGGAAACCCTGCTGCTCCGGATCAGCGACGGCCAGCTGGCCCGCTCCGACCACAGCTCGGTCGTCGTCCAGGCGGCACTCGACGAGCTGCATGCCCTGCGCGACGGGATCACATCCGGCGTACAGGTGGAGCCGTCCCCGGGCTTGATGGCCCGGCTGGCAGCTGCGCAGCGGGGCGAGACAGCCGACCCGGTACCCGCGACTCCGGAGCCCGTGGCCGTAGAGCCGGAGGTGGCGCCGGAGCCAGAGCGCCAATCTGCGCCCGAAGCCGAAGCCCCAGCGGAAGCCGCAGCCGACTTCGAGGCGATGCCAACGCCCGAAGCCGCCTACCTGCCGCTGCCGCCTGCGGTGCCGCCGGCTCTGGAGCGTCTTGAGGAACTGGCCCGGGCGCTGGAGGCGCCGCCCCAGGCGGATGGCGCCCCGGCCGATGCCGAGCCAGCCCGCGTGGCCGGCATGGGCGAACGCCGCGCCGAGGCCCGCGACTTTGCCCGGGTCGAGTCAGCCGTGCTGGAGCAGCTGCTGAACGGGGCCGGCGAGATCAGCATCGCGAACTCCCGGCTCACCCAGCAGCTGTCGCAGATCCAGTTCCACCTCGACGAGCTGAACCAGACAGTTGTCCGCCTGAGGGACCAGCTGCGCAAGCTGGAGATGGAGACCGAAGCGCAGATCCTCTATCGCCACCAGTCCGAAGATGCGGGCAAGTCGGATTTCGATCCCCTCGAGCTCGACCGCTACTCGAGCATCCAGCAGTTGTCCCGGGCGCTGGCGGAGACGGCCAGCGATGTCAGCAGCCTCAAGGACCTGCTCCAGAACCTGAGTGCGGACACCGAAGGCCTGCTGGTGCAGCAGGCCCGTACGGCCACCGAGCTGCAGGACCAGCTCATGCGCACGCGCATGGTGCCCTTCGACCAGCACGGGTCGCGGCTGTCCCGGCTGGTGCGCCAGACAGCGAAGGAGCACGGCCGGCTCGCGGATCTCAGCATCGTGGGCAGCGGCGACCTGGACCGGCAGGTGCTGGAAAAGATGCTCCCGCCCTTCGAGCACATGCTGCGCAACTCCGTCATCCACGGCCTGGAATCCCCGGCGGAGCGGGAGGCGCTTGGCAAGCCCCCTGCCGGGACGATCCGCATCGCGATCCGCCGGGAAGGCGCTGAGGTGGTCATCGATATTGCCGACGACGGCCGGGGCCTGGACGTGGTGGCCATCCGCCGCAAGGCGGTCGAACTCGGCTTCGTGGACCGGGACACGCCGCTGACCGATGAGGAGGCCATGCAGTTCATCCTGCGCTCTGGCTTCAGCACGGCGGACCAGCTCACGCAGGCCGCCGGCCGGGGCATCGGCATGGACGTAGTGGCCAACCAGGTGGCGAAGCTGGGTGGCACGCTGTCCATCGCGTCCCGACGGGGCCGGGGCACCACCTTCACGTTGCGCCTGCCCTTTACGCTGGCGGTCACCCAGGCGCTGATCGTCCGTGCGGCCAACGAACTGTTTGCGCTGCCACTGCCCACTGTCGAGGGCATCATCCGCATCTCCCGTTCGGAGTTTCGTGACCGCATGGCGCAGGCGGAGCCCTGCATCGACTACGGCGGCCAGCGCTACGCCTTCCGGCACCTCGGCCAGTTCCTGGGACTCGGCCCGTCCCGGCTGCCCGACGAACTGGAGCGGATCTCCATCATCCTGGTGCGGGCGGGCGAGAACTCCACGGCGCTGGTCACCGACGAGATGCTGGACAGCCGCGAGATCGTCGTGAAGCCCGTCGGGGCCCAGCTGGCCACCATCCGCGGTATCTCGGGCGCCACTATCCTGGGCGACGGCCGGATCGTGATCATCCTGGATGTGGGCGCACTGGTGCGCTCGTCCCGCCCGTCACCGGATGCGCCGCTGCCGGTGATCGAGCCGGACAAGACCCAGACGCTCGCGCTGGTGGTGGATGATTCCATCACGATGCGCCGGGTGACCCAGCGGCTGCTCGAGCGCAACGGCTTCCGGGTGGTGACGGCGAAGGACGGCGTGGAGGCGGTTGGCGTGCTTCAGGAGCACCGGCCGGACATCATCCTGCTGGATGTCGAGATGCCGCGGATGGACGGCTACGAGTTTGCCCGCCACGTGCGCAACAACCCGGATACGGTCAGCATTCCGATCATCATGGTGACCTCCCGGGTCAGCGACAAGCACCGCGCCCGGGCCATCGAGATCGGCGTCAACGACTACCTGGGCAAGCCTTACCAGGAGCGGGAGCTGGTCGAGGCCGTCCAGCAGCTGCTGGCCTTCAGTCGGAGCGTGTGAGCATGTCCACGGCCAACGACGAGCTGTACAGCCTGCTGGTGCCGCTCAACCAGGAGCGGCTGCTGCTGCCCCGGACCTGCGTGGCCGAGGTGATCCGCTACGCGCCGCTGCAGGCCGAGGAGGCCGGTGGGCCGGGCTGGCTCAAGGGCTCCATCCAGTGGAACGAGCGCAGCGTGCCGGTGATCTCCTTCGAGGAACTGGCGGGCCTGACCTCCACCCCGCCGGGCGGCCGCACCCGGATTGCGATCATCAACGGCATCACCGGCCGCCTGCCGGGGGGCTGCTTCGGGATCATCGCCGAGGGTTTTCCCCAACTCGTACGGGTCAACCGCGAGGTGTTGCAGCCTGCCGCTCGCCAGGCCTGGCCGGAAAACGGCCCGGTACTCTGCCAGGTGCGGATGATCAACGAATACCCGCTGATCCCCGACCTGGAAGCCATCGAGAGGCTGCTGGATGAGGCGGCGAGTCCGGCGGAAGAAGTTCTGACGTAGCGGCCGGCCGGGCACCCAAACAGGTGTCCCAGCATCACCGCGAGCTATCACTGTCGCCTCCGCCAATATCCGGGCCGTCTACGACGATGCCCGATCGCGACGACGACGATCTCCTCCTGCGTTTGACGGTAGTAGATCCGGTAGGGGAATCTGGCAATCGGCCGGACACGAATATCGCCGCGTTCGCACTTGCCCGTCAGCGGAAAGGTGCGAACGAAGTGCAACGCACGGCGAATCTCATGGATGGGTGCCCGGCCCAGGCCCCGCGCTTCCTGACGGCCGTTCCCGCGCTCGTATCCGTCGTTGTCAGGGCCACAGCGGAGGCGGCCCCCGCACGTCGCCACTTTGGCAGTAACATCAGCGGCTCTACCTCCCTGGACGGGACAAGACCGCCACGCGCCAATGAACTGGCAACCAGAATCCGAGCCCACACTGCGCCTGGCAACCTTCGTCGCCGTCTTCGGCCTGATGGCCCTGTGGGAAGCTCTCGCGCCGCGCCGCGTATTGCCCGAGTCGCGGGGAAGTCGCTGGACCGGCAATCTTGGCATCTTCGTCGCCGGCGTCGTGGTTGGCCGGCTCGCCTTCCCGGCGGCTGCAGTCGGCGTCGCACTGCTGGCCGAACGGCATGATCTCGGCCTGTTCCGGGCGGTGGGGCTACCGCCGGTGCTGGCCATCGTCACAGGGGTGATCCTGCTGGACCTCGTCATCTGGGCCCAGCACCGGCTGTTCCATGCCGTGCCACTGCTGTGGCGACTGCACCGGATGCATCACGCCGACACCGCCATCGACGTGACCACGGGCATCCGCTTTCATCCGCTGGAGATCCTGCTGTCGCTGCTGATCAAGGCGGTGGTCGTGGTCGCGCTGGGGGTGCCGGTATTGGCCGTGCTGATCTTCGAGGTACTGCTCAACGCCACCTCGATGTTCAACCACAGCAATGTCCGGCTGGCCGTGCCGGTGGACCGCTGGTTGCGATGGCTGCTGGTGACGCCCGACATGCACCGGGTCCACCACTCCTGGCACAGGGACGAGACGAACAGCAACTTTGGCTTCAACCTGCCCTGGTGGGACCGTCTGTTTGGTACCTACCGGGCGCAACCCCGGGACGGTCACGAGGGCATGACGATCGGTCTTGGTGAGTTCCGGGATCCGGCCGAGCAGCGCGTTGTCCGGCTGCTGACGCAGCCCTTCCGTCCGGCGGATCCGCAGTAGACTCACGATCATGCCCAGGGACGAATCCCCGATCGTCGGCGGCGGCGCAAAGAAAGTGCTGTATGCGCTGCGCACGGCCCGGCGCATGGGGCTGCAGCGTGCTGCCAAGGCGCTGACCTCGAAGAATGCCTGCAAGGCCTGCGGCCTGGGCATGGGCGGCCAGGCCGGCGGCATGGTCAATGAGGCCGGCGAGTTCCCGTCGGTCTGCAACAAGAGCGTGCAGGCGCAGTCCACGGATATCCAGCCGGCCATTCCCGCCGAGGTGCTGACCGCGTCCCTGGCAGACCTCCAGGAACTGGACGGTTACGAGATGGAGCACCTCGGACGGCTGGCGAACCCCTTGCTCCGGCGTGCGGGAACGGATCACTACGAACTGCTGGACTGGGACGCAGCCCTGGATTTCGCCGGCCACCGCCTGCGGGCAACGGAGCCTGCCCGCAGCTTCTTCTACTCGTCGGGTCGCTCGTCCAACGAGGCCGGCTTCGTCTTCCAGCTGCTGGCCCGGGTCTGGGGCACCAACAACGTCAACAACTGCTCCTATTACTGCCACCAGGCCACCTCAGTGGGCCTCGGCACCACCATCGGGGCGAGTACGGCCACGGTAGAGCTGGTGGACCTGGACCGCTGCGACCTGATCCTGCTGGTCGGCGCCAATCCCGCCTCCAATCACCCCCGCCTGCTGCACAAGCTGAAGGCCTGCCGGGACCGGGGCGGGGAGGTGATCGTCATCAATCCTGCCCGCGAGGCAGGCCTGGTGCGTTTCGCGCTGCCCAAGAGCCCCGCGTCCCTGTTGAAGGGCGGTGACTGGATCGCCTCCGACTACCTGCAGCCCCGAATCGGCGGTGATGTGGCGCTGTTCAAGGGTCTGGCCAAGGCAGTGATCGAGGCAGGTGCCGCAGTGGAGGACTTCATTGCTACCCACACCTCAGGCTATGCCGCTTTCCTGGCGGATATCGAGGCGACCGGCTGGGAAGCCATCGAGTCATCGTCGGGTGTGGCAATTGCCGACATCCGCCGGGTCGCAGCCCGCTACGCCCGCGCGCAGCATGCCGTGCTCGCCTGGGGCATGGGCCTCACCCACCACACCAATGGCAGCGACAACGTCGAGTACCTGGCCAACCTCGCCCTGCTCCGGGGCATGATTGGCCGGCCGGGCGCCGGCCTGCTGCCGCTGCGGGGCCACTCCAATGTCCAGGGCATCGGCACCATCGGCGTCAAGCCGGTGCTGGCTGCGGACGTGCTGGCGCGGATGGAGACGCACTTCGGGGTGCGGCTGCCCACCGGTACCGGGCTGGATACGATGGCGGCCCTGCACGCTGCCCACGACGGCCGGATCGACGCGGCGCTGATCATGGGCGGCAACCTCTGCGAGGCCACACCCAACACGGCCTGGGCCCGGGAGTGCCTGGCCCGGATTCCCTTCAAGCTGTTTCTGACCACCACGCTGAACCGCGGCCATGTGCACGGCCTGGGTGAGGGTGACGTGCTGGTGCTGCCGGTGACGGCCAGGGACGAAGAGTGGGAGCCCACCACCCAGGAATCAATGTTCAACTACGTCCGCCTGTCCGACGGCGGCATCACCCGTCTGCCCGGCGTGCGCCCGGAAGTCTCCATCCTGGCCGACCTCGCGACCCGTCTGCTGCCCGGCCACCCCATCGACTTTGAGGCCTTCCGGCGCCACCGCAATATCCGGCAGGCTATTGCAACCATCGTGCCGGGGATGGAAGAACTGGCGGATATCGACGTGGCCCGGCGGGAGTTTCATGTGCGGGGCCGGTTGCTGCACACGCCGGCATTCAACACGCCGGACACTCGGGCCCGCTTCGTGGTGCGGTCGCTGCCTGCTGCGGCGTCCTCCTCACTGACCCTGACCACGGTGCGCAGCGAGGGCCAGTTCAATACCATGGTCTACGAACGCACCGACAGCTACCGGGCGGGTGCGGATCGGTGGACGGTGCTGCTCAACGCGGCCGATCTCGCGGCCAGGGGCCTCGCAGACGGCGACCGGGCGACGCTGGTCTCGGCCACCGGCCGCATGGAGGGCGTACGCGTCCAGGCCTTCGATATCGCCCGGGGCGCAGTCATGGCCTATTTCCCCGAGGCCAACGTGCTGACGGGTACCGGCACGGATCCGCGCAGCAGGACGCCCGGCTTCAAGGCAACACCGGTCTGGTTCGAGTAGCGTCCCGGCGTCCCGCTCATCCCAGGTCTCCCCGGGCAAACTGGAGGATCGCGAGCGCCGCCAGAGGCGCGGTTTCGGTGCGGAGGATCCGGGGGCCGAGGCTGACACCGGCGAAACCAGCCTTTTCCAGGATGGCGACCTCCGCCGCCGTAAAGCCGCCCTCGGGGCCGATCGCCAGGGCCACCGATGAAATGTCCGCCGGAATGCCCGGCAGACGGCGGGACGAACCCGGGTGCAGGGTCAGCCCCGCAGTGCCCGGCGGCAGGCTGGCAATGCCGGCTTCGAGTCCGCAGGGATCCCGGACTTCCGGCAGCACGGCCCGGCCACACTGCTCGCAGGCGCTGATCACGATCCGTCGCCAGTGCCCGACCCGGTTCTCGCGGCGTTCGCCATCCAGCCGGACGACGCTGCGGTCGGCCAGGATGGGTTGCAGTACGGCCACGCCCAGCTCGGTCGCTTTCTGGACCACGGTATCCATGCGCGGGCCGCGGCTGATGCCCTGCAGAAGGGTGATCCGCAGCGGCGATTCCCGCTCCACCACGCTGCCCACGCCGATGTCCACGGTGAGTCCCGCGCGGGCTGCCACCCGGATTACCGCGGGGTACTCCATCCCGGAACCGTCGAACAGGGTGATAGCATCGCCCGCGGCCAGCCGGAGCACGCGGATGGCATGGCTGGCAACCGCCGGCGGCAGGGTCAGGGTGGTGCCCGGCCGAAGCGGCTCGGCCGAGTAGAGTCGGGGACATTGCATGGAAAGATTATCGCCGACCCTTGCCAGCAGGGGAAAAGGACCGCCCGCCAAAGCCACGGCTGGCAGGCCTGGCCGCCTCCCGGTGCTGCGGGTCGATCCCCTGACCGGCCTCCTGCGGGGTGCCCGGCAGCTGCCGTCCGCCAACCAGGACGAACGTCCGACGGGCGTCTTGCCATCGCTGGTGATCGTGCATGGCATCTCCCTGCCGCCGGGCCGGTTTGGCGGGCCGCATATCGACCGGCTCTTCACCAACCGCCTCAAGGCCGACGACCATCCGTTTTTTCGCAGCCTCGACGGGCTGCGCGTCTCAAGTCATCTGCTGATTCGCCGCGATGGTCGCGTGACCCAGTACGTGCCGTTCCACCGGCGAGCCTGGCATGCGGGAAAATCCAGCTGGCGCGGCCGGACCCACTGCAATGATTTTTCTATCGGCATCGAGCTGGAAGGCACCGACGACCTGCCCTACACCGCAGTCCAGTACCGCCGCCTGGCGGCGGCCATTCGCGCGCTGCGCCGGGCAGTCCCGTCGCTGCGCCGCGCATCCGTGGTCGGCCACAGCACCGTGGCGCCGGGCCGCAAGACCGACCCGGGTCCGGCTTTCGACTGGGTCAGGTTGCGCACGCTCCTGAAGCCCCGCCCCGTTAGACTGACACCGTGAACTTCCTTGCCCTGCTGCTCGGCCTGGCCCTCGAACGGGCTCTGACCCACCTGTTTCACCTGCGGGAATTCCGCTGGCTGGATCCGGTGTTCGATGCCGGGCTGGGCCGCCTCCAGCGCTGGCGGGGAATGGCCCGCTCCCGGTGGATGGTCCTCGCGGCCGCCGGCGGCCTGGTGATCCTGCTCGTCCTGCCGGTGGCGCTGCTTGCGCGACTGCTGTGGGACGAGCTGCTGCAGATCCCCTATTTCCTCTTTGCGGTCGTGGTGCTGCTGTTCTCGCTGGGGCCGTGGGACCTCGACGATGAGGTCGAGGACTACGCCGACGCACTGGACAGCGGTGATCTGGCCAGCCAGCAGCGCCTCGCCACGCAGCTACTCGAGGAGCCCGCCCCGGAGTTCACGCCTGAGCGCAACGCCGCCGTGGAGCGGGCGGTATTTGTGCAGGCCAACAACCGCATCTTCGGCGTCGTATTCTGGTTCCTGGTGCTGGGACCCAGCGGTGCCTGGGCATTTCGCGTCCTCGACCTGCTGCGCCACCGGGCCGAGCTGCGGGCCCGGACGCTGCCCCCGGAGCTCTACGATCCCGGTGGCACCGAGGCCGTTCGCACCCTGCATGGCCTGTTCGCCTGGATCCCCTCCCGGCTGCTGGCCTTTGCCTACGCCCTGGCCGGGAATTTCGAGGAGGCGCTGGCGAGCTGGCGCAGTGGCGCCAGCGAGGCCTCGCGCCCGGTTGCGGAGGAGACGCGTGAGCTGGTGGCCCGGGTTGGCGTCGCGGCCTCGGGCCGGGGAGGGCTGGATGTGGCCGAACCGGCCGAAGCCCTGGATCGTATCCGGGGTGCCCGCTCCCTCGTGCTGCGGGCGCTGTGGATGATCTGGTGTCCGATCATCGCGATCCTGACGCTCTACGACTGGCTGCGTTAGATGCGCGGGCTCCTGGCGCTGGCTGCCGCCGCCCTGGCAACCGGCTGCTCACCCCCGGCACCCTCCGCGACTGAGACGACCGGGCCTGGTCCGTCCAGCCGCATCATCACGCTGGCACCACACCTCACGGAGCTGGTCTATGCGGCCGGGGCGGGTAGCCGGCTGGTCGGCGTGGTTGAGTTCAGCAATGAGCCGCCCGAGGCCAGGGGGCTGCCGCGGGTGGGCGATGCCTTCCGGATTGATCTCGAGGCCGTCGCTGCTGCCCGGCCGGACCTGATACTGGGCTGGCCCAGCGGCAACTCGCCAGCGACACTGGATCGCCTGCGGCGCCTCGGCTACCGGGTGGTGGACCTCGAGCCTGTGAGTCTTGATGACCCGCCGGACCACATCGAACTGATCGGTGCACTGGCGGGCACCGGCAACATCGCGCGGGAAGCGGCCGCGTCCTGGCGGCGGCGACTGGCTGCGCTGCAGGCCCGCTACCGCAATGCCAGCCCGGTCTCCGTCTTCTACCAGATTGCCCCGCAGCCACTGATCACCGTGACCGACCGGCACTTCATCGGCCAGGCGATCGCCCTGTGCGGCGGCGTGAACAGCTTCGGCGGCCTGGGCGGTCTGACGGCGGTGATCAATCCGGAAGACGTGATCGCGGCGGCACCCCAGGTGATAGTTGCCAGCGATTACGTGCGCGGTCCCGCGACACCGGCCGGTGAATCACCCCTTGACCGGTGGCGGGGGTGGGCCGGATTGCCCGCCGTGGCCAGCGGGCGGCTCCGTGTGGTGGACCCGGATCTGATGAGTGTGCCCGGGCCCCGCTTCCCGGACGGTGTGGCAGCTCTGTGTGCCGCAATCGCCGGTTGAGCAGCCGGGCGTTGCGGCTCAGGACCTGGGCCGGGGCTGCCAGATGACCTCACTGCCGCCGCCGAGCCGGCACAGGACGCGGGACATCACGAAGAGCAGATCTGAAAGCCGGTTGAGGTAGCGCACCGACTCCGGGTTGACCGCTTCGCTGCGCTGAAGGGTGATCAGGCGACGCTCGGCCCGGCGGCAGACCGTGCGGGCCAGATGACAGGCGGCCGCGCCCGGGGTGCCGCCCGGCAGGACGAAATCCTTCAGTGGCGGCAGGTCCTCGTTCAAGGCATCCAGGATCCGCTCGAGGTCGAGGCTGTCAGTGGGGAGGATTACGTCCCTGCCCGGCACCGCCAGCTCGCCGCCCAGGTCGAAGAGCCGGTGCTGGATGCCGGTAAGCGCATCCCTCACCACCGGTGGCAGGCCGGGGACGGCCAGCACCATGCCCAGACAGGCGTTGAGCTCGTCCACCGTGCCGTAGGCCTCGACCCGGGCGCAGTCTTTCTGCACCCGCTCGCCACTGCCAAGCCCGGTCGAGCCGTCATCGCCGGTGCGGGTATAGATCCTGGTCAGCCGATTGCCCATCTTCGATGTCCGTTTGCCGCTCGGGAGTGTAATTCACCACCGGTGCCAGTCCGCACCCATGGACTTCGCCGGGCGCCCCGGCTCTGGATGCAACCGGCCGTATGCCGCAGCGGGGGGCGTCTGGCCTCAGGTCCGGGGCAGCAACACTGCCGTACCGTCGTCGTTGCGGAAAGTTTCATGGGGCGTGCCATACAGCTGGTCCAGGTTGCCTGCCGTCAGCACCTCGCCACAGCGACCGAGCCTCCAGGTGCCGTCCTCGAACAGAAGCAGCGCCTGGTCCGCAAAGCGCATCGCCAGAGCCGGGTCATGCAGTGTCATGAGGATGGCGTGGCCGGCCGCCGCCAGCGCCCGGAGCCGGCGCAGCACGCTGATCTGGTGCCGCGGGTCGAGGTGATTGACCGGCTCGTCCAGCAGCATCACAGCGGGTTCCTGGGCCAGCAGTCGGGCAAAGGCCAGGCGGCGGCGTTCGCCGCCCGACAGGGTCTTCACCGGTCGCCGGGCCTCCGCCAGCAGGTCCACGGCCTTCAGCGCGGCTTCCGCAATGGCCAGATCGGTCGCCGACTCCCGGGCCATCGGCTCCAGGTGGGGATAACGCCCCATCACGACGGTGCCCAGCACAGTCGCCGGAAAGGTTTCCCCATCGTCCTGCAGCATCAGGCCGAGTCTGCGGGCAATGGCCTGACGTTTCATGTGGCTGATGTCCCGTCCGTCCAGTGCCACGCTCCCAGTGACGGGCGGGCGCAGTCCGGCCAGGCTGTAAAGGGTCAGGGTCTTGCCGACGCCGTTCGGCCCCAGGAGGCAGAGCAGATCGCCGGGAGCCAGAGTAAAGCTCAGATCCCGGACCAGGGTGCGGCCGGCGGCGGCGATCGTCAGGGCAGAAACCTGCAACATGGTGCGGGATGATACCGACAGGCAAAAAAAACCCCGCCAGTGGCGGGGTGATACGGGTTTTTGTTGTTGTCGCGAATCCGGTCTCTTGTGTGCGTCAGCCTGTGGTGGTTTGTTGTTGTTATTGTCTGGGCGCCGCTTCTACTTCTACTTGTTGGTTTGTTCTTCTTCTTTTGGGCGTCTTCTGGCTTCGATGTCTGGTTGCAGATACCTAGCGTTACCAACGCGCGTCACAGAGACCTTTGTTGTGCGCACTACCCTTAGAGCAAGTCCTGTGCCACTTGAGCCCAATGCTTTTGAGAACAATGGAATAGCCGAAATCCTTACTTAGACTTGGTATAAGGCCCCGGCTGATAGTAAGGAAACTCGACAGTTCCCGCCGAAGGCCGTTCCCGATGCCTCATTGCTAACTCTTTGGGCCGAAAGACTTACTTGCCAGAGTAGTGGATCGCTTGAAAACGGCCAGGCGGCGGGACCCGGTTAATCGTCGCTGAATGGCCCGGATTGGCTCTAGGGCTGGCGCCGGGAGATGTAAAGAAATCCAACAGCGGGGCCCGCCTCGCCTGTTCTCCACTTTCCATACCGGTTAGGCTCTCGCGCTCCATGGACCTGCAACAACTCCGCGATCAATTGTCCGCCATTGACCGGCAGATCCTCGAGCTTGTCGCTGAGCGGCAGCGGATCTCCGGTGAAATCGGCGCCCTCAAGCGGGCCGAGGGCCGGGCAACCCGGGACTTCGGCCGGGAGAAGCAGGTGCTGGATTCAGCCCGCGCTCTCGCCACCGAGCGCGGTGTGCCGCCGGCGCTGGCCGAAGCTCTGCTCAGCCTGCTGATTCGCTCATCCCTGGCCAATCAGGAGCAGGCCCGGGTCCGGGCCGAGGGCCAGGGATCGGGCAAGCCGGCCCTGGTGATTGGCGGCGCCGGCAAGATGGGTCGCTGGTTTACGGAGTTCCTCCAGTCGCAGGGTTACGAGGTGACGGTGGCGGATCCCGCCGGTGCTGTGCCGGGATTCAGGGCCGTCAGTCGCTGGGAAGAAACGCCGGATGCCTATGCCATCACCGTGGTCTCCGCCCCCATCGCGGCTACCGGTGAGATCCTGCGGGCGCTGGCGGCCCGCCAGCGCTCGGGGCTGATTTTCGACATTGCGTCCCTGAAGTCCCCGTTCATCGCCGACCTCAAAGCCGCCTGCCGGGCCGGGCTGCAGGTCACTTCCGTCCACCCCATGTTCGGGCCGGACACCGAACTGCTGTCCGGTCGGCATGTGCTGTTCCTGGAGGCTGGCTGTGAATCAGCCACCCGCGAGGCCGCGCAGCTCTTTGCCTCGACCATGGCAGCCCAGATGCGCATGGACATTGATGACCACGACCGGCTCATCGCCTACGTGCTGGGCCTGTCGCACGCCCTCAACATCGCCTTCTTTACGGCGCTGGTGGAAAGCGGGGAGACTGTGCCGAGGCTGGCGGAGATCTCCAGTACCACCTTCGACGCGCAGCTGCGGATCGCTGAGCGGGTTGCCGAGGAAAACCCCAACCTCTATTTCGCGATCCAGTCCCAGAACCCCTTCGGGTTGACGGCCCTGGAGGCCCTGAAGACGGCGGTGGCCCGCATTGCCGACGTGGTACGTGCTGGGGACGAGAGCGCCTTCGTGCGCCTGATGGAACAGGGTCGCCAGTATCTCGAGAGCCGCCGCTAGTCGCCGGGCGCGGTCCGGTACCTGAGTTCCCGTCGCAGGAGAAACAGGAAAGCCGGCACACCCACCGCCGCAGTAATCGCGCCCACTGGTAGCTGACGCGGCGCAAGCAGTGTCCGGGCCACGGTGTCGGCCACCAGCAGCAATGTGCCACCGGCGAGCGCTGCACCCGGAATTACCACCCGGTGATCTGTCCCCCCGGCAAGCCGGACGAAGTGCGGCACGATGAGGCCCACAAAGCCCACGATCCCGGCCGTCGTGACGGCGACTGAGGTCAGCAGCGCGGCAAGGACATATATCCCGGCGCGCAGACGCGCTGTCTCCAGACCGAGCAGGGCCGCCTGCTGATCGCCGGTGGTTAGCACATTCAGCGCGCGCGCACTGACGAAGGCCAGCAGGAGCCCCAGCGCTGCTATCGCGAGGACTGGAGCCGGGCGCTCGACAAACGAGAAGTCGCCCATCAGCCAGAACAGGATCCCCCGCAGCGTGGCTTCCGGGCTCACCGACAGCAGCAGGCTGACGGCCGCACCCCAGCCCGAGGCAACCACAATGCCAGTGAGCAGGAGACGGCTGGTCTGCCACTCACCGCCGCTCCGTGCCAGCATGAATACCACCAGCGTACTCAGCAGGGCACCGGCGAAGGCGGCCGTATCCACGACCAGGCCGGTGGCACCGAGCAGGATGGCACTCAGCGCCGCGACGGCCGCACCCCCGGAAGTGCCGAGTACATAGGGGTCGGCCAGCGGGTTGCGCAGCAGTACCTGCATCAGCGCGCCGGCGAGGGCGAGGGCTGCACCGGTGCCGAAGGCGGCCAGGCTCCGCGGGAGACGCAGCCGGAACAGCACCTCCAGTTCGAGTGGGTCGGCGTCACCGGTCAGGGCGGCGACGAGCGTATGCAGGCCAGCGGACCCGCTGCCGGAGGCGAGTGCAACCATGAAGGCCAACAGCGCGAGAAGCGCAAGGGCGGCTAGCAGGCCTCGTTGCGGGAAGGACATAAATTCCATGCGGGGAAGCCACGGCAGTACTGCCGGTCGCCAGTGTACTTCAAGGCTGCACTCAGCCATCAGCCGGACAGTCGCGTGCCGGTGACACGCTGCCGGTCAGGGTAGAATCCGCCAGCAGTTCCGGGGGACCAGTGGATCAGATTGACGGAGATGGCTTTCGCGCCAACGTCGGCATCATCCTGTCCGACGCCCGCGGGCGGTTGCTGGTCGGAGGCCGGGTCGGTCAGGACGCCTGGCAGTTTCCCCAGGGCGGGATGCGGGTGAACGAGGCGCCACTGGCGGCCATGTACCGGGAACTCCGGGAGGAGATCGGCCTGGAACCAGACGATGTCCGGCTGCTCGGGCACACGGCGGACTGGTTGCGCTACCGCCTGCCGGAGCAGTACGTACGCCGGCGGATGCGTCCCGTGTGTATCGGCCAGAAGCAGCGCTGGTTTCTGCTCGGCCTGCAGGCCGATGAAGCACGACTCCGGCTGGATACAACGGCCAGTCCGGAGTTCGATCGGTGGCGATGGGTGGAGTTCTGGGATCCGGTCCGGGAAGTGATCTACTTCAAGCGCGATGTGTACCGGCAGGCCCTTGAGGAACTTGGACCGCTCATTTTTCCTCAAGGCCTGCCACCCGAACCTGACTGGTTGCGGAGTCAACCGAGTGGCCTGACTCATGGCTGAGTTGGCAGGTGTCGTGCGTCGCCCGCGGAAGAAGACCGTGGACAGGCCCCGCCGGGACGTGCTGGCTGCCGTGGATCTGGGCTCCAACAGCTTTCACATGCTGGTCGCCCGTTTCGACCACGGCCAGGTCACAGTGGTCGACCGCTTGCGGGAAATGGTCCGGCTGGCCTCCGGGCTGGACGAGCGCAACCGCCTCAGTGAAGAGAGCCAGGCGCGGGCACTGGCAACCCTGCGGCGCTTCGGCGAGCGCCTCCGGGACATGCATGCCGGGCGGGTGCGCGTCGTTGGCACCAGCACGCTGCGCAGGGCAAGGGCGACCGGCCGGTTCCTCCGGCAGGCGGCCCGCGCCCTCGGCCACCCGGTGGAAATCATTGCCGGTATCGAGGAGGCCCGGCTCATCTACCTCGGAGCGAGCCACAACCTGCCCCGGGTGGACGGTCCGCGTCTCGTCGTGGATATTGGTGGCGGCAGCACGGAGATCATCGTCGGACGTGGCCTCGAGCCCGCCGCTATGGAGAGTCTCTCCATCGGGTGCGTGAATCTCAGTGGCAGCTGCTTCCCAGATGGCCGGCTCACTGCGAAGGGTTTCGACAAAGCGCGCCTGCAGGCCCGCCTGGAGCTGGAGCCAGTGCGCTCCCAGTTCCGTAAGGCGGACCCCACCCAGGTCGCCGGAACCTCAGGGACGATCCGGGCGGCCCACACCATCCTTACCGCACTTGACCGGGCACCCCAGGGCATTACGGTCGACGGCCTGGAGTACCTCATCGGGCAGATGATTGGCGCTGGCCGGGTGGCAGATCTGCAGCTGCCTGAACTGCCCCAGGATCGGGCTGAAGTGCTTCCCGGCGGCGTGGCGATCCTGGTCGAGATCATGCGGGGATTGAATCTGGGGCGCATGACCATTGCGGATGGCGCGCTCCGGGAGGGCATCCTCTACGACATGGTCGGGCGCCTCACCGATGAAGATGCCCGGGTGCGCACCGTGCGGGCGATGGCAGCCAGATATCACGTGGATATCACCCAGGCAGAGCGGGTTGAGGCCATGGCCCTGCACCTGTTCCGTGAGGCGCGGGCCGACTGGAACCTGGATGCGGAGCAGGGCCAGCTGCTGGCGTGGGCCGCCCGGTTGCACGAGCTGGGGCTGGATATTGCCCATGCCCATTTCCACCGCCACGGGGCCTACGTGCTCCAGAACGCGGACATGCCGGGATTTCCCCGCGAGGAACAACTGGTCCTTGCCTGCCTCGTCCTGACGCACCGGCGGCGCTTTGAAAAGAAGGCGTTCAACAGCTTGCCGCCGCACTGGCAGCGTCCCGCCCTCCGTCTGGCCGTCCTGCTGCGCCTGGCGGCCCTTGTTCACCGGAGCCGCACCGGCGGGTCAGCCCCCGAGCTCAGGCTCCGCGTACAGGGCCGGTCCCTCAGACTCCTGGCGCCGGCCGACTGGCTGGAGGCCAGTCCACTGACCCTGGCGGACCTGGAGAGGGAGCAGGGCTTTCTCAATGAAGCGGACTACAAGCTGGTGATACAGCCCCGCACCGCTGGTCGTGACGGCTGACACCAGCCAGTCTCAGCTCTTCTCGGCCAGCTGACGCAGCAAGTTGGCCTGGCAAGATACCAGTTCTCCCTCAGTGCCCAGGCCCGGCAACCGGTAGCTGCCGTCAGGCTGCAGTTCCCAGGCCTGGCTGGTATCGGAGAGGCACAGGTCGAGGTCCGCCAGCACCCGGGCCTTGAGATCATCCTGATTGATCGGAAAGCCAACCTCGATGCGACGGAAGAAATTCCGGTCCATCCAGTCGGCACTGGAACAGAAGACCCGCTCTTCTCCATTGGCGTGAAAGTAGTACACCCGGGAATGCTCGAGGAAGCGCCCGACAATGGACCGCACCCGGATATTCTCGGAGAGACCAGGCATCCCGGGCCGCAGACAGCAGATGCCGCGGACGATCAGATCCACCATGACCCCCGCCGACGATGCCCGATAGAGCGCCTGGATAACTTCCGGTTCCACCAGCGCGTTGAGTTTGGCAATGACGTGTCCAGCCCCGCCGGCGAGCACATTGCGGGTTTCGGCGTTGATGTACTCAATCATCTGTGAGTGCAGGCTGAAGGGCGCCTGTATGAGTCGCTGCAGCGGCGGGGTCTGCACGAGGCTGGTGAGTTGCAGGAAGACGTGATGGACATCCTCACCAAGCGACTCCTCTGCCGAGAGCAGGCTGTAGTCCGTATAGATGCGGGCGGTACCGGTGTGATAGTTGCCCGTGCCGAGATGTACATAGCGCCGCAGTCGGCCATTCTCCCGGCGCACCACCAGCGCCAGCTTGCAGTGGGTCTTGAAGCCCACCACCCCGTAGACCACATGGGCGCCTGCTTCCTGAAGCCGGTTTGCGAGCTGGATGTTGGCGGCCTCGTCAAAGCGGGCCCGCAGCTCGATGCTGACAGTGATCTCCTTGCCGGCCTGTGCGGCCCTGACGAGGGCATCGGCGATCGGTGATGCGGGGCCAGTACGGTACAGCGTGATCTTGATGGCAAGGACATCCGGGTCTTCGGCCGCCCGGCCGATGAAGTCGATTACCGGACCATAGGACTCATAGGGGTGGTGGAGCAGGATGTCCCGGTGGGCCATCGCGGCGAAGAGGTCGTCAGCCGCGATCACCGCATTCTGCTGCCCCGCTGTGAAGGGGATATCGCGAAGGTCGTCTCGCCCTGCGAGCTGGTGCACGGCCATGAGGCGATTCAGGTTGACAGGGCCGTCGACGCGGTAAAGGTCCGCATTGTCCAGTTCGAACATCTCGAGCAGGTAGCCGACATGCTCGTCCGGGCAGTCGTGGGCAACTTCAAGCCGCACGGCCTCCCCGTAGCGGGCCGAGATCAGCTGCCCCTCCACTGCCCGCATCAGGTCGTCGACTTCCTCGGTTTCAACGTAGAGGTCGCTGTTGCGGGTGACACGGAACTGGTAGCAACCGAGGATTTCCATGCCGGTAAACAGTTCGTCCAGGAAGGCATGGATCACGGAAGACAGGAATACGAAGTCGTTGGGTCCGGTTTCGGGCAGCGATGAATCGAGTCGGATAAGGCGGGGCAGAGACCTGGGTGCCTGGACGATCGCACGCTGGACCGGCCGGCCGAAGGCGTCTATGCCCTTCAGGCCGACGATGAAGTTCAGGCTCTTGTTGAGAATCTTGGGAAACGGCCTCGCCGGATCGAGTGATGTCGGGCTGAGGACGGGGACAATTTCGCGATGGAAGTGGTTGCGCAGCCAGTCGCGGTGCGCCGGTCGCCAGCGTGTTCTCTTGATGAAGCGCACACCCTCGGTTTCAAGCGCTGGTATCAGCTCCTCGTTGAGGAGCCGGTACTGCTCGTCGACCAGTGCATGGGCCCGGCGACTGATCTCGGCCAGGACCTGGGAGGCCCCGAGCATGTCAGGTCCCTGGGGGGGGAGGCCGAGTTCGAGGCGCTGACGAAGCCCGCTGACCCGGATCTCGAAGAACTCATCCAGGTTGGTGGAAACGATACACAGGAATTTGAGCCGCTCGAGGAGCGGGGTGGACACATCCTTCGCCTGGTGCAGGACCCGCCGGTTGAACTCCAGCGCGCTGAGCTCCCGGTTGATGAAATTCTCGGGGAGCCTGAAGTTGGGGGTATCCAAGGCAGCAACACCGCAAAAACCGGAAAAAACTATAGCAGTCTGCTCCGGGAGCCGCGTTACGGCCATCACACTTGGCATAATCCGCCCACGAGCATGGCCGGCGTGTTGCTGTTAACGACGGGTTACGGCCCTGCGTCCCGGCTGTCTGGCGGCAGGAATACACCGCCCATGGACAGACGGCGACGGGCGCCGGTGACTTCCGGCGCGTTCGTAGGCCGTCCCGCCAGGCGTTCCCGGGCAAACCACGCAAACGCAGCGGCCTCGACCAACGCAGGCTCGATCCCGAAGGCTGCGGTGGTCACGAGCCGGCGTGTGCCAAGGCGCAATTTCAGGCGTCGCATCAGGTCAGCATTTCTCGCGCCACCGCCGCAGACTGCGACGACAGACGGCCCGGCGGCGGCCGGCAGCGCATTGACGATGGTTGCGGCAGTCAGCTCCGCGAGGGTTGCCTGTACATCCTGAGGCGCTGAATCACCGTCCGGCAGGTAGCTTTGCAGCCAGCCCATGTTGAAGTAGTCCACCCCCGTGCTCTTGGGTGGCGGGCGGCGGAAGTAATCGTCCTGCAGGAGCCGGCCCAGGAGTTCGGACAGCACGTTGCCGCTTGCCGCCCAGCCCCCATCCTGGTCGAAGGGCTCGCCACGGTGTGCCATGCACCAGCCGTCGAGCAGGGTGTTGCCGGGGCCGGTGTCGAAAGCCACCAGAGACGAATCGCCTGGCAGCAGTGAGACATTGGCAATTCCCCCGATATTCACCACGGCCCGGGCCTCGCGTGGATGGCCGAGCGCATAGCGGTGAAAGGCCGGGACAAGGGGTGCGCCCTGGCCCCCCAACGCCACATCACCGCGACGGAAATCGCCGACCACCGTCAGACCTGTGCGGGCCGCAATCAGGGCCGGGTCTCCCAGCTGCACGGTGACCCCCGGACAGCCATCCGGGGCGTGCAGCACGGTCTGGCCATGGCTGCCAATGGCGGCGACGAATTCGCGCAGGGCAGCCGTTGCGGGCTCATCAAGGAGAGCGTTGGCGGTGGCTGCAAACTCCTCCGCGATCGCGACGTCGAGCACGGTGGCCGTAGCGAGTGTGGCGCGGGACGGATCCCGGGTTATCCGGTGAAGCTCCCCCAGCAGCGGCTCCGGGTAGGTGCGCCGGGCATGGCCGTGGATCTTGCATTCGCCGGGCAGGAACTCGACAAGGACCGCATCGACACCGTCCAGGCTGGTGCCGGACATCAGGCCGACGAACAGCTGCCGTGCGGTCAGTTCTGCGCCTGGCGGTTGGCGGCCAGCATGGTGCTGCGGCCTTCGAGGCGCTGCAGGAGTGGTTCTGCCTTCGCCCTGAAGGCGACCAGCTCCGCGCCCCTGAGCGGTTCTGCCGGGGGCAGGATCACGGTCCGGGGATTCAGGTGTACGCCGTTCTTCCGGTATTCATAGTGCAGGTGCGGGGCGGTGGCGAGACCCGTGGCACCCACGAACCCGATCACGTCGCCCTGCCGCACCCGGTTGCCGTAGCTGCCCTTGCCGAAGCCCGACATGTGCGCGTAGAGGGTAGTGACATTGCCACCATGCTGCAGGATAACCGTGTTGCCATAGCCGTTCTTCCAGCCCCTGAAAATCACCTTGCCGTCGCCGGAGGCCTTCACGGGCGTCCCCCGGGGTGCGGCGTAGTCCACCCCCTGATGGGCCCGGATGGTGTTCAGGACGGGGTGTCGGCGCCGGGGGTTGAAGTCGGAACTGATGCGCGTGAAGGAGAGGGGCGCCCGGACGAAGGCCTTGCGAAGCGGCTGGCCGTCATGGGTGTAGTAGGCAGCACGACCGTCCGCCTCATCGAAGCGGATCGCCGTGTAGCGGGCGCCGCGGTTGACGAATTCAGCGGCGAGGACGTTGCCCTCGCCCAGCTTGCGGCCATCCCGCCAGAGTTCCTCGTACACCAGCGCAAACTCGTCGTTGGCGCCGATGTCGCGGACGAAGTCGATGTCGTATTCAAAGACTTCTGCGACCTTCATGATCAGCTTGTCGGAGATCCGTGCCTGCTGGGCCGCTTCAAAAAGCGAGCTGCGGATGCGCCCGGCGCTCGTGACGATGCGCTCTTCGATCGGCAGGTTGAGCACGGTGGCCTCGAAGCCGGAGTCGCCGCGCCGGACTTCGAGGCTGCGACGGAGGTCCAGGTCCCGCTGGAGACTGACTACCCGGAAGCCGTCGTGGCGTACGCGCAGCGTATCCCCGGGCTTCAGGATCCGCAGGTTTTGGCGGGCGGCATCCAGTTGAAGGATCTCGGCCAGGTCGATCTGGCTCAGGGTCTGATCCCGGAAGAGCCCATCCAGGGTGTCCCCGGGCCGTACCTTGATCAGCAACTCCTCGAGCGGATCAGGCTCGGAGGCGGGTTCAGTGGCGGGTTCCGCCTGCACCAGCCGGGGCGTATGGTCCGGCGCACCCGATTCCGCGTCGATGATCCGGCTTGTGAGCTGATAGCCGGCGGCGAGCGCCACCAGGGCTGCGCCCAGGGACAGGAGCACCGGGCGAAGGCGGGCGGCGGGAGCGTCGAGCCGGCGAAGCAGTTTATCGGCCGGGCTTTCCCGCTGTGGCAAGTTTTCCATAAGTCCCCAACCTGAGTTCCGGGTCCGCAGCCACAGTCTGCGCAGTCCAATCCGCGGGAACGACTAACCGCCGTCCCCGGAAAGTTGCAAGTGATTGATTTGGTTGCGGCGCATTATCAGAGCATCCGGGTGCCCCGGTCAACTGACGAAGCGCACAGTTTCAGCATTGACCGATCCCGCGGTCTACGGGGCGGGTGGCTGCTCGCTGGGGGCACGGATGGCCCCGACGGTGACCACGCCGGGCGAATCGTATATCGTCGGCGCCCGCGGGCCGACCCGTCCTGCAACGCCGAGAGTCCTGGTCCTGCCCGATGACGACTCCTACAGAGCAGCTTGCCGAGATCCGCCGGGGCGCCAGTGACATCCTGCCGGAGGCCGAACTCGCCAGCCGGCTGGCGACGGGTCGGCCGCTGACCATCAAGGCAGGATTTGATCCCACCGCCCCGGACCTTCACCTGGGGCATACGGTCCTCATCAACAAACTCCGCTCTTTTCAGGAGCTTGGCCACAAAGTGGTGTTCCTGATCGGGGACTTCACGGCCATGATTGGCGACCCGACCGGCCGGAACGCGACCCGTCCGCCCCTGTCGCCGGCGGACATTGCGAGCAATGCAGCCACCTATCAGGGGCAGATTTTCCGGATCCTGGACCCCGCCCGCACCACGATCGACTTCAATTCCCGCTGGATGGGGCAGATGGACGCTGCCGGCCTGATACAGCTTGCCGGCCGACACACGGTAGCCCGGATGCTGGAGCGGGACGATTTTCAGCAGCGTTATGCGGCCAACCAGCCCATCTCGATTCACGAATTTCTCTATCCCCTGGTGCAGGGCTATGACTCGGTCGTGCTCCGTGCGGATGTCGAGCTGGGTGGCACCGACCAGCGCTTCAATCTGCTGGTAGGGCGCCAGCTCCAGCAGGACTATGGCCAGCCGCCTCAGGTGGTCATCACCATGCCGCTCCTTGAGGGACTCGACGGGGTGAACAAGATGTCCAAGTCACTGGGGAACTACGTCGGCATTACCGAACCGGCCGGTGAGATGTTTGGCAAGCTGATGTCGGTTTCCGATGATCTGATGTGGCGGTACTTCGAGCTGCTGAGCTTTCGTCCGGTTGCCGAAATCGCGGCCCTCCGGGCCCAGGTCGCAGACGGTCGGAATCCCCGGGACGTCAAGTTCGAGCTGGGTCGCGAGAT
>CAYOXI010000006.1:0-44905 GCA_964407855.1 uncultured Chromatiaceae bacterium
GCACGCGCTCGAAGGACAGGTGGGCGTCGAAACGGCGGGTGCCGGCATGCCAGTTCTCCAGGGCGAAGGCCAGCCGCTCGGCCGGCGGGGCGAGGCGGCAACGGTACTCCATGTCCATCGGCAGGAACGGTGAGACGTGAAAAGCCTTCGCAAATTCGAAGCGGAAGCCACCGTTGGCGATTGGCGCGCCTCGCCGCAGCACATAGGGGTGCATCTCCCGCCAGGGCATGTTGCTGACCTCCAGCACGACCGCGTCCAGGCCGCCCTCTTCGTCGAAACAGTAGAAGGCACTGAGTGGATTGAACACGTAGCCAAAATAGCGCAGATGGGTCAGCAGGCGGACAGCCCCGGCGGGGCGCACGCCCGTCTCCCGCGCGACCAGTTCGCGGATGCTCTCGGCCAGCGGCTGCGACGGATCGCCGTAGTGGTCGCCCCGGCGAAACCAGGCTGGCGCGGGCCGGCGCGCCGACCACAGCCAGAAGGGTTCGAAGATGCCGTCCAGTTCAGCCAGGTCGAGATAAAGCATCGCGACCCGGTAACGGAACGCGTGCCGCACCGGGAAAAACCGCCGGTGGCTAACGCGTCCCTGATAAATACAACTGTGCATCGTCGGCGCTTCCGGTGGTGATGGCGCGGTCGGGAGCTGGCGGCAGTCCGGCCATGCTCTCCAGGCCCTCACAGACGCGCAGCGCGCTGCGCGCGCCATCCTCGTGAAAGCCGTAACCCCAGTAGGCACCACAGAACCAGGTGCGCTGCTGGCCGTTGATCTCGGCATGACGTTCCTGGGCCTGGAGGCTCGCCCGGTCGAAGACGGGATGGGCATAGGACTGTCGATGCACGATCTGGCGGGAATCGATGGCGTCATGGCTGTTGAGAGTCAGCAGGAATTGCCGGCGCGTAGGCAGGTTCTGCAGCCTGGTCAGGTTATAGGTGACCGATACACCCCCGTTTTCGCCGCCCAGGCCCCGGTGGTAGTTCCACGAGGCCCACGCGCGGCGCCGCCGGGGCAACAGGCGGGTGTCCGTATGCAGGATGGCATCGTTGTCCTGGTAGCGCATCGCCCCGAGGATCTCCCGCTCCCGGGCGCCGGGATCCCGCAGCAGCGCCAGGGCCTGGTCGCTGTGACAGGCCAGCACCACCTGGTCGAACCCGGCCGCAGGCCGGCCCCGGGCCTTGACGGTCACCTGGTCGGCATGGCGCTCGATCCATTCCACCGGGGTCTCCAGCAGCAGCCGTTCCCGCAGGGGGCGGACGAGCGCCCGGACATACTCCCGCGATCCGCCGGTCACGGTCATCCACTGGGGCCGGCCCTCCACCTGGAGCAGGCCGTGATTCTGGAAGAAGCGGCCGAACTGCCGGGCGGGGAAGGCCAGTATCTGGCCGGGCTCCACCGACCAGATGGCCCCCGCCATGGGCAGCAGGTAGTCGTCCACCATCGGCCCCCTGAACTGACGCTGTTGCAGGAACTCAGCGAGTGTGGTGTCGGCTGCCGCGCTGGCCAGCGACGCGCCAAGGCGGTTGAAGCGCAGGATGTCCCGCAGCATGCGATGGAATGCCGGCCGCAGGACGTTGCGGCGCTGGGCAAAGATGGCGTCAAAGGTATTATCTCCCCGGTACTCGAGGCCGCTGTTGGCACAGCGGAAGCTGAAGCTCATGTCACTCGGCTGCCAGGGTACGTTGAGGTCCCGGAGCAGGGCCGTGAAGCGGGGATAGTTCTGTTCGTTGAAGACGATGAAGCCCGTGTCGATGGCCAGCCGTTGCCCGTCCATGGCCACTTCCACCGTGTTGCTGTGGCCGCCGGGGTGACTGCCGGCCTCGAAGATCGTCAGTTCTGCCCGGGCATGGAGCAGGTGAGCCGCATAAAGTCCCGATATTCCGCTGCCAATGATTGCAATCCGCACGCCGGGGACCCTTGTCTGGAATTCTGCTGCCAGTAGATACGTTGCGGGTGCGCGGTTGGATGCACAACCGTATACGCTTGGCCTGTTCATTTTCCGGAGGTGACTCATGAGTGCCCTGGTGCGCCACACGTCGACTGGCACCTGCCTGGCTGCGGTGTGTGTTCTGGCTTCCGGCTGCGGGGCGCCGGCGCCCTCCCTCGAGGATCTCAACGCGTCCTATGAGCAGGCGCTGGCGCGGACGGCGCCAATGGCCGCCGTACTGGAACCCGGCAGCGCGGCTGAGCGTGACGCCTTTGCCCGGATTCAGGACTATTTTTCGCAGACCACGGTCGACTCCGTGCGGGCCAAGACCACCGGCGTCTACGCGCCCGGCGCCTACCTGAACGATACCCTCGTTGGCATCGACGGCGTGGCGGCCATTGAAGACTACTTCGCGCGCACCATGGAGCGTGCCACCCTGCTGGATGTGGAGTTTCTCGACCGGGCGCCGGCCGGCAATGACTGGTACGTGCGCTGGCGGATGACCGTTGAGGCCGATGGGCTGAAACGCGGGCAGCCGGTGGTGACTTACGGCGTCACCCAGTTCCGCTTTGACGAGCAGGGCCGGGTGCTGATTCACAAGGACTTCTGGGATTCCGGCTCCGGCCTCTATGAGCAGCTGCCGGTCATCGGGAGCCTCATCAACCGGGTGCGCGCGGCCGTCGAGGATGACCAGCGGTGAGTGGCCTGATAGACCTGTGCGAACGGGGTCTGGTTCCCGATGTGCTGGCGCGGTTTGGCATGCGCCGACTCATGGCCGCGCGCCTGGCGGGCGAGTCCCTGGACCGCGGTGCCGCCGAGTTCGAGCAGTACCGGCGCCGGCTGGCAGAACTCCGCCGGAGTCCGGTGGCCATCGAGACCGGCAAGGCCAATGAACAGCACTACGAGCTGCCGCCGGCCTTCTTCCAGCACGTACTGGGCCCGCACCTGAAGTACAGCTGCTGCTGGTACGGGGATGGTGCCGGCACCCTGGCCGACGCCGAAGAGGCCATGCTCCGGGTTACCTGCCAGCGGGCGGAACTGGCCGACGGGCAGCGCATCCTGGAGCTGGGCTGCGGCTGGGGCTCGCTCAGCCTGTGGATGGCCGCCCGCTACCCGGCAGCCCGCATCACCGCCGTCTCCAACTCGGCGCCCCAGCGGGCGTACATCCTGGAGCAGGCGCGGCTGCGGGGTCTCGGCAACCTGGTCGTCGTGACCGCTGACGCCAACGTCTACGCGCCGGAGGGTCGCTTCGACCGGGTTGTTTCCGTCGAGATGTTCGAGCACATGCGCAACTACGCGGTGCTCATGGAGCGGATCGCCACGTGGCTTGCGCCGGACGGCAAGCTCTTTGTGCACATCTTCTGCCATCGTTCACTGATGTATCCCTTCGATGTCGCAGGCGACAATGACTGGATGGCGAAGTACTTCTTTACCGGGGGGATGATGCCTGCCGAGGATACGCTGCTCAATTTCCAGGAGCATCTGCGCCTGGAGGAGCAGTGGCGCGTGCCCGGCACCCATTACGAACGCACGGCCAACGACTGGCTCGCCAACCAGGACCGGCACCGGGAGGCCGTGCTGGCCGTCCTCCGGGAGGCCTACGGGACCGGCGCTGACCGCTGGTTCCAGCGCTGGCGCATGTTCTTCATGGCCGTGGCCGAGCTGTTTGGCTATGCGGGCGGCACCGAATGGCTCGTGGCGCATTACCGGTTTCGCCGATGAGGCAGCCATGCTGACCCTGGCGCTGGCCGGACTCGTGACCACGCTGGCGATCATGCTCGTGGCGTGGCTGCTCAGTCTCGTCGCGCGCAATACCGGCATCGTGGATGTGTTCTGGAGCATCGCCATTGCCGGTGCCGGTGTCACCTGGTTCCTCCAGTCACCGGAGGCCAGTGCACGGGGCATGCTGGTGATGATCCTGGCCGCGGTCTGGGCAGCCCGCCTGGCGCTGCACATCTGGTGGCGCGGACGGGGCAAGCCCGAGGACCGGCGCTACCAGGTGATCCGGGCCCGGAACGAACCGAACTTCGGGCTCAAGAGCCTGTGGCTCGTTTTCGGGCTGCAGGCGGTACTGGCGTGGCTGGTCGCGGCCCCGTTGCTGGGGGCTGCGGGCAGCGACGTTCCCCTCGGCGTCCTCGACTGGATCGGCGTTGCCCTCTGGACGGGCGGATTCCTGTTCGAGGCGGTCGCGGATTTCCAGATGTACCGCTTCCAGCAGCGGCCCGATTCGGCAGGAGCGGTGATGGACCAGGGTCTCTGGCGCTACAGCCGGCACCCCAATTATTTTGGCGAGTTCGTGCTCTGGTGGGGCATCGGCCTGATCGCCGCAGCCGGCGGCGCCTGGTGGAGCCTGATCGGCCCCCTGCTGCTGACCTTCTTCCTGTTGAAGGTCTCGGGCGTCGCGCTCACCGAAAAGGACATCGCGACGCGCCGGCCGGCCTATCAGGACTACATGCGCCGGACCAGCGCCTTCTTTCCGTCCCGCCCAGGCCCATCCCTGACCGGGTAGGCGTGCCGGGCCGGTCAGTCGTCCAGCACGAAGGTGACCAGCATATTCACCTGGTATTCGGTCACCTTGCCCTTGGAGACCCGCACATGCTGCTCCTTGATCCAGGCACTGCGGATATTGCGGAGCGTCTTGTTGGCCCGGGAAAGGCCCTTGTGAATGGCATCCTCGAAGCTCTTGGATGAGGTGCAGCTGAGTTCGGACACCTTGGCGATGGACATGGGCGTTCTCCTGTCTTGCGGTCTGGGGATGCGCGGCGAACGATAACGGGTCGAGGCTAGGCCCGGGGTTCCTGCCTGTCAACGCGGAGCGCCGTCCCGTCAGCGTGATGGCGGGGCCGGCCGCGCCGGTACCCGGGTTTCTATGACTTCAAGCCACTCGCCCGCTGGCCCCACGGTGACAGCCACCCGGCGACCCCGGTAGGGAAAATCCGCAATGGCCTGGGGCGGCTGTCGCCATTCGATGGCGTCCGTCCCCGCCGTAAGCGTGTCCACGGTGAAGCTCACCATCGCCATGCCGGCGGGCAACAGCTCGTCAGAGCGGGGCCGCGGAACCACGGTACGGGGATACTCGTCGAGTTCCACAAGGTAGTGGCGGGGCAGGATGGCGACTGCCAGGGGAAACGGCGTGTCGAGGGGCAGGCCATGGGCCCGGGCCAGTACCTCAATGGGCCAGTAAAGATTGTCGCTCAGGGGCAGGCCAAGTTGCCGGCCGTAATAGTCGCGCAGCACCGTCAGCGAAGGACCTGCCACCACCGTAATGAATACGCGGTCCACCGGCGTTCGGGCGGAGCCCAGGTCGAAGGATGTGCCGCCCGGGATGATCCGGGTCAGGTAGAGCAGTTCCCCGGCCGGACCCAGCACCTGCATGGCCCGGGGCGCGTCCGGGCCTGGCGTCAGGTCGGCCGGCGGGCCGATGACCCGGAAGGGCGAATCCCGCAGCTTGTCGGCCAGGGCATCCGGATCCTGCACCAGAAGCTCCGTGGCGTTCCAGCCATGGGTCATGAAGGGCGGGGCATCCGCAAGGTCTGCGGGCATGCGGACGAAGCGCAGGTAAACCTCGGCGCCACTGGCCGGCTGCATCAGGATGTACTCGCGTCCGGCCATGCCGGGCGTGCCCCAGGTGCCGGTCAGTTCCGGGCTCAATGTCCCCCGCCGCACCGTCTCGTAGCCCAGGTGCTCCTCGTAGGCGCTCTCGACCGGGGCCAGACTGCGCACCAGCAGGGTCACTATTGCGATGCTCTTCAGCATCTTCGAACTCCTTCCGTCCAGGATTTACTCTTGTCGCGAAGAGTTTAGGATAGAGGTGTTCCCGGGTGTTCGGCCAGTGCTGCTGGCGTGCAACCTTCTGGCCACCCGGATCCATTCTTATGGCGACGCCGATTAGCAGGTCGCGCAGCAGGGAGATCCCAGTGAAGTATTCATTTCCCCACCTTTCCGGCCCGGCGACCGCATGCGTGATGGTGGCCATCGGCACCGGCCCGCTGCCGGTGCAGGCCCAGGACACCAGCATCATGACCGAGATAACCGTTACGGCCCAGCGCCGTGAACAGCAGCTCCAGGACGTACCCCTGGCCGTCACGGCCTACAGTGGCGAGCAGCTGCAGACCCTGCAGGTTGTCCAGGCCCTCGACATGGGGCGCCTGGTCCCCAACCTGATCGCCCACAACAATACGGGCCTGGGTACGGCCAACGCGTATTCGCTCCGGGGCCTGAACAACACCGAGTCGATCTCGACTTTCGACCCGCCGGTGGGCAGCTACGTTGATGACATCTACGTGGCCCGGCAGAACGCCAACAACTTCACCCTCTTCGATGTGGACCGCATCGAGGTGCTGCGCGGGCCGCAGGGGACGCTCTTCGGCCGCAACACGACCGGTGGTGCCGTGCGCGTCCTGCTGAAACGGCCCGCAGGGGAACTTGGCGGCTACCTGGAGGCGGGTTACGGCGAATACGACCGCTATCTGGCCAGGGGCAGCATTGACGTGCCGGTTTCCGACACCTTCCTGACGAAGTTTTCCGGCTTCTACGTGAACGAAGACGGCTACGTGGACAACCTGACGACGGGCGAGGAACTCAATGGCGAGGAGAACCTGGGTTTGCGGGCCGCCTTTCTCTGGCAATTGGCCGATGGCCTGTCCTGGGACCTGGCGGTGGACTACGAGGACACCGACGACGCCAATATCGCCAATTCCAAGCTGGGCAGTAACCGGGTCAGCAGGACGGGGCTGACCAAGGGCAGCGCGCCGCTCGCCGGCCTGTTCGTCGGCGAGAAGACCCGATACGGCTTCGGCAATGAGGTTGAATCCTTCAATGTTACTTCCAACCTGGAGTGGGATGCGGGCATTGGCCGGGTGAACTTCATCGTGGGCTGGCGCGACATGAGCCAGAAATTCGCACTGGACTTCCTGGATGGCAATGCGGCCGGGCGCGCCAACTTCGGTCAGGAACCTCCCACTTATGGCGGCTTTTCCATTGCCAATGACGGGGAGCACGAGCAGTTCACGGCAGAAGTGAAGCTCACCGCTGACCTGAGTGACGGCATCCGCTATACCGCAGGGCTCTTTTACCTGGACGAGGACAACAGTACCGATTTCGGTGATGTCTTCGACTTTGACCTGTCCCTGATCGGGGCCGATCCGCCCGGTACCTTCATCCCGCTCGTGCCGGCTGACCGGATCCTCGACAACACCACGGAGACCTGGGCCGCGTACCTGCAGACCGACATCGACTTCCTGGAGGCCTGGACCCTGACCCTCGGTGTGCGCTACACGGATGAGGAAAAGGACGTGTCCTTCACGGACAATGCGCCCCAGCCGGACTGCACCGGAGTTCCTGGCTGTCAGTTCGTCGACACCAACGACGATGGCATCTCGGATAACGACCTGGACAACGCCAACCTGGCGCTGTTCGGCATTCCGCGCACGCTGAGCACCGGGCTCTGGACGCCCCGGGTAGCCCTGCAGTACACGGCCAGTGACGATCTCAATTTCTACGCCTCAGCCACCCGTGGCTTCAAGTCAGGGGGCTGGAGTGCCCGGGGTACCACCCCGGACCAGCTCCAGCCCTTCGATTCGGAGGTCGTCTGGTCCTACGAACTGGGCATGCGCTCCAGCTGGTACGACAACCGGCTGCGGGTGAACCTGACGGCCTTCTACACGGACGTTTCTGACTTCCAGTTGCCCACGGCGTTCACGCCCATCACGGGCCAGATCCAGTTCATCACCAAGAACTTCGCCGGACTGGAGAACAAGGGTGTCGAGCTGGAGGTGGTCGCCAATCCCGTTGAGCCGCTGGTCCTGCTGGCCAACCTGGGATTCCAGGACGGCAAGTACCAGGACATTGCCGAGGATATCCTGGCCCAGCAACAGGACTGTCGGGACGCACTTGGCAGCGGTGGCCCGACCCGCAACATCTGCGACGCCGGGATCGTCGACTCCAACGGCAACATCGCGGAGCCCACCCGCATCCCCGACTACACGGCTACTCTGGGTGCGATTTACACCGTTCCGGTGAGCAACAGCTACGAACTGGTCACCAGCGCCTACCTGTACTCGGTGGGTGACCACAGCGTGTTCAGCAGCGGCAACCCCCGCTTCCTGGTGGACGGCTATACCACCTGGAACGGGGCGGTGGAGCTGAAGAACACCGAAGACGCCTGGCGGGTGGTGCTGGAATGCCGTAACTGCAACGACCGGACCATGCTGGTGTCGGGCCTCGCCGGCGTGCAGTACTTCCAGGATCCCAGGACCTGGCAGCTGCGCTTCCGGAAGGATTTCGGCGGCTGAGGCCAGGCCGCGACGCTAGTTGCTCCACCCCTCCAGCACCACCACGCTGCGGGCCGGGCTGAGATAGCGGGGGGCGGTCCAGGGCGTCTGCTCCTCGGGGAGCAGGATGTCCAGCGGGGAGGGGCGAGCGGTGTCCACGGCCAGGCGCCAGGTGCGGCCGGCGAGCTCGGGTAGTTCGACCGACACACTGTCGTCTGCCATGTTGACCAGCACCTGCAGGGGTGGCTCGTCCGGGCCGCAGCCCGCCAGTGTGAAGGCGAGGAAGCGGCCGTCCGGATCCTCCCAGGGCAGTTGGCCAGGCCGGGTGCCCTGCCAGGCGATGTCCGGCATGCCCCGCTCGTCATCCGGCAGTCCCGTGAGGAAGCGGCCCCGTGACAGGGTCGGGTGCCGCCGGCGCAGGGCGATCATTTCCCGGACGAAGCGCAGCATGTCGCCATTGACTGTCGTCAGGCGCCAGTCGAACCACGAGATCTCGTTGTCCTGGCACCAGGCATTGTTGTTGCCGCGCTGCGTACGCAGCACCTCGTCGCCCGCGAGCAGCATCGGGACGCCCTGCGAGAGCAGCAGAAGGGCAAGGCCATTGCGTGCGTGCCGGGCACGCAGTGCCAGGATGTCCTCATCGAGTGTGTCGCCCTCGGTGCCGCAGTTCCAGCTCAGGTTGTGATCCCAGCCGTCGCGGTTTTCCTCGCCGTTGGCCTCGTTGTGCTTCTCGCGGTAGCTGACGAGATCGGCAAGGGTGAAGCCGTCATGGGCGGTCAGGAAGTTGATGCTGCTGGCGGGCGACCGGTCGCTGGCTGCATAGAGATCGCTGCTGCCGGCGAGGCTGGTGGCCATTTCCGCCACCAGGCCGGCGTCACCGCGCAGGAAGCGGCGCAGCGTATCCCGGTACCGGCCGTTCCATTCCCCCCAGGCATGCCCGGGGAAGTTGCCCACGTGGTAGAGGCCGGCAGCATCCCAGGCTTCAGCGATCAGGATCGTGTCGGGGAACGCCGCCTCGACCATCCACGGGAACGGCGGATCCGCCAGCGGTGCGCCATCCGTTCCGCGCACGAAGACGCTGGCCAGGTCGAAACGGAAGCCGTCCACGCCGAGCTCCCTGACCCAGACATCCAGGGCGCCCACCAGCAGCCGGCTGACCACCGGATGATTGCAGTTGATGGTGTTGCCGCAGCCCGTGTAGTCGCGATAGCCGGTCTCGTCGTGGTGATAGAAGGCGTCGGGAAGTGCGCCCTTGAAGTTGAGCACGGGTCCCTCCGCGCCGCCCTCCGCGGTGTGATTCAGCACCACGTCCAGCAGCACGCCAAGCCCTGCGTCGTGCATCGCCTGCACCATGCCGCGGAACTCTTCCACCTGGCCCCGGTCATCGGGCGTGATGCAGTAACCAGGATGCGGACTCGTGAGCGCCACCGGGCTGTAGCCCCAGTAGTTGCGCAGGCCGAGGTCGGCAACCTGTTCAGGGACATCCTGCTCGTCGAAGGCGGCCACCGGCAGGAGCTGTACATGCGTGACCCCAAGCTCGACGAGGTAGGGGATTTTCTCGACCAGCCCGGCAAAGGTGCCCGCATGCCTGACGCCTGACGAGGGATGGCGGGTAAAGCCCCCCACGTGCAGTTCGTAGATCACCGCGCCTTCCAGGGGATGAATCAGCGAAGCTGGCGCTGTCTTCGCTCCGCGGCTGCGCGTGACGATCCCTCGATAGCCGAGCGGGGCCCCCGGTTGCCAGGTGCGACGACTCCACCGGCTGTGGCTGACGGCCCGCGCAAAGGGATCGAGCACCTCGTGGCGGACCGGGTGGCTTGCGCCAGCCGCCGCGTCACCCGGCAGGGTGACACGCCAGTTGAACAGCGTGCCGACCGGCAGCTGACCGACCGCGACGTGCCAGTGAAACGCATGCCGGTGTGACCGCGGATCCAGAGTGATTACCTGGAAGGGATCCGCATCACCGGCCTTGCGATAAAGCAGCAGCTCCATGGCGGTTGCCGCCCGGCTGTAGATTGCGAAGTTGGTCTCGGCCCGGCTCCAGCGGGCGCCCGGTGGCGTGGGACTGCCCGCCGATATCGGGTATTCAGTTGTCACTGAAGACCCTGAGCCAGTCAAAGCGCATGCTCACCACCAGCCACCCGCCGGCATTGGCCGCCTTCCGGGACGCCTGGTCTGCCTCGTCATAGGCATATTCACGCTCGAAGTCGTCATGGCTGATGAGCATCTGCAGTGTCTGCGGCGGGCCTGAGGCCCCGCCCGCTCCCTGGCTGTAGCGGAGCATGTCGATGTCCCCGCCGGAATTGATATTGCCCACCGCGATGACCGGCCGGCGGCCCACGTGCAGGTCGATCATCAGCGGCTTGTTTGCGCCGTCACTGAGCACATGCACGGTGCGCTGGCGCCGCACGACCAGCCGGCCATCCTCTTCGCGGAGCGTGCCCACCACGCTGCTGCCAATCACGTCGTCGGCCGGAATGCCGTAAAGATCCTCCGCCAGGGCCCGTACCAGGTCGATGCTGCCGGTGGTCACGACGAACACGCGGAAGCCATTGGCCTTCAGGTAGTTCATCAGTTCACGCATCGGTGCATAGACCAGATGTGTATAGGGCCGCCTGAACCGCGGGTGTCGCGCGCTGGCAAAGTACGCGCGCACATCGCTGCGGAACGCCTCCTGGGTCTGCCCGGCATGGGCCGCCGCCAGCAACTGGACAACAGCTTCGTCGCTGGCCTCCTGCATGTACTTGCCACCGAGTTCCAGCGCGGCCTTGTAGGGCATCCTGTCGCGCCACTCCGGATGGTCGCCCGCGACCGTGCGCAGCCGCTGGAGGGCAAACATGCCCTGGGCTCGCGGCTTTTCCGGCCACAGGGTGCCGTCGTCGTCGAAGACCGCGATCCGGTCGTTGGGTGTCAGATAACCGGTACTGCCCGGGCTGGTGACCGTGGCGACGAAGTCGAGAATTCGCTGGCGGACTGCATTGTCCCGCCAGGAGGGGAGTGGATCAGCCGCCGGGGCCGCAGTGCCGCCCAGCAACAGCACGGAAAAAATCAAAAGACGTCGCAGCATGGGAACTTTTGTCACGTTGGCGTCATCAGTATAGACGGCTGTAGTATTCCGCGCCTCGCTCTTAATTCACGTCTGCCCGCGAAATGAATAATCACCCGCCGGACCCGCGCCGTCGCCAGTTCATCCGCATGGTGACCCTCGGGGGAGCAATGCTCGGCCTCGGCTTCCGTCCGACGGGCGGGAGCGCCCGCACAACCACAGAACCCGTCGTGCTTACCGGCAGCGAGTTTGACCTGCGCATCGGCTGGCAGTCCGTGAATATAACGGGTCGGGAGCGGCGCGGGATTGCGGTGAACGGCAGCATTCCGGGGCCGCTGCTGCGCTGGCGGGAGGGCGATACGGTGACCCTGCGGGTCACCAATGAACTCGACGAACTCACTTCCATTCACTGGCACGGCATCCTGCTGCCTCCCGGGATGGATGGCGTACCCGGGCTCAGCTTTCCCGGCATAGCCCCGGGCGAGACCTTTGTCTACCAGTTCCCGGTGCGCCAGACCGGTACCTACTGGTACCACAGTCACTCGGGCCTGCAGGAACAGCTCGGCCTCTATGGCGGGCTCTGTCTGGATCCATCCGACCTGCAGCCGGGCGACCCGGGGCGTGAGCATGTGGTGATCCTCTCCGACTGGTCGGACGAGCAGCCCGGGCGGGTGCTCGCCCGCCTCAAGAAACAGCCGGACTACTACAACCTCAGTCAGCGCACGGTGGCTGACCTGTTCCGCGACCTGCGCCGCGACGGCCTTGCGGCCACGCTCGCCGATCGCCGGATGTGGGGGGCCACGCGCATGAATCCCACCGACCTGGCGGACGTCACCGGCCAGACCTATACCTACCTGCTGAATGGCCAGGCGCCGGGAGCGGGGTGGACGGGACTTTTTGAGGCGGGCGAGCCGGTGCGCCTGCGCTTCATCAATGCGGGAGCGATGACGATTTTTGATGTGCGGATTCCCGGGCTGGCCATGACCGTGGTGGCGGCCGACGGGCAGCCGGTCGAGCCGGTCACCGTGGACGAGTTCCGGATCAGCACGGGCGAAACCTTCGATGTGCTGGTTGACCCCGGCGGCCGCGACGCGTGGACAATCTTCGCCCAGTCCCTCGACCGGACGGGCTTCGCTGCCGGGACACTGGCCACCCGGCCAGGCCTGCGCGCGGTGATCCCGGCGCTGGACGAACGGGTACTGCTGACGATGGCAGACATGGGACACGGGACACCGGGACCGGCCGGGCACGACGCGCATGCCGGACATGCCGGACATGACGGGCATGGGCCGGGCGCCGCGGGATCGGTCAGTCACGCTGCCACCGAGTTCGGTCCGGCCGTGGACATGCGCAATGACAATCCGTCCTCCCGCCTGGATGACCCGGGCGTTGGCCTGCGGGACAACGGCCGGCGGGTGCTTACCTATGCCGACCTGCGCACGACGTTCCCCGATCCGGATGGCCGGGAGCCGGGCCGCACGATCGAACTCCATCTCACCGGCAACATGGAGCGCTACCGATGGTCGTTCAACGGCCAGACCGACGCGGAAGCGGGGCCTATCCGGCTGGCAACGGGGGAGCGGGTCCGCTTCCTGCTGGTCAATGACACGATGATGGAGCATCCCATCCACCTGCACGGCCTGTGGAGTGACCTCGAGGACGAGGCCGGGAATTTCCAGGTCCGCAAGCACACCATTTCCGTCAAGCCTGGTCAGCAGCTCAGCTTCCGGGTCACGGCCGATACCGCCGGCGCCTGGGCCTTTCATTGCCACCTGTCCCTGCACATGACGAGCGGCATGCTCCGCACGGTAATCGTCGGCGACGAGGTACAAGATCTTTCCGCGGCATGACGGTGCCGGTCTTGCCGCGTCTGATGGTCACGGGCCTGCTGCTGTGCCTGCATGCTGGTGCAGCCCGGGCTGCCGATCCGCCGGCGCACGGGGACCATGGCAGCGGCGTTTTCTGGCAGGTCCTCGCCGACCGCCTCGAGTGGCAGGACGCCGGCCCCGGCCCGGCTTTCCACTGGGACCTCCACGCCTGGGCAGGTACGGACAGCAACCGGGTCCTGTTGCGCGCCGAAGGCGAGCGGCTGGACGGTGAGACCGAGGACAACCAGGTCGAACTGCTGTGGCAGCGTCCCGTGACCGCCTTCTGGGATCTGGTCGCGGGCCTTCGCCAGGACTTCGCGCCGGTGGAGAACCGCAGCTACCTCGCGTTGGGTATCACAGGCCTCGCTCCCCAGTGGGTGCACCTCGAGGCCACGGCGTATCTGGGGGAGCGCGGTCAGAGCGGGGTGGGGGTGGAGGCCGGCCGCCAGCTGCTGCTCACGAACCGGCTCATTCTCGACGCCTCCGTCGAAGCCGTTGCCTGGGGTCGGGACGATGAGGTTAACGGCATCGGCAACGGGCTCAGCAAGATGGAGGCGGGGATTCGCGTCCGCTACGAGATCCGGCGGGAGATCGCCCCCTACCTCGGCGTCGAGTGGTCCGGCAAGCTTGGGGATACCGCCGACCTGGCCCGGGAAAGCGGGTCTGAGGTCCGGGATCTGCGCATTGTGGCGGGGCTGCGGGTCTGGTTCTGACACGGTCTGTGAAGACCATCACCGGCAGGACGCGCCGGGGATGTCAGCATTCCCCAATGCGCCCCTTTGTCGAATCGCCTTTCTTCATCCCGAACCCGCTGCTGGCTGCCGCAGCGATCCGCCTGCGGCACGCGGTGACCCTGCCCGGCGGCATCGCCGTGGTGTCCGGGGGTCCGGGCGTGGGCAAGTCGGCTTTCGTCCGCCATGCACTCGCGCCGGTGGCCGGCCAGCTCAGGCTGCTCCCGGTGGATGTGCGGCATGGCGAGTCTGAGGACCTTCTCGTTCAGCTGGCAGCCGGTCTGGGCGCTGAGCCGGGGCAGTTGTCAGGTCCCGGGCTGCTGTTCAGGATCCTCGAACTGCTCCGGTCCCCCGCGGAGCCGGGCACCCAGCCGGTCATCGTGCTGGATGTGGCCGGGCTGAATGTGGAACTGGCCCGGCGGTTGCTGCGGCTGGTCAGTGTGTCCGGCGAACTGCCGGTGCCGGTATCGATCATCCTCCAGGGTCCGCACACGCTCCACGCCCAGCTCGATGTGCCGGGCATGATCCAGATGCGCCAGCGCGTCAGTTTTCGTACCCGCTACCGCCCCTTCACGCTACTGGAGACGGCTGGCTACCTGCGGAACTGCCTGTCGGCCGCGGGGCGCGAGGCGGAGGCTCTGCTGACGGTCAGCGCGCCGGCCAGCGCCTACCTCTATACGGGTGGTGTGCCCCGGCTGATCAACACGCTCGTGGATGCCGCGCTCGGCGAGCTGCAGGCCCGCCAGCTGCAGCGCATTGATCCCGAGGTCGTTCGCGTGGTCGCTGATCAGCTGGGCTGGAAGCCCAAGTCGGGCACGCCCCCGGGTACCCGGCCGGCCCAGGCACCACCGGCCGCCGTCAGCAGGATCCCACCCGTGTTTCCGGCACCAGCACCAGCACCGGCACCAGCACCGGTACCGGCATCGCTGCCGGCTGTCACGATGACCGCTGCCGCGGGTCTGCCGACCACCGAAATCACCGGGCGGCTGCTGGCTCCCGACCTTTCCGCAGCAGCGCACGCCCGCACCCATGTGCCCGACCCCGCATCATCAACACCCGCTGTCGTACTGACCGCTGACGAGACCAGCCCAGCGGCGCGGTCCGGGATCAACAGTGCGGTGCCGCCCATGGATCCGAATGATCACGGGGCCACGGGCATGCTGCGGCTGGAAGACCTCGATGAGCGCTTTGCGGAGACCCTGTTCTCCGAGGATTCCGGCCACTTCAAGATACTGATTGGGGCCAGCCGCGCCGACTGAGTCCCGGGTTTCGGTTATCGTTGGGCAATGCCCGGCTCCTGTCCCTTGTGCCCCGGCCCGTCGCCCGAGGCGTCATCCCTGCCCGTCCTGTGGCGCGACGAAACACTGCGGATCGTGCCGGCCGGAGAGCCCGACTATCCCGGCTTCCTGCGCGTGATCTGGCGGGATCATGTCCGGGAAATGACTGATCTTGATGCCGGCAGTCGCGTGCGATGCATGGCCGTGGTCTGGGCGGCCGAGCAGGCGCTCCGGGATGTTATGCAACCGGTCAAGATCAATGTGGCGTCGCTGGGTAACCAGGTGCCCCATCTGCACTGGCACGTGATCCCGCGTTTTACGGACGACCCGCATTTTCCTGATCCCGTCTGGGCGAACCGGCGGCGCGCCGGCGTGGCACACGCCGTGGACAGGGTGCAGCTGCAGAAACGGCTGACGGAATTGCTCGGCGGCTAGTGTTCAGGCGGTCAGCGGCTGGCGTTGCCCGTCGTCGAAAATAAGTTCCTGTTCCGGCCAGCGGACCGCCCCGAGCCGCCCAAGGAAGCGCCGGTCCGCGGCCAGCGGACGTTCCCGGTAGCGGACCCCCACCGAGAAATCCACGCAGAAGGCATTGCGCCGGGGACCCAGCCAGGCATGGGGTTTTTGGCCCGCGAACAGGTCCTTTTCGCCGCGGGAATACTGCGCACCCGCCTCAGGATCGGCCCAGCGCCAGTAGTGGCCGAAGATCACCGGCACGGGGTCCGTGTAGTCCTCCCACCAGGCAACGCGGTCCACCATCCGCCACTTGCCACTGGCGTAGAAGCTGTCCTTGGCAAGGCGCTCCACCCCGGAGGTCACCACCCGGATCGGGTTTGCCATCTGGAACGCCTCGTCCATCGCGCCGATACCGGGCAGCAGGGGTACTGCCACGTCCTCGTCTTCAAGATGCGGTCCCCAGGACCGGAATTCATCTGCCGCCAACCTGCTCATCCCGGACTGGCGGACGCGGGCGTTACTCGCGGCCTCATGGCCTGCGTAGATCCCGGGTACCGTCGCGGTGGCCAGCTCCCGGTGCAGATCGCGCAGGGATGCAGGGTGCCAGGCCGCGTGCACGATCCGCAGGTCCGGCCTCTCCAGCGCCAGCGGCAGCGTCCCGATGAAGGCCACCAGTTCTGCCCGCTGGCGGTCATCCGCCGTCGGCCGTGTATGCCCGAATTTGCCCACGCGTCGATCGTGGTCAGCGGCGAAAAACCAGCCGTTGCCGGCCTTGGGGGTGTTGCGCAGCAGGTTGAGTTCGTGATTGCCCAGCACGCACTGCGCCCGCCCGGTCTGCACGAGCGCCGCCACCATGGCCAGCACACCCGGGCTGTCGGGGCCACGGTCGCAGAGGTCACCGACGAATACCAGGCGCCGGTCGTGAGGATGCGAACCATCGTCACGGTAGCCGAGCAGGCGAAGCAGTTGCCCGAGTGCCTCGATCTCGCCGTGGACGTCGCCGATGATGTCCAGCGGGCCAGCCGCCAGTGGCTGGATCGAGCGGTACAGGTCGTGGTCAGCGGAGGGGTGGGATTGCATGCGACGGGGCAAAAGGCCGGCGTTCAGAAGTCGTCAGTGTGGCCGCCATGCTGAAGCTGATTAAGGCGCTGACGCCGGAATCGCCGGCTGGGGCGCAGTGACGACCTCCTTCCCGACTTTCATGCCGGCTTCGACTTCATTGCGCAGCAGGCGGGCCAGATACTCCGGAGCGATGAAGTGGCAGTACTGGACGCCACGGAAGCGGGCCGGCATCTCCGCCAGGTCAGGGTCGAGCCAGTCCACGCGGAATCCCCTGGTGCGCACGTGCAGGACGCCGCTTTCGTCCCTCCACGTCATCTCATAGGGTTTGAGCCAGTCGGGGCCGGTCAGGCCACGATTCTCCTCGTTGAGCACCTCTTCCACCGGCTCGAAGATCACGGGGAGCGTGGCCGCTGCCCCGAGCGTGGCGCGCACCCGGCGGTAGGTGAGCCGGTTCATGTCCTGGCAGGGGCCGTTGCCCGCGGCTGTTCCGGCGCCGAAGCGGTCGTTGAGGTGGTCGGCACTCTTCAGCTTGCAGGAGATCATGACCGGCGCCCGGCCGGCATCCTCCTCGCGCCACACAAACTGCTGGATCGAGAGCGGATCGATGAGGGCCTTGGAGAGCACGAAGGCATCGAAGTCCGCATGCACCGTCAAGGCCGGACTCACGGTGGTTCCGACCACCACCTGCTGGGCCTCCAGGCAGAAGTCGTCCAGGTTTCCCGGACCGGCACGGGAAGCACCGCCGGCTCCGGCGCAGCCCGACAGGGTGATGGCGACGACAGGCAGCAGCAGGGCGCGAAACTCCGGAGGCATCAGGTGAATTTCCTTCAGGGGGCCAGTTGCGTGATCGACCAGCCGTCCGCCGCAGGGCTGTACAGATACCGGTCGTGCAGGCGGTTCTCCCTCGCCTGCCAGAACTCGAAGCTCTCCGGCAGGATCCGGTAGCCACCCCAGGCAGAGGGCAGCGGCACCTCGCCATCGGCGAAGCGCGCCCTGATCTCGGCGAAACGGCTCTCGAGGAAACCGCGGCTGCTGATCGCCCGGCTCTGGTCGGAGACCCACGCGCCGAGCTGGCTGTCCCGCGGCCGGGTGCTGAAATAGCGGAGGTTCTCGGTCAGTGTCGTCCGGGTTGTGCGCCCGGTGATCCGCACCTGCCGGCTGAGCTCCGCCCAGTAGAACAGCGCGGCGATGCGGGGATTGGCCCCCAGTTCCTGGCTCTTGCGGCTTTCGAGATTGGTGAAGAAGACGAAGCCGTCGCTACCGAAATACTTGAGCAGCACCACGCGTAGCGACGGCTGGCCTGCGCCGTCCACGGTGGCGATGCTCATCGCGTTGGGATCAAGCACCTCGGCCGACCGGGCATCGGCAAACCATTGCTGGAACTGGGCCACCGGATCGGACAGGAGCGTGTCGCGCTCCAGAGGAACGCTCCTGTAGGTGCGGCGCAGGTTTGTGAGGTCGATGGTGCTGCCAGCCTACCGGCCAGCCTTACCGGCCAGCCTGGCCGGGAAAGTTGGCGAAGATCAATGGCACGACCGCATCCACGGCCGCCTGGACATTTTCCCGGTCAGTTCCGCGCACGCGACCGACCGCCGTGCCTTCCCAGACCAGCTGCTTGCGGGCCGCATCCACCAGATCCACGGTGAGGGTCCCCTCGGTGTACTGGGTGATCTCGGTTGAATAGCCACCCCAGGTGCCGTAATAGCCGGAGCGATATCCGTAGTAACCGCCAAAGGCTGGTCCCCGGGGGATGCTGGTAGAGCTGATCTTTTCCTTGCTTTCCACGTGGAAATTCACGAGCAGGTCGGGATTGTCGCTGGGCCTGTAGCCGCGGGCTTCCAGCTCCCTGGCCGTCGCGGCCTTCAGCAACTGGCTGAGCAGCGATGAGTAATCGGGTCCGTCAGTGCCGAGCGGGCTGATGAAGCCGTAGGTCCTGAAGCCACCCAGATTGGCCGTCGGGTCGGCGTTGCTGAAGATGGTGGGGCCGGAAGCACAGGCCGACAGCAGGAGTGTGGCAAGGACGACGGCAATCGAGGTCTTCATGATGGTCTCCTTTGGATGGATGGCTGAAGGATAGGCTTACAGCGGTCGCAGCGCCAAGAGCCGAAGCGTTACGGCGCCAACGATCCGGACGTTTCCGGACAGCTGCACGGGTGCCCTCGTCGCCGGATCCAGCATCAGTTCCAGCTTGCCGCGCAGGCCCAGCAGTTCCAGGTCGTCTTCATCGGGCGGCTGGCCAGGGGTCTGGACGCCCTCCAGCGACAGGCGCACCGGCAGGAGCGGCCCCCGCCGCTGCACAGCACCGGTGGGGCCCAGTTCGTCATAACGGACGGTGATCTCCCGCGGTGGCAGCACCGTCACCCGCACGGTCTGCGTGTCGTGCCGGCGAAAGGTGAGGATATCCAGGCTGTCACCGGGCTTTTCCAGTACCGCGGCGGAGATCAGGTACAGGAGCCCCGTGGACTCGACCACCGGCGCGTTGCCAGGCGCATCCGGATAGGCCCGGAGGCCTTCGGCGGTCCGCGTCCACTGGGCGGGAGGGAGGTTTTTCTCGGCGTTAGTCAATGGCCAGCGGGTCCGGTGATAGGCGCCGTCGGTCCCGAAGCGGTAGATCCGCTCGCGGAATTTTCCCGCGTACTCGTGCTGCGTGCGCTGGATGGCGGCTCCCGAAAGGGGGTCCATGAGCAGGGTCAGCCGGGATTTCCGCCCGGCGCCGGCCGTTTCAAAGCTGATCTCCAGGACCTCCGGTCCGGGGGCAATCGCGCTGCCCGGGGGGAAGGACACCAGCTCGTCGCTGACGCTGCTGCCAGGCACCATCCGCCACGTGACGCCGGCCTCGGCCGACAGGAACAGCTTCGTTGCCCCCATCCGGATTTCCGACCATCCGACCCGGCTCCGGTCGAAAAGGGCATCGTCCGGACCGCCAGCAACTGCCGCGCCTGCCAGAATTGGCACCGGGGCGGCCAGCAGCATGGACGCCAGCAACGAGCGGCGCAGCAGGGGGCGAAACGACGGGTGCGGGTTCATTCAACGATAATAACCGGGCCTGCTGAACTTGAATGGAACCACGGGCCGCATGAGCTCAAGGACCGCGACTGTTGCCCTGGCGTTGCTCACCGCTGTGCTGCCCGGCGCCGTGCTGGCCGAGGTGGAGTTTGAGGGGCTCAGCCGGACTACCGAACGGGTCGTCAGGGCCACTGTCACCCTGGTGGATGAGTCCTGTACCGCGCCTGCAGCCCGGGTCCGGCGCCAGTTTCGCCGCGCCGAAGGGCAGATCCGCCAGGCCCTTGAAGTCTATGGCTACTACGCGCCGACCATCGACAGCGAGCTCGACCAGGACCAGGATTGCTGGCGGGCCCGCTTCACCGTCGATCGCGGTCCGCGCGTCCAGCTCCGGCGGATCAATGTGGCGCTGGCGGGCGCCGGGACGGAAGACCGCGAACTCGCTGGCCTGGTCGCGAGCCGGCCCTTTGTGGCGGGTACCGGCCTGAACCAGCGCGCCTACGACCAGTTCAAGTCTGACCTTGCGAGCCTCGCACAGCGCCGGGGCTTTTTCGACGGCCGCTTCACGGCCAGCCAGATCGACGTGTTCCCCGGCGAGCTGGCCGCGGACATTAGCATCGAATACACAACGGGCGAGCGCTACCGCTTCGGTGCGGTGGAGTTCGACCAGTCGGTCGTCGACGAATCCATGGTGCGCCGCTACGTGGAGTTCAAACCCGGCGACCCCTACGATGCGGATCAGATCAACGAGCTCTATACGGCCCTGCTGTCCGGCGGCTACTTCCAGAACGTGGAGGTGCGGACCAATCCCCGGCCGGCACCGTATCTGGACGTCCCCATCACCGTGGTGCTCACCGCTGTCCCTCCGCGGACCTGGACCACCGGTATTGGTTTCGCCACGGATACGGGCGTCAAGCTCCGGCTGGGCGTGCTCCACCGGCGCCTGAATACCCGCGGTCACCAGGTCGAGTTCAAGAGTTCCTTCGCCGAGATCCTGGGTGAGGCCACCGCGAGCTATCGACTGCCGCTCGGCAGCCCGCGGGATGAATGGCTGAGCTTCGATGCCGGCTACAAGTACGACAATCCCGAGGACCGCCGCAGTGATGAGTTCCGGATTGGCGTCAAGGAGATCAAGCGGCGCCGGGGCAACTGGCGGGAGACCCGGGCCATCGACTACAGCCGGGAGTCCTTTCGCGTCGGTGACACGGACTCGACCAGCAACCTGATCATTCCGGGGATCGGCTGGACCAACCAGCCAACGGTGATTCCCAGCCGGCCACGCGAGGCGCGGCGACTGAGTTTCACGATCAGTGGCACCGACGAGGTGCTGGGCTCGGATACGGCCTTCCTGCAGATGGAATCCAGGGGCAGGCTCATCCTCCCGCTGTGGTCGACGGCCCGCCTGCTGATCCGCGGCGAAGTGGGCTGGACGATCAAGGAAGAATTCGATGACCTGCCGTTCTCGGTGCGCTACTTCGCCGGCGGTGACGACAGCGTGCGGGGCTACGACTACAAGACGCTCGGACCAACCGATGCCGACGGCAACGTGATCGGCGGGGCCAACAAGCTGACAGGGAGTGTGGAGTTCGACCAGAACATCCTCGAGAACTGGTCGGTCGCCGCCTTTGTCGATACCGGCAACGCTTTCGATTCCTTCAAGAGCCTGTCACTGAAGACCAGCGTCGGCGCAGGCATCCGCTGGTTCTCGCCCCTCGGACCTGTGCGCTTCGATATCGGCGTGCCCCTGGACCGGGATGCACCGGATTCCTTCCGCCTGCACATCACGCTGGGTCCGGACCTGTGATGCTGAAGACACTCCTCGCCCTGCTGCGCGCCATCGGCACCCTGCTGGTCGCCATGACCATCGTTGTGGTCCTGGTGCTGCTGGTGGCGGCCACGCCCCGGGGCAGTGCCTGGCTGGTCGGTTCCGGCAGCAGCCTGGCCGGAGGCGCCTTCGAAGCCGAGGGCGTGGAGGGCACGCTCCTCACGGGGCTGCGCGTGGCTGCCATCGAACTGCAGGCCGGCCGCACCCGGATCCTGATCGAAGGGGCCGAGCTCCAGCTGAGCTGGCCGGATGTCTTCCGCCAGCGGCTGCGGCTGCTGACGGCGCGGTCGGGCGAGGTGGTGATCGAGATCGCACCCCGGCCACCGGACGAGGCCGGTGTGGACGGCAAGCCGGTCAAGCCCCTGCGTCTGCCCTTCGCCATTGTGGCCGACCGGCTCGAAGTTGCCCGGCTCGTCTTGCGCCTCGGCGGGGACCCGGTGGAGATGGGTCCCTTCTGGCTCACGGGCGAACTCGTGGATGGCGAAATCCGGATTGAGCGCTTCGAGGGCCGGCTCTTCGGCTTCGAGGGGAGCGTCACCGACGGGCTGTTCGACACCGGCAGACCCTTCGCGCTGCGTGGCGATCTCAGCTGGCAGAACGCGGCCGCCGCCATCAGCGGCAGCGGCACCGTCAGTGGCGACCTGGAGCACCTTGAAGTGGTCCAGCAGCTGCTCGTGCCAACGCCAGTGTCCGTAGAGGGCGAGCTGCGCCTGCTGACTGACCAGCCCCGCCTCGAGGCGGTCGCCCGCTGGCAGGACCTGCGCCGGCCCATCGACGGAAAGGATGGCGAGGATGGCCGTGGCTCGCTGGTGCTCACCAGCCGATCCGGACAGTTGCGCGCGGCCGGCTGGCTCGACGCCTTCCAGGCGGACCTTCAGGGTCTGGTCCAGCTTGGTGACGCACCCGAGGGCCGGATCGCGGCCCGGGTCACCGGTGACCGGGAGGCAATCCTTCTCCAGCAGCTGTTGCTCGAGGCCCTGGACGGACGCATCACCGGCACCGGGCGCGTGACCCTCGCGGACGAGCTTCGGGGCCAGCTGGAGTTTGCCGGCACCGGCCTCAATCCCGTCTTTCTCGACGCGCGCTTTCCAGGCCGCATCGATGGCCGGGGAACGGTGAGCTTCGATGCCGGCGGTGGCCTGGAGCTCCGCATTCCGGAAGCCTCGGGCACGCTGCTTGACCGGCCCTTCCGTGCCAGCGGCAACCTGCGGCGTGCGGGCCAGGATTTTTCCGCCGAGGCTGTCCGGGTGGCAGTCGGGGCCAACCGCCTCGAGCTGGACGGGATCTTCGGCCGTCGTCTGGCCGGCAGGTTCCAGGTGGACGCGCCCGATCTTGCGACGCTCTGGCCCGGGCTGCGCGGGCAGATCGAGGGCAGCGGTGAGTTCGGCGGAACCGTGGCCAGGCCGGAGTTTGAGCTTGATGTGGAAGGTGCCGGACTGGCCATTGGCGAGTTTCGCGTGGCGTCCCTCAGGGCGACGGGCGGCATCGGCGCGCGTGACCAGATTGAGGTGGTCCTGGGCGCCGAGGCGCTCTTCGTCGGCAAGCGCAGCCTGGGCGACCTCACCGCCGGCGTCACGGGTCGCCTGGAGGCGCATTCACTGGAGGTACTGCTCAGTGACGGGGAGGTCGAAGTACGTCTGCTGGCCGACGGCGGGTGGCAGGACGGTGCCCTGCGCGAAACGCTCCGTTCGGCGCTGGTCAATTTTCCCGGCGCCCAGCGCTGGGAGCTTCAGGATGAGCTGCAGCTGCGCATCGCGGCGACTGACAACGTCAGCGCCACAGCCCATTGCTGGGCATTCGGCGAGGCACGTCTGTGCTTTCGCGATTCCCGGCTTGAGGCCAGCGGATTCGACGCCGGACTGACGCTCCAGGGCCTGCCGCTGGCGGCCTTTGCCCCCTGGCTGCCAGGGGAGTTGAGTCTGTCGGGCACCGGCGAGGCCGAGCTGGCGGTCCGGAGCGAGGCCGGTCGCCTGACCGGCAGTCTCCGGGCCACGCTGGATGCGGCCGGCGTCAGCTATCAGATTCCCGGCGAGGACACGCTGGAAACCACCTTCAGTGAGTTCCGGGTGGCCCTTGCTGTCGACGATGACGCGCTGGTTTATTCCTTCGGGGTCGCCGAGCGTTTCGGGCTGAACGTGGTGGGTGCCGGCCAGGTCATCGCACCATTCGGGGATGAGCCGGTCATCAGCGGACGCGTCACCGGCGGCATGCCCGAACTCAGCTCGCTGGCGCCACTGGTCGAGCGCTATGTGGATGTCGGCGACATCACCGGGCGGATGACAATAGATGCCACGCTCACCGGCAACGCGCTCCGGCCCGACATCATTGGCGGCATCGCGCTGGAAGAGGGATCCTTCGCGGTCCCGGTGGCCGGGATTGTCGTCAACGATGTATCGCTCGCCATTGCAGGCCAGCAGGATGGCACGGCGGCCATCCTCGGCAGTGCACGGTCCGGCAGTGGAGAGGCCGGCAGTGGAAAGGTAAGGCTCGAGGGCAGCGTGCTCTGGCGCGACCGGTTGCTGCCAACCGCCGAGTTCTCGATGACAGGCAGCAACTTCGAGGTGATCAACCTGCCGCAGGGGCGTGCCCAGGTTTCGCCGGATGCCCGGGTGGTATTCAGGGACCGCCAGTTCCGCGTGTCCGGCGATGTGCGGGTGCCCCAGGGCGAAGTCCGCCTGAAGCGCATCGGCGAGGCGGCCGTGCAGCCCTCTCCCGATACCATTGTCCACGGCCGGAGCCTGACGGTCGTGGATATCCCCCCACCACTGTTCGTGCTGGACGGGCTGCGGATCGTGCTCGGTGATGACGTCAGCTTCGAAGGCTTTGGCCTCACGACGGCACTGGCTGGCAGCCTAACGCTCAGCCAGTCGCTGGCCGCCGATCCGACGGCCGTCACCGGGGATGGTGTCATCACCCTGAAGGACGGCAGGTTCGCAGCCTTCGGGCAGCGACTGGAGATCGAACGCGGGTCGCTGGTGTTCGCCGGCACGGTCACCGATCCGGGCCTGGATGTGAAGGCGGGCCGGGTGATCAACTACGAAGGGCGGGACGTGACGGTCGGTGTGCTGCTGTCGGGCACGCTATCGCGGATCCAGACCCGCATCTACTCAGACCCGGCCATGGGCGAACTGGATGCCCTGTCCTATCTCACCACGGGCAAGCCACTCTCGGCGGCCGGCGCCGGGGATCGCTCCATGGTGTCGAATACGGCCATTGGCCTGGGACTCAGCCAGGCGTTGCCGGTGGTCCAGAAACTGGGTTCGGCGCTGAGCGTGGATGAGATCGGACTGGACAGTGCGGGCCCCGGCGGCACCGCTGTCGTCATCGGGGAACAGGTTGGCGACGATCTTTACATCCGCTACACCTACGGCATCTTCGACAAGCTGGGCACCGTGCGGGCGACCTACCGTCTCAATCGCCGTCTGAGCCTTGAGGCCAGTTCGGGTGAGGAACAGGGACTGGACCTGATCTATTCGATCAACTGGTAAAGCAACCGGCAAAAAAAGGCCCGCCTTACCCGGGGGGAACGGGCAAGGCGGGCTGTGGCCGGGCGATCCGTCCGTCCCGCCCCAGGGGGGAGGGGGGTCGGGCAGGGAAGGACGGGACCCGTTACTCGGTTGTCCTGCAGGCTCAGCTGAAGAGCAGCGGCAGGGCAATCAGGGGAATGACGATGGCGATCACGCCAAGCAGCACGTCACCAAACTCGTAGCCCGCAAAGTTGTTTTCGCCTGCAAAGTGGTTCATGTCTCTTTCCTCTCCTGGCGGCAACGCCGCTCTCGATGGGGAGGATATTGGACCCCCGGGGCCGGGCCTTCCTTTCAGGGGGGTAACACTTTGTATCAGTTTGTATCGACCGGCTGCTCCTGCCCGGGCGCGGGCGCCTTCGGCGTGGTCCCCCAGCCCCGGTCGGGCACCTTGATCGTGAAGGCATAAATGCTGAGCAGGGCCAGCGCGATCCCGCCGATCAGCATCGGGCCCTGATGCCCCACGTGGGTATAGATCTGGGTGCCCACCAGGGGGCCGAGGATCGCGCCCAGCGTATTGCCGGCACCCAGAAAGCCCTGCGCGGCGCCCTGTTCCCACGGCTCCACGGCCATGCTGGCGCAGCCGTTGATGCCCGGGTTGGCGCAGGCAAAGGAAATGCCCAGCACGCCAAAGCCGACCGCCATGACCGGCAGGCTGGGGGCCAGGCCAATGATCGCAAGCGAGAGCACAAAGAATGGCCCGAGCAGCCGGAGCAGCAGCTGTGGACGCACCTTGATCACCTGGAACACACCGATCTGCACGATGACAATCATGGCGGCCATGCTGATCAGCATCAAACTCGCCTGGCGCACCAGGTCCTTCGGGTCGGTCACGCCGTATTCGTCCTGCAGGTAGAAGCCCAGGATGAGCTGCAGGGCCATGAAGGTGAGGAAGAACACGAACCACATGATGATGTAGGGCCGCAGGCGGGGATCGGTGACCTTCATCGGCACCTTCTTGCCGCTGTTGGCGTGCCGGGGTGGTTCCGGCAGCAGGAACCAGGCGAGCACCGCACCGATGATGCCGATGGTTGCCGCCACGTACATGGGCACCAGCGCGCCGAACATCGCGAGTGCGCCCGCCATGACCGGGCCAAGCACCGAGCCCATACCGTTGGCCGCGCCGATGATGGCCAGCCCCTGGCCCCGGTGCTGGATGTCGGTGATGTCGACGATGTAGGCGGTGGAGGAGGGATAGATGGCCGAGGCGGCCACGCCGGAGGCGGTGCGCGCCAGGGCGAACATCACCAGCAGGCCCATGCCCGTGACGATCCCGCGCAGGCCGAGTTCCAGGACCAGCGCCACCAGCAGGGTGCCCGCGGCTGCCCCGGTCACGCCAATGATGAAGACCGGTTTGCGCCCCACCAGGTCGCTGCGCCGGCCCCAGAAGGGTGCGCTGAACACCAGCGGCAGGCTGGCCAGCGTCAGCGCAATGCCGAAGCTCTGGGCGTCGAAGCCAACCTGGCGGGCCATCGGGGCGACGATGGCAAAGGTCAGGGACTGGCCGATCGAGAACAGCAGCATGCCAAGCCCGAGGAGCAGGCGCGCCTCAAGGGGTCCTTTGCCGCTGGTGTCCGTCATGGAATGGGAGGCTTCCAGTTGAGTGGGGAGGCTTCGCTGCCCTGCCGCAGTTGGATGTCGACGGCCGGGCCGGCCGCATGGGCAAGGCGGGGACGGCGGCATTCTAGCGATGCGCCATCCGGGTCGTGCACCGCTGGTTGGTCGGCTGTCGTCTTGACCCGATCGTCCTCAACCGTCAGCGTAACCGGGTCAGTGCCACCACATCCGGAGTCACCGCCATGCTGGAGCGCCGTTCTTTTCTGCTGGGAGCCACCGGAGCATTCATCCTCGGGGGAACAGCGCTGGCTGCGGGACCCGGTGCAAAGCCGGCCGCCGGCCGGAGTACCCGGTCCCTTGACCTCGCGAAGCCTGCGGATGCCCTGACCGCCATGCTGCGCATGCAGGCGCGGCTGGACGGCAGGGACGCACCCTGGTGGTACTTCGGCCGCATCTACGGGCTCATTCCCGGCCAGGCGCCGATTCCGCTGGTCCGCTACGAGGGACTCGAGATCATGCGCCTGACCCGGACGCCGGAGGACGAGTATGCGGCGACCGGCGTCACGACCTCGTTCTTCATGGACTGGCAGACAAAAGCGGTGCTGGATACCTTTGACAATCCCGTTTCCCGGCGCACCAACCAGGTAAAGCCGAACCTGATCGGTGGCCGGCCGGGTTCCGCCGCGGTGTATTACTCGATCCGGGGCGGGCGTCCCGGCCGGGTCGCCCGGGAAGACTGGCAGCCGGACGGGCTGCAGCTCAGCTGGGACTACTACGGCGACGACGTCTGGCTGTCCGTCGACCGCACCTACCCGCCAGGTCTGCCTCAGCCCATGGGGGAATCCAGCGTGGCCCGCGCCCGGGTGGCCGATCTGCATGATCTGGACCGGCCCTTCGTGCCGGCGGGTTTTTCGTCCACCTACTTCGCACCGTGGCCCGCCTGGATGGATCTGAAGGAGCAACCCGGCCACGTGGTCTGGCACGCGGACGGGGTCAAGCTCGAGTCGGTGGACCAGCTGCCGCCGCATTTCCGGCGCTGGATGGATGAGCGGCACCCGGAGCGGCTGGCGGCGCCACCGTACTTCACATGAACGTGGTCATCACCGGCAGCACACGGGGCATCGGCCACGGTCTTGCCCGTGAGTTCCTGCGCCGGGGTCACGACGTGGTGATCTCCGGGCGGACTTCCGCGGCTGTCGAGAAGGCGGCAGCGGAACTGCGCGGGGAATTCCCGGCCCGCCGGGTGGTCGCCCGGACCTGTGATGTGGCGGACTATGCCCAGGTCCAGGCCCTGTGGGACGCTGCCGTCGCGGGCCTCGGGAACATCGATATCTGGGTCAACAATGCCGGCCGGGATTCCACGAAGGTGCCGTTCTTCATGCTGCCGCCGGATGACTACACGGCGACGGTCAATACCAACCTGATCGGCCTGATGCACGGTAACCGGGTTGCGATTCCGGGCATGTACAAGCAGGGCGGCGGCATGATCTGGAACATGGAGGGCTTCGGCAGCAATGGCGCGGTGCGGCCCACCATCGGGCCCTACGGCGCCACCAAGTGCGCTGTCCGCTACTTCACCAAGGCGCTGATCGGTGAGCTCGGCAAGACCCCGGTCAGGATGGGTTACCTCAGCCCCGGCATCGTCGTGACCGGGCTGCTGGTGCCGCCACCCGAGCGCCGGGGCAAGAACTGGGAACGGGCGAAGAAGATCCTCAACATCCTCGCCGACCGGGTCGAGACCGTGACTCCGTGGCTGGTGGAGGGCATGCTCCGGCAGCACGGCCGGCACGGGGCGGCGGTGCGCTGGCTCACCGGCCCGAAGGTGCAGGGCCGCTTCCTGATGAGCCTGTTCCGCAAGCGGGACCTGTTCAGGGAAGTGGGAGCCTGATCGCCTCAGAAGCAGCTGCCCTTCCGGTGTTTCCGCTCTGGCAGTTCTCGGTGCGGGTGTACGCGATGCCGGGGGTGTCAGCCGGGCTGGTTGGCCTGCAGGATGAGCACGGCCTCGACGTCAACCTGCTGCTGGCCTGTGCCTGGGCGGGTGTCGAGGGCCCCGGCCGGCTCAGCCTCGCCATCCTCCGCCGCTGCCAGGTCGCCGTGGCCGACTGGCAGAGCCAGGTGATCCAGCCGCTGCGGGCGCTGCGACGGGATCTCCCCCCCGGCAGCGCGGGCCGGCGGCGGGTCGGGGCGGTCGAACTGGCCGCCGAGCATGCGGAGCAGCTCCTGCTCGCCGGGATCCTCGGCGCGACGCCACGCGAGCGGGGGCAGCCCGCCCGCGCCGCGACGGCCAACCTGCGCAGCTACTGCCGGCTCAGTGGGGTGGAACTGTCAACAGGGCTTGAGGCCACGCTGCACAGGCTGGTGGTTGCCGCCACGGCAGCCTCCGGCTGACACGCGGACGGCCCGGCAGGAACCGGTCAGCCGCCGCGTCCCGCTAACTATGATAGGCCTCTCACAAACGGCACTCTTGAATCCACGGCTGGAGGCAGCATGACGGCGACCCCGACCCAGAAAGAACCGGACGTCCTGGAATACATCGGCGTGGCCCTGCAGGTCTCCGTCAAGGGGGTGAACCGCTGCACCGACCGGACCTCGTCGCGGGCCCGGATCAACGAAAACATCAGGCGCATCTCCGAGTACACGACCACGGCGGCGGGCTTCCTCAAGTTCTTCTACGGGTTGCCGGTCCGGCTGGTTGCCCTGCCGGAGTACGCCTTGACAGGATTTCCGATGAAGGAGTCGGTCCAGGAATGGCGCGACCGGGCCTGCCTCGAGCAGAACGGTCCCGAGTACGAGGCGCTCGGCAAGCTGGCCCAGGCCAACAACCTGTTCCTGAGCGGCAATGTCTACGAGATCGACCCGCACTTCCCCGAGCTCTATTTCCAGACCTGCTTCATCATCGGGCCGAATGGGGACGTGATCCTGCGCTACCGGCGTCTCACCTCCTGCTTCGAACCCACGCCCCATGACGTCTGGGACAAGTACCTGGACATCTATGGCGAGGACGCAATCTTTCCCGTGGCGCGCACCGAGATCGGCAACCTGGGGACGATTGCCTCCGAGGAGATCCTGTATCCCGAGATCACCCGCTGCGTGGTGCTGCGGGGTGCGGAGGTGATCCTGCATCCCACCAGCGAGCCGGGCAGCGCCGAGCGCACCATCAAGGAGACCTGCCGGCTGGCCCGGGCCATCGAGAACCAGGTGTTCGTCGTCGCGGCCAATACGGCCACCATTGATGACACCCCGATCCCGCCCTATACCTGCAGCGCGATGTCCAAGATCGTGGACTTCAACGGGCACATCCTGGCGGAGGCAGCCCAGGGCGGCGAGGCCTTCAATTCCAATGCGGTCATCGACATCGGCGCGCTGCGCCGAACCCGGCGGCGCACCGCGATGTCCAACGTGATGTCCCGGCAGCCCTTTGGCATCTACGCCTCGACTTACGCCCAGGCCCGGTACCACGAAGGCAATTTCCTGCTCCGGGACGGCAAGGTCATCGAGCCCCCCAGCCGCGATGTCTTCCGACGGCGCCAGGAGGGCAATATCGAGCGCCTGGTCAAGGCCGGGCTGCTGTAGTGCATCTCCCGTCGGCCGCGGCCACCAACCCGCCGCTGCTGGGTTAAACTCGCCGCGTGCCGCACCGGAGCGTTACTGCATGTCCCAGCTGACCACCGACCGCCGCGGGTTCCTGAAGCAGTCCGGCGCCGCAGCCGCTGCTGCGCTGTCCCTCAAGTACATGAGCCCGGTCGATGCCCTCGCCCAGGGAACGGCCCAGGCGGCGCCCCCGCCGCCCTACGGCCTGTGGGAAGACCTGATGCGCAAGAAGTGGACCTGGGACCGGGTGGTCCGGGGCAGCCGCGGCCTCAATTGCACCGGACACTGCGCGTTCAATGTCTACGTCAAGAACGGCATCGTCTGGCGCGAGGAACAGCAGGGCGAGTACGGCCGTTCCGGAGAAGACACCCCTGATTACGGGCCCCGGGGCTGCCAGAAAGGCCTGCGGCACGCCAAGTACATGTATGGCAAGCAGCGGGTCCTGTATCCCATGAAGCGCGTGGGGCAGCGCGGCCTCGGTCAGTGGGAGCGCATCAGCTGGGAGCAGGCGGTCAGCGAGATCGCCGACAAGTTCATCGCGCACGCGGTGGAGTCCGGGCCTGAGTCCATCACCTTTGCGATGGGCACGCAGATGATCCTGAAGCGCGCCGCCTTTACCTCGTTGTTCCGCTTTGCCAACACCACAGGCATCGTCATTCCGGAGACCTTCGCCGGCGTCGGTGACCTGCCCGTCGGCGCCTTCATGACGCTAGGCTACAACCTGCCCGGCGACAACATGGCGGCGGTGTACAAGTCGAAGTGCGTGCTGATCTGGGCCTGCAATCCGGCCGCCACCCGTATCCCGGACGCGCATTTCTTCTGGGAGGCCCGCTACAACGGCACCGAGGTGGTCAATATTTCGCCGGACTTCAGTGCCACCTCGATGCATGCCTCCAGGTGGCTCAATCCCAAGCCGGGTACCGACATCGCGCTGGCCATGGGCATGGTGCAGACCATCCTCAAGGACGGCCTCATCGACAAGGACTACATCCGGGAACAGACCGACCTGCCGTTCCTTGTCCGGGAGGACAACGGCAAGTTCCTGCGCGGCACCGATCTGGGTGAAACGGGTGAGGACGCGGATTCCACCTTCTATTTCTGGGACGAGAAATCCCGTAAACCGGTAGCGGCGCCGTCCACGGGTTACCGGCCCGAGATTCCCGGCGCACCGCCGGGGCCGGACAGATCGCTGTTGCTCAACGGCCTGCGGCCCGCACTGGAGGGCCGGTGGCAGATTCGTACCCCGGGTGGCCGGGTGGCCGTCACCACCGTGCTGGCGAAGGTCCGGACGCTGTGCGACCAGGACTACACGCCCGAGAAGGCGCAGGCGGTCACGGGCGTGCATGCCGACAACATCCGCGACGTGGCCCGTACCTGGGCCCGGTCCGGCGCCGGCATGATCTATGCGGGCTACCGCTCCTGCAAATGGCTGCACGGCGACAAGCTGCACCGGGCCTGGCTGCTGATGTGCGCCCTCACCGGCAATACGGGCCGGGAAGGCGGCGGCATGCAGACCACCCAGCTGCCCAAGGGTGACGGCTTCGCCAAATTCGTCTTTGCGGGTGTGGGTCCCCGGGTCAAGGTGGCTGCCATCTCCATCTGGGACTATGCCCACGGGGATGGCAAGGGCCTCAACGAAGAGGTCTACGGCGGCGAGATGGCTGAGAAAGTGGACGCCCACTACCGCCAGTCCATCAACAACGGGTGGCTACCCGACTACGGCAAGACGCCCTGGAAAATGGCCTTCATGGCCGGCCACAACACCGCCAACTGGCGTGCCGCCGGCACGCGCTTCCGGGATGACGTGCTCGGCAAGCTGGAAACCATCGTGACCATGACGCCGGACATGAGCGTCACGGCCATGTACTCCGACTATGTCCTGCCGGTTGCGCAGCACTACGAACGCCAGGATTTTGTGATGGAGGGGCGCACACCCTACATACAGGTCCTGGACCAGGCGGTGCCGCCCCTGGGGGAATCGGTTGACGACTGGGAGATCATGTCCCGCCTGGCAAAGGCCATCAGTGACAAGGCGGCAGCCCGGCAGCTCCCGCCCATCAAGGATGTGATCTACGGCCAGCCCATCGAACACGACTACAGCAAGGTACACGAGCTGTTCACCCTGAATGGCAAGATCCGGTCGACGCGGGACATCGTCCAGTTCCTCATCGACAACTCGGAAGGCATCCCGAAGATCTCCTTTGACGAGCTGGCAGAGCGGGGCTTTATCCGGGGCGAAGACTCCGATGGCACCCAGTTCGGCCCCAGGTCGCCCTACAGCTTCCACATCCTGGCAAGCGTGCGTGACAAGAAGCCCTACGCCACGCTCACCGGCCGCCAGCAGTTCTATTTCGACCACGAGTGGTTCCTGAAGGAGGGCGAGCAGCTGCCCATTCATGTGGATCCGCTGGCGGTCAAGGGCTATCCCCTGCGCCTCACCATGGGTCATGCCCGTCACGGGATCCACAGCATGTGGCGGGACGATGCGCTGCTGGTGGCCCTGCAGCGGGGTGAGCCGGACATCTATGTGAATCCGGACGATGCGGCCGCGCGCGGCGTCAAGGATGGCGACCTGATCCGGGTGTACAACACGCTCGGTTCGTTCATTGCCATGGCTCACGTCAGCTCGAGCATGCAGCGCGAGCAGCTGTTCATGTATCACGGCTGGGATCCGATGATGTTTCGCGGGCGGCAGAACTTCAGCGGCGCCATTCCAACCGCCGGACTGCTGAAGCCCACCTCCCTCGTCGGTGACTACGGCCACATTGCCTATCGTTCGCCGGAGTACGTGCCCAACCAGACCTATCATGACCACACAGTCGAGTTTGAAAAATACGTCGCGGCGAAGCAGTCCGAGGAGTCCCCCGCATGACCAGACAAGTTGCCATGGTGATCGACCTCAACAAGTGCATCGGATGCCAGGCCTGCACTGTTGCCTGCAAGTCCCTGTGGACCGACGAGGAAGGCCAGGAGTACATGCTCTGGAACAACGTCGAAACGAAGCCGGGCCAGGGCTATCCCAAGGACTGGGAAGTCAAGGGTGCCCAGTCCGGCTGGAAGGACGGCAAGCTCCAGTACGGCGACATGCATGACCAGTCCCACTTCGGCAGTGTGGTCCCGCTGAATCACGAGGAGGTCTACTTCAAGGGCACTGCTGACCGCCTCCAGCGCACCGAGCCCCTGACCAACGGTGCCAACTGGGACGAGGACACGAGCTCCGGCGACTACCCCAACAACTACCACTTCTACCTGCCACGGCTCTGCAACCACTGCACCAAGCCGGCCTGTCTCGAGGCCTGCCCGGTTCGGGCCATCTACAAGCGGGAGCAGGACGGCATCGTGCTGGTGGACCAGGACAAGTGCCAGGGTTTCCGCCTCTGCAACCGGGCCTGCCCCTACGACAAGGTCTACTACAACTTCGTGAAGCGGAAGTCCCAGAAGTGCATCTTCTGCTTCCCGCGGCTGGAGCAGGGTGTCGCGCCCGCCTGCGCCCGCCAGTGTCCGGGCCGCCTGCGCTTCGTCGGCTTCCTGGAGGACCTGGACGGCCCGATCCACAAGCTCGTCTACCAGTGGAAGGTGGCGCTGCCACTGCATCCCGAATTCGGCACCGAACCCAACGTGTTCTACGTGCCACCGATCCTGCCGTCCTCCTTCGATGCGGAAGGACGCTTCAGCGACGAACCCCGGGTGCCAATGGACTACCTGCGCTACCTGTTCGGACCGGAGGTGGACCAGGCCCTGGTGACCATCGATGCGGAGATGGAACGCAAGCGGGCGGGCAAGCCCTCCGAGCTCATGGACCTGCTGATCGCCAAGGACTGGAAGTCGCTGTTCAACATCCCCGATGTCCAGGTCGTGTCGTCTTCCGGAGCCTGATTGGGAGACTTTGCTCTCGCCGCCCGCCTGATCCACGTCGTCAGCGCGGCGCTGATGTTCGGTGTGGGGGTCGGTGCGTTCTGGTTCCTGACCACCACGGTGCGCAGCGGTGACGTGAACGCCATCGCCATCGCCACCCGCAATGCCGTGCGGGCGGAGTGGGTGATCGCGGGGCCGGTGGCCCTGCTGCAGCCGGTCTCAGGCCTCATCCTGATGGAGGCCCTCGGCTACAGTTACACCTCCCGCTGGTTCATCGCCGTGGTGGCCTTCTACATCGTCGCGGGCATTGCCTGGGTCTGGCTGGTCAAGGCCGAGTACCGGCTGCGGGACCTGTCGGCCGCCGCCGCGGGACGTTCACTGCCACCAGAGTTCAACCGGCTGCTGGCCCGCTGGCGAGCGCTGGCGCTCACCAGCTTCGCCGGGGTGCTCGTGCTGTTTGCGCTGATGGTGTACCGGCCGGGGGTTTGAGTCCTAGTCCAGGGGCGTCAGAACCCGGTGTACGTAGTGGGTGTCGAAGTAGGGACGGACTGACCGGATCTGTCCGTCCCGGAGCGTAAAGCGCACCAGATAGTCATTTTCGTACAGTTCACCACGCCGGGTCCGGCCGCGGGCCGTGTATTCGATCGCGACCTCGTCGCCTTCCGCCATGGTGTTGTGTACCGCAACGCGATAGCCGGAATCCGGATCAAATTCCCCGACCAGTCGTGCCAGGAGCCAGTCGACCGCCTCGCCAACCGGCGCGTGGCGGGGCTGGCGGAGTGATTTCTGAAACGTCCATTCCGCGTCGGGCGCACACAGATGCAGAGCTTCTTGCGGTGCTCCATGCCAGAAGGCCTCGAGGAAGTGCCGGGCGATCTCGCTGTTCGTTGTCATGTTCGTTGCTCCGGGGCAACAGGATGAAGGATGAAGTCGCGCCCGGCACGACGGCTCGTGAACGATACGTTGCATTCTACAATAAAAAATCTATGATAGAAGTCACAGGGTACTTCACCAGGAGCACGTCCATGACACGCCGCGAAATGGTTCCGTTGCATTTCTGCCTGCCAGCCCTCCTCGCACTCGGCGCACTACTTATTCCTGACCTCGCGGCCGCCGTCGACGAGATCATTGTCACGGCCGAGCGGCGCGCGGCATCCCTCCAGAAGACCCCAATCTCGATTACCGCCTTCAGTGCTGAGTCACTGGCAGAGTCTGGCATCGAGGACAGCGAACAACTTTCCGGGCTGACTCCCGGACTCGTCATCCAGCGGGATGTCATTGGCAAAGTGGTTATCCGTGGCATAGGGGCGGAGAACTTCACGGTCGCTGGTGATCCGGGCGTGGCCATCAATTTCGATGGCGCGTACATTTCCCGGTCCAGCGTCTCCATCTTCGATATGTTCGACCTTGAGCGGGTCGAAGTTCTGCGTGGACCCCAGGGCACGCTGTACGGGCGGAACGCCACGGGTGGAGCCATCAACCTCATCTCGCGGAAACCGACAGAAGAGATCGAAGGCTATGCGGCGCTTGATGTCGGTGACTACAGCAAGGTACGCGTCGAGGGCGCCATCGGCGGGCCCATAACTGACCAGGTGCAATTCCGGGTTTCCGGTCTGTCGCACCAGAGGGATGGCTTCACCGACAATATATTCCCGGACGTAGGCCGCGGCCTGGACGAACTGGACAACAAGGACCTCTGGGCTGGTCGCGCCATGCTGACGATCAAGGCCAGCGATAGCGTGACCATTGATCTCAAGGCTGACATCTACCGGGACAACAGCAATCCCCCGCCCTACAAGTACATTGATGATCCGGTGGTCTACTTCGGGGCCAGGGACGACGGTGGTACGCCCGACGATCCAACTGACGATGTCGTCATACCCGGGGTCCCCTTCCAGAATCCCACTGCCGGTGACCTGTTCACGGTATCCCAGGGGTTCGAGTCCGTGATTCCGGGCTCGGACCGGACCTTCGGTGATCCGGGCCGCTGGGATCAGGATGGGCTCCTCGCGACAGTCCGCTGGGACCTGCCCAACGGACTGACCTTCCGGTCCATCACTTCCTACCGGGATATGGAGTTTGACTGGCTGAATGACGGCGACGGCCTGGAGGAGTTCCTTGTCACGTATTTCCAGAATGACGACACCACGCTGCTGACGCAGGAGTTCCAGCTGCTTTCCGCCGACGACGGACGCCTGACCTGGATTCTAGGTCTCTACGGGCTCGATGAGGATTCAGACAGTTTCATTGGCATACCGATCAATGGCTTTGCCAATCTGCTGATTGACGGTTCCAGCAAGACCACGGCATGGGCAGTATTCGGTCAGTTCGACTATGCCCTGACCGATGCACTCACCCTGCGCGTGGGTGCGCGCCTGAGCTACGAAGAGAAGGAGGTCAGCTACCTCTATGACCGGTTCAGCGACGTTCTTGGTCCGGATTTCCTCATTGATGTGCAGGACAAGGACGACTGGACGTCCTTCACGCCAAAGGCAGGCGTGGACTACTTCGTGACTGACGATGTCATGCTCTATGGCAGCATCACCAAGGGCTTCAAGAGCGGCGGATTCAACCTGCTGGCTGTCCAGTCCAGTTATGACGAAGAAGAGGTCTGGAGCTTCGAGGTCGGAGCCAAGACAACATTCGCCGACGGGCGTGTACGCCTTAACGGCGGCCTGTTCTACATGGACTATGACGACCTCCAGGTCGGCCAGGTGGTGAATCTCTCTGCCACGATCCAGAACGCCGCGAAGGCCAATATGTACGGCGCAGAGATCGAACTGCAGGCGGAGGTGACCGACCGCTTCCGGGTTGACGCAGGCCTTTCCTGGCTGGAGACCGAGTACGACGAGTTTGTAACCGAGGACCCCGGTTACCAGCTGGGCAACAATCCGGTGGACCCGTCGGATGATCCTTTCCCCCCTGACTGCGGGACGCTGATCGGTGGATCAACCATCAGCCTGTCCGGCTGTCAACTGCCCCGCGCACCGAACTACAGTGGCTTCGTAGGTGCCCGGTACTCAATTCCTCTCTCCGGTGCCGGCGAAGTGATTCTTTCTGGCAACCTTCAGTTCGTGGACGACCAGTTCTTTACCCAGTTCAATCGTGCCTCGGTGGCCCAGGATTCCTACAGTGTGTTGAACGCCCGGATCACGTGGTTATCCCCGGACCAGCGCTGGCTGCTCGCCCTGTACGGAGATAACCTCGGCGACGAGGAGTACTTCACGAATGCGCTGGAGTCGGGGGTGCCCACCGCAGGCGTTGACCCTGTGGTGCCTCAGTACTTTGTGGGCGCCCCGCGGACCTGGGGTGTGCAGGCCCGCTACAGTTTCGGTGGCCGACCCTAGCCCTCGCTGGTTCTGGGTGCAACGGATTGTGCCCGGGATGTGGCGACTTTGACTATGGTTTAACCGCGCAGGAGCCGGTATGCCCTACTTCACGACGACTGACGGTGTACCCCTCTACTACCGGGATGAGGGCAAGGGCAGGCCGCTGATACTCCAGCATGCGCTGATGTTCGGAGCAGACTACTTCTGGCAGAAGAATATTGCCGAAATCGCCAGTAAGTGTCGGGTGATTGCCCTCGACGCCCGCGGCGTCGGCCTGTCCGGTAAACCGAGTGCAGGCTTCAGTATCGAGCAGCTCGCGCGCGATCTCCGGGAACTCATCCTGCACCTGAATCTGGAGGATGTGGTGCTCGGCGGCCTTTCTCTCGGTGGTTTCACCAGCGTGGAGTACCTCAGGGCTTTTGGCCGGGACCGGATCGGCGCGCTGGTCCTGATGGAGATGACGCCCCGGTTGCCATCTGCACCAGGCTGGGATCATCCCACTTTCGGTGATTTTCCCCTGGCGATCGCCCAGGGCTACGGCGCCGCCTTCAGGGCCAACCGGGGCATTTACCATGACTTCTTCAATGCCGCATTTCTCAGGCCACCAGCCGGTGATGAACTTGCGGCCATGCTGGCCAACACCTGGCTCACGCCAACCGATGCTGCTGCCACGCTGATTGAGGCGATGGCGGCCCGCGATGATCGGTCGTGGCTGAAGAACATTCCCGTGCCGACTGCCCTGCTTTACGGCTACCCCAACAACCGCATCCTGCCGACGGCAATTGGCCAGTGGTTGCAGGGTCAGATCCCCGGTTCTCACCTCGTACTGTTTGCCGAGAGCAGTCACTCACCCTTCTGGGAGGAGCCGGCAAAGTTCAACCGGGAGCTTCTGCAGTTCGTTCTGGAGACGCGGTAGGCGATGGTCGCACCGTGCTTCCTGCTTGTTGAATTGCCGGGGGAGCATGCCCGCCAGGTGCGGGTTCTCGAGAGCCTCGCGGGTCTCGTGCGTTCCTCCGGGGGGCAGGTGCTTGCGCTGGCGCCCGCCGGCAAGGTGAGCAGTCTGGAACCAGGCACGGTTGCTGCAGGGCTGCTGGTCTCCCGATGGAACGATCGCGGCGCGGCGCGCCATGCTGTGCAGTCGGTCCTCTTGTCTCACCTGCTTGATTGCCTGCCGCCAGGCGCTGGACCGGTGGTGCTCGCGGTGGAGGGCCTGCCCGAAGGAGGCCTGCCGGAGATGCCGGATATCCCGACGACGGCCAGCGTCCCGCGACCGGTCTCCAGTCAGGGCAACGTCCTGCTCATCGTCCGGGGTAGCGCCTGGGACCAGGCAAGGCTGGACCAGTACCGGGATGTCATCCTGCCCATGCACAAAGAGCGCGGCGGTTACTACGAGGTATTCGCGGTAGCGCCCGGTCAGGTTGAGCCCATCGCGGGCGAGTGGCAGGAGCATATTTTCGCCATCTCCCGCTGGCCTAGCCGGGCCGCTGCGGAGGATTTCTGGTACTCGGAGCGTTACCAGACAATAGCAATACCGCTCAGGCTGGGAGCGGGGCGCTTCAGTGTCCACATGATCGAGGCGGCTCCGGAGTGAGCACCGGATCAGGGTGCCCGTCGGGGCCTGGCGGTCTTCCTGTGGTGACGGCGCGCAGCGTCCACGGCCGTGAACGTGCCCGCCACCCGCGCGGCCTCATCGAGTATGCCGGTCATCAGCCGCAGGAGGTCTGCAGCTGCTACGAGTTTGTCCTCCATGTTCGATACCGATCGTGTGGAGGAGTAAACGAGTTCGGTCGCAATCTCTGCGAAGCGGTCGGTCAGCGCCCGGCCCTTCGCCGTCACCTCGTACTCGAAATTCTTGCGATGCGCCGTGCTGGTCGGCCGGATCAGCCCCAGCGAGCGCAGCTTCCGGAGCCCGTACTGGAGGTTCGGGACGTCGTCCCGGTTGAGCAGGTTCGCAATCACCGAGATGCTCTTGGGCCGCTCCTGCATGCGAATGACATGCAGCATGTTGGCTTCGGTGAAGGTCAGGGGCTCGCCGCCAGCCGCCAGCATCGCCGCCTCGTTCCAGCGCTGGAAGGCCGCATTCATCCGCATCGCGGCGTACTTGAACTCGGTGACCTCGATCTCATGCACGTCGTGGGCCAGGTGCCAGCGGCGGTTGATCGGTGCAAGTCCCGGACGGGGCGCTATGGGCGGGCGTGAGCGTGGCACAGGCGGGAACTCCACTGGGAAATCCGGAACACCAAGCATAGCGCGCCCGACCCCCGGGCGCCGCTGGCAGGGAGAGAACGAGAGATGGCAATGGCGAAACTGAAGCCTGTCGAGCGGGATCTGGTGCTCGGCATCTATACGACCATGGTGCGGATTGCGGAGGCAGATAAGGCGATCCAGCGGAGTCTGTCAGCGGGGGAACTCCAGTTCCAGTATTACCCGGCGGGTGGCCAGGAGGCGATACCGGCGGGCATCGGACCGCTGCTTACCCGGGAAGACTGCATGGTCATCACCTACCGCTGCATCCATGACATCGTCGCCAAGGGTTCGCCCATGCGCGAGATCATGGCCGAGATGTATGGCCGGACGGCGGGCACATCCAAGGGGAAGGGCGGACCGATGCACCTGTCGGACCCCAACTCGGGACTGATGGTGACCACGGGTATCGTCGGCGCTGGCCTGCCCATTGCCAATGGCCTGGCGCTGGCCGCCCAGCTGCGGGGTACCGGCCGTGTCACCGTCGTGACCTTTGGTGACGGTGCTACCAGCACAGGCGCCTTTCATGAGGCACTCAACCTGGCAGCTGTCTGGCAATTGCCGGTGATCTTTGTTTGCCAGAACAACCTGTATGCCGAGTATACGGCGATCCCCGAGTACACTCTGGCGCACGACTTCGCCGCCCGCGCATCGGCCTACAGGATGCCGGGCCTGCGAGTTGACGGCAACGATCCCCTTGCGGTGCATGCCGCGGCAGAGGAGGCGGTCCGCCGGGCGCGCAGCGGTGACGGCCCGACGTTTATTGAAGCTGTGTGCCACCGGCTGCAGGGTCATGCCTTTGGCAGTGAGCTGACTCATATGGACCAGGCGGCACTGGCGGCGGCACAGGCCGCCGCCCCGGTACCGGCATTTCGGGCCCGGCTGCTGGCCGACGGGTTCTGCAGCGAAAGCGACCTGATGGCCATAGAGGGGGCAGCGAAGGCAGAGGTGGCAGATGCCATCGAGTTCGCCCGTGCGGCCCCGTTGCCCACCGTGGAGGATCTCTATACGGACGTCTTCGCGGCCACCGACCCGATTCCCGATCTGGACGCCCGCCCGATGGCAGCGCCGCTGGCTGATGCAGCGCCCCCTGGCAAGATGCAGAAGCTGACCATGGGGGCAGCCATCAACCAGGCGCTGGACCTGGCCCTGGGCCAGGATTCCCGCGTATTCCTGCTCGGCGAGGACATCGCGGATCCGGCCGGCGGCGTGGTGAAAACGACTTTCGGGCTATCGACCAAGTATGGGCGGGACCGGGTGCGCCCCACGCCCATCGCCGAGTCCGCCATCGTCGGTGCAGCAGTGGGGGCGGCGCTCGCCGGGATGCGGCCGGTGGCTGAGATCATGATCAACGATTTCCTCGAGGTCTGTATGGACCAGGTAGCGAACCATGCCGCCAAGCTTCGCTACATGTCCGGTGGCCGGACCAGTGTGCCGCTGACGATCCGGACGGTATCAGCGGGCTTTGTCGGCAGTTTTGGGGCCCAGCACTCCCAGTCACTTGAAGCCTGGCTCACCCACACGCCCGGACTCAAGGTCGTTTATCCAAGTACGCCGCAGGATGCCAAGGGGCTTCTCCTGGCCTGCATCGAGGATGACGATCCCTGCATCTTCTTCGAGCCGATGCGCCTGAACTTCACGCCCGGCCAGGTACCTGAGGGCTACTACACCATCCCGCTCGGTACCGCCCGTACCTGCCGGGCGGGCCGGGACCTCACGATCATCAGCTATGGGTGGCCGATGGCTGAGGTACTCTCGGCCGCTGCCAGGCTGGCCGCCGAGGGTATCGACGCCGAAGTCCTTGATCTCCGTTCATTGATTCCGCTCGACCTGCCGGCAGTGATGGAATCGGTGGCCCGCACCCGCCGCGCGCTGATCGTGCATTCCGCCGTGGAGTTTGGTGGATTCGGGGCCGAGCTGGCTACGCAGATTCACCAGCGCTTGCATGGTGATCTCCATAAGCCTGTTGCGCGCGTAGGTGCCCGCTTCACGCCAGTGCCTTTCAGTCAGGCGCTGGAGCCGCTGCACTTTCCCACTGAGTCCCGGATCCTGGCCGCTGCACGGAATCTGGTTGCCTGAGGAATTCAGCTGTCATGAGTACTCAATTGCGCGTACCGAAGCTCGCCGTCTCGATGCAGGAAGGGACACTCCTCGAATGGCTGGTGGCCGACGGTGAAGCCGTATCCGAGGGGCAGCCTGTCTATACCCTGGAGATCGAGAAGGCTGCCATGGACGTAGAGGCCCCGGCAGCGGGAAGGCTGCGGCATATCGGCGCCAAAGGCGAAGCCTACAAGGTCGGAGAACTCATCGGCGAGATCCTGACCGGCTAAGCTTCGTCCGGATGCCGCTGGCAGTCACCTTGTCGGCCGGACCCCGCTGCTACAATCCGCGCCCTCATGATCACCCTCAGAAACCTGGCGCTGCGGCGTGGGGAGCATCTCCTGCTGTCCGACGTGGACCTGAGCCTGCATGCAGGCTGCCGGGTGGGTGTGATCGGCCGCAACGGCTGTGGCAAGACCAGCCTGTTCGCCGTGATCGAGGGCAACCTGGAGCCGGACCGGGGTGACCTGGAACTGTCCGGCAAGGTCCGGATTGCGGCCGTCGCGCAGGAGACGCCGTCCCTGCCGGATCCGGCCATTGATTTCGTGATCTCCGGCGATTCTCTGGTCTGGGCAGCGATCTGCGCCGAACAAGTGGCTATGGCGGCGGAGGACTACGAGGCCGTGGCCCGCGCCCACCAGCGCCTGGAGGAGATTCATGGCTATGACGCGGCCGCCCGGGCCGGGCGCCTGCTGCACGGGCTGGGCTTCCCGGCGGCCACCCATGGCAAGCCCGTCGCGGAATTCTCCGGTGGCTGGCGGGTGCGCCTGAATCTGGCCCGGGCACTGATGACCCCGTCGGACCTGCTGCTGCTCGATGAACCCACCAACCACCTCGACCTGGATGCCGTGCTCTGGCTCGAGCAGTGGCTGCTCAGGTATCCCGGCACGTTGCTGATGATCTCCCACGACCGGGAGTTTCTGGACGGCGTGAGTACCCACACCCTGCACCTGCACGAGCAGCGGGCGAAGCTCTATACCGGTGACTACACGGCCTTCGAGCGCCAGCGGGCCGAACACCTGCGCCTGCAGCAGATTGCCTTCGAGAAGGAACAGGCGGAGCGCGAGCACCTGAAGAAATTCATCGACCGCTTCAAGGCCAAGGCCAGCAAGGCGAAGCAGGCCCAGTCGCGGATGAAGCGGCTCGCGAAGCTGAGCGGCACCGAGGCCGTGCGGGCCGAGCGCGCCCTGTGGATCAACTTCGAGCCGCCGGCAAAACTGCCGTACTCGCTGGTCCGCCTTGACCACGCCGATGCGGGCTACGGCAAGGCAGCCATCAACGACCAGGAGGACCACCTGCCTGGCGAGGCCTCGGCGGCGGAGCGCAGTGTCACGATTCTCCACGACGTGGGTTTTGGTCTGGAGGCCGGCGACCGCGTTGCGCTGCTCGGCCCGAATGGTGCCGGCAAATCCACGCTGGTGAAGACCCTGGTGGGCGAATTGCCGCTGCTCGTCGGCGAGCGCAATATCCACAACGACCTGCGCATCGGCTACTTCGCGCAGCACACGGTGGAGAGCCTCCGGGCGGGCGCGACGCCCATGGATCACCTGCGGGACATCGCCCCGGAAGCCACGACCCAGGAGCTGCGCAGCTTTCTCGGCAAGTGGTACTTCCCGGCCGAGCGCGCCTTCCAGTCCGTGGATGTGATGTCCGGCGGCGAGCGGGCCCGGCTCGCGCTCGCGCTGATCGCGTGGCGCAAGCCCAACCTGCTGCTGCTGGACGAGCCCACCAACCACCTGGATCTGGACATGCGGGAAGCGCTGGCCGAGGCGCTTGCCGACTTCGACGGCGCCATCGTGCTGGTGTCCCACGACCGGCACCTGATCGGTCTCGTCTGCGACAGCTTCTGGCGGGTGGCCGACGGGCGCGTGGAACCCTTCGCCGGCGATCTGGACGAGTACGCGGCGTGGCTGCGCGCGCGATCAGGCAAGGTCGCCGACAAAGTGGGCGATCTGGAACCCGTCCAGCCGCCGGCACGGACCGAAGTTCCCCGGGAACCGGGCAAGGACAAGGACAAGGCCAAGGCCAAGGACAAGGACAAGGCCGATCCGCGGCGCACCCGCCGGCTGAAGGAGCTGGAAAAGCTGGAGCAGCAGCTCGCCAGCCTGGCCGCCGAGCGTGCGGAACTTGAAGGCCGGCTGCAGGATCCGGCGCTCTACGGCGCCAACGGCGCGGATCTGCCCCGGCTGACCGCCCGTCACGGCGAGATCCAGCAGCAGCACGCCGCCCTCGAGGCCCGCTGGCTGGCGGCCTACGAGCAGCTCGAGGCCGGCTGACCGCGCCTCACGGTGCCGCGGTGTCGCCGCTGGCGCAGGGGCTCGGGCGTTTCTGTGCTATAGCACAGCAGCAGGAGGATCCCATGGCAAAGACTCTGTTGATGTTGCTCATCGTGCTGGCGCTACCGGGCTGCGGGGATCCGCCCCGGGACGCCGAAACCGCCACGGAACTGCGGGATGCCGTGCAGGCACCCCTCGACCGCGTGCGGGAGGTTGAGGAGGTCACGGCAGGGCGCAAGGCCGGTCTGGACGATTCCCTCGACGCGGCAGAGTGAAGGCCTCCACGCCCACCACCGGCGCAAAGCGGCTTGGAAGGCGCTTCAGCGCCTCTGTGCCTCGCGAATCAGCGCCTCGGCACGCGCCGTCAGTTCCGCATTGCCGGTGGCGAGGCTGAGCGCCTTCCGGCCTACGCTTTCGGCCTGGACGTAGTCACCTTCCCGCATCCGGATGTCGCCCAGCTCCAGCCACAGCAGCGGTTGGCGGGGATCTATGCGGAGCGCCCGCTCGATGGACGCCGCCGCCAGGTCGTAACGTCCCGCAGCCACATGCCCCTGGCTCTGGGCGAGCAGTGACTGGCTGGCGGAACTGACGGGCGCGGTGGGGCGGGGTGCCGGTACCGGCACCGCGGAGCCGGGTGGCGCAGGGGTCGTGTCCGGCACCGGATTGATGATCACCGGTGACGACGGTGGCGGAGCGGGGGGCACCGTCATGCGGCCCGGAGGCGTCGGAATCTCGAGGTCCGGCGGCACGCACGCTGCCAGGTACAGGCAGGCACACAGCACCAGAGCCCTGTCGGTGCCGGTCACGAGCCGCAGCGGGGCCATCAGTCGAGCAGATCGCGCAGCCATCGCATGCCCTGTTCAGCCAGGTTTTCGGAGAGCGGCTCACAGGCCGGATTGCGAGGCAGGTCGGTGCCCGCCGGCAGCGGCAGCACTACCAGCTGACCGCAGTCTTCGCGGGCTGTCATCCC
>CAYOXI010000006.1:45005-62068 GCA_964407855.1 uncultured Chromatiaceae bacterium
GGCAGCCAGCGGCGCGCGCCACCACCGGTGCCCCGGGCCACGACCTGGGTGAGCATCGCATTGAGCTGCACGACGGCGGTCGGATCGGCGCCCCGGCTGATGTCGAGGCGATAGCGCTCCAGCGGTTCGCCGTCCGCATCGAGCACGGCGCGCACCGCCTTCAGCGGCGTGTTGAAACCGCCATTGGCCAGGCTGTTGTAGATCTGTGCGACCTCCAGCGGAGACAGGTCGACGGAGCCGAGCAGCAGCGAGGGCAGGGCAGCCGGCACCCGGTCAAGACCGAGAGCCTGCATCAGTTCAGCCACGCGGCGGGGCGTGACATCCATGCCAATCCGGACCGTGGGCGTATTCAGCGACTCGGCCAGGGCCCGGACCGCCGGTACCGGGCCACGGTACTGGCGATCGTAGTTCTGGGGCGACCAGGTCTGGCCGGTATCCAGTTTCACCGTGATCGGCGCGTCGTCGATGGTGGTGGACGCCGCGTAGCGGCCGGATTCGAGCGCAGCGAGAAATACCACGGGCTTGACCAGCGAGCCGATCGGCCGCCGCGCATCCAGCGCACGATTGAAGCCGCGGAAACGTGAGTTGCGCCCGCCGACGATGGCCACCACGTCGGCGCTCTGGGCGCCGGTCACCACGATGGCGCCATCCAGGGCCGCGCTGTCCTTCTTCCGGAACTTTTCCAGCTCCGCGAGGCTGTTCGTCAACTGCTCTTCCGCCAGCGTCTGGATCCGGGGATCCAGCGTGGTCATGATGCGCAGCCCCGCCGACTGCAGGGCCTCCTCGGGGTAGTCGGCCTGCAGCTCGCGCCGTACCAGGTCCATGAAGGTGGGGTTGTAGCTGCTGAAGCTCCGTGCGTCGCGCCGGATTCCCAGCTCCCGGGCCCTGGCGCTGGTGGCGACGGCGGCTTCGATCACGCCGAACTCCGCCATCAGGTCCAGCACCATGTCGCGCCGCTTCTGCGCCCGTTCGGCATTGCGCCGCGGATCGTAGTAGGAGGGACCCCGCACGATGGCGACCAGCAGCGCGATCTCCTGCGGCTCGAGCTCCGCCAGCGGCCGTCCGAAGTAGAACTGGCTCGCCAGGCCAAAGCCGTGGATGGCCCGCTCCCCCGCCTGGCCCAGATAGATCTCGTTCACGTAGGCGTAGAGCAGGTCGGCCTTGTCGAAATGCAGTTCCAGCAGCACCGCCATCAGGGCTTCGCGGATCTTGCGGGACAGGGTGCGGCGGTTGTCCAGGAAGTAGCTCTTGACGAGCTGCTGGGTGAGCGTGCTGCCGCCCTGCTCGATACCGCCGGCCTTCACGTTGGCCCAGAGGGCCCGGCTGATTGCCCGCAGGCTGACGCCGCGGTGGCGGTCGAAATCCCGGTCCTCGACCACCTTCAGGGTATCCAGCAGGAGGTCCGGCACCTCGTCGGGGCCGACGATCACCCGGTCCTCGCCGTGGGCCGTGAAGATGTTGCCGATGAAGGGCGGATCGAGCCGCAGCAGGGGCAGTTCCCGTCCGCGTGCATCCGTGAGGGCGGTCACCTGGTTCCCCTGGAAAGTCACCACGGCAGCCTGCACCGGCTGGCGCCCGTCCCAGAACTGGAACGGCCGCGTCTGGAGACTGATCCGACCGGCCAGCCGGGCGAAGGTCCCCTGGCTCTCCGCTGCCTTCGTGCTGGCGTAACCCAGCGCGAGCAGCTCGTTCTGCAATTCGTCGAGACTCAGCCGGAGGCCGACGTAGATCTCCAGCGGCCGGGCGTATACCTGGGCCGGGAGGTCCCACCGCCGTCCTTCAAATTGCCGGACGATCTGCCGGTCGAGCAGCACCATGTAGGTGATGAACCCCGCCAGCAGCAGGGTGAGCACGAAAACGGTGCTGATGAGGACCCGGCGGGTCAGGAAGCGGCGCAAGCCGCGCCGGGGCTGGCGTGCCAAGTGGAATCATCCCTTCGGAGCAGGGCGGAATGGTATCACCGGGCTGCCTGAACCCGGACTGATCCGGGCGGACGATCGCCCGGCCCGGATCGGGCTAGCCGGCGCTGTCCGGCGAGTTGCCGGCCGGATCCTGCTCGCCCTGGCGACGGATGCCCTGCAACAGGGTTGTCATGGCCTCGATATCAGGGGAAGTCAGCGGCAGGTCGCCCACGAAGCGGGTCGTGAGTTCGGCCTGCAGGCGATAGAGTTCCTTCATCACCGCCTGGCCTTGCCTGGTCAGGCCTACCAGGCTCGCGCGGCGGTGACTGGGATTGGGCAGCAGTTCCGCGAGCCCCTGCTCCACCAGCAGGTTCACGTTGTACTGGACGCTCTGGCGGCGCAGGCCCAGTTGCCGGGCAATCTGGGCCACGGTGAGTGGCCCGTGCCGGAGCGTGGCGATGGTCTGCCACCTCGCGGGCGTCACATTGATGCTTCGGGAAATGCTTTCCGCCGTGGCCAGCAGCTGGCCGTTCAGGCGGAAAATCTCGCCGACGAAGTGCTGGAAGGCCGTGACCACCGAATCCTCGGCGGCCCGACGACCGGCCTTGCGCCGGCGCACGGATTGCCCGGCGCGTTGCTGACTTAACCCCCGCATTTTGTGCCCCGCAAGAGACCTATGGTGTTTGGCAGACATCTGTTGAACCCAGGTCGGGCTCACCCGGGTGCCGGGCCAAATTCCAGCAGCTCGAGGATATTGCCGTCCGGGTCCCGCCCGTAGGTCACGAAGCCCCCGTCCTGGGGCTGGGGCGGGCAGTGGAAGTGCATGCCGGCGCCGGTCAGGCGCGCGTACTCGGCCTGGCAGTCGGCCACTTCCACGCAGATATGACTGATGCCGTGATCACAGGCGGGGCGGTCGGGGTCGCCCGGCTTCGCGGCGGGTGAGCTGAACTCGAAGATCTCCAGGTGACTCTCGCCCAGGCGAAGCATCACGGCCCTCGCCGCCGAATTGGACAGGCCGGTCACCGCATCGGCCGCGGGCACGCCGGCCGGCCAGCCGAATTCGCGCACCACCTCGCAGCCGAACAGTTGCCGGTAGAAGGCGACCGACCGGTCCAGGTCCGGCGTCGAGAGGGCGGCGTGATGAAATCCCTTGAGCATGGCAGTGGCGACTCCGGCGGTTGGGGGTCAGGGCGGTGAAGGACTGCCCGGGATTTTCCCAGAAACCGGCCCGGGCGTATCAACCGCGGTGGCGGACCGGCACAGCAGCACGCCGCCCAGCACCAGGGCGGCAAACAGGGCATCGAGCGGTCCCAGCGCCTCCCCGAGCCACCACCAGCCGAGACCCGCCGCCACGACCGGCTGCAGCAGGATCACCACGGAGGACAGGGTGGCCGGCAGCCGGCCGAGCGCCCAGACGATGCCCCCCTGTCCCAGCACATGGACCACCAACGCGAGGCCGAGCAGCACCAGCCAGCCGTCGCTGGTATCCGGCAGGAAGCGCTCGCCGGTCACCAGGCCCATGACCCCGGTCAGCAACGCAGCGACCGCAGTGCTGAAGAAGATCACCTGCAGTGCGGAGACGGCGCGGCGGGCACGCTCCACGGTCAGCAGGTAACCGGCGTAGGCCACGGCAGTAAGTACGCCAAGCCCGTCGCCCAGCAGCCGGGCGGTGCCGGGACCGACCGGACCCGCGTCACTCCCGAGCGCAAGGCCTGCGGCGCCGCCCAGCGCCAGTGCCGCCCCGGCAGCGAAACGCAGGCTGGGGCGCCGCCCCAGCACCAGCCAGTAGAACGCCACGACAAACAGCGGCGTCAGGTTGGCAAGCAGCGTGGCATTGGCCACCGAGGTGAGCGCAATGGAGGGATGCCAGAAGAGCAGGTCCAGGGCGAAGAACACCCCGGCCAGCACCAGCAGCCCCCGACCAGCGCCTGGGAGCAGGGGTGCCCCGACGGAGCGGGAGACCAGCATCAGCACCGGCAGGGCGAGGATCAGGCGCCAGAAGGCCGTCGCGTTGAGGCCGACTTCGGACCACCGGACCAGCAGGGGAGCCAGGCCGATGGCCGCGGCGCCCCCGACCAGGACGAGCATTGGTCGCAGGGTCGGGGCGGTGACAGTTGCCGGCATGCCCGTCAGCATACCCGGAGCGATGACGGGGTTTTCCATGCAGCCTATACTCGATAGGCCGGGGCGTACCGCTGCCGGCGTTGCCACCACTGGTCAGGGGATCACGCACCATGCAGGACATAGGACGCGCACTGGGGGTCGCTGGCCTTGCGCTGCTGCTCTCCGGCTGCGGCTACAACGCCATCCAGAGCGACGATGAATCGGTGACCGCCGCCTGGGCCGAAGTCCTGAACCAGTACCAGCGGCGCGCAGACCTGATTCCCAACCTGGTACGCACCGTGGAGGGTTTCGCGCAGCAGGAGCGGGATGTGCTCATCCAGGTGACCGAGGCCCGGTCCCGCGTCGGGGCAGTGCAGGCCACGCCTGAGACGCTCAACGATCCGGCGGCCTTCCAGCAGTTCCAGCAGGCGCAGGGCGAACTCGGCAGCGCGCTCTCCAGGCTGCTGGTGGTCGTCGAGCGTTATCCCGACCTCAAGTCGGACCAGAACTTCCGCGACCTGCAGGCCCAGCTCGAGGGCACGGAGAACCGCATCACCGTGGCCCGCAACCGCTTCATCGAGGCCACCCGCCAGTACAACACCCTGGTGCGCTCCTTTCCCAGCAACCTCACGGCGATGGTCTTCGGCTACAAGGTGAAGTCCACCTTCAGCGTGACGAACGAGGCGGAGATCAGCCAGCCGCCGGAAGTCAGCTTCGGCACGTCGGGCTGAAGTGACCGGCCGCCGCCTGCCCGCGCTGCCACTGCTGCTCGGTGCGCTGCTTGCCGCGGCCGGCGCCGTGGCGGACGTGCCGGTGCCGGTGCTCACCGGGCGCGTCGTGGACCAGGCCGGTGTCCTTTCCGACAGCCAGCGCACCGCGCTGGAAACCCGTCTTGCCGACCTGGAGCAGCGCAAGGGCAGCCAGCTCGCGGTGCTGCTGTTGCCCACGACCGCGCCGGAGACCATCGAGCAGTATGCGCTGCGCGTCGTCGAGGCCTGGCAGCTCGGTCGCCGGGGCGTGGATGATGGCCTGCTGCTGATCGCCGCCCTCGACGATCGGGCCGTGCGCATCGAGGTGGGCTACGGGCTCGAGGGCGCCATTCCCGACGCCACCGCCAACCGCGTGATCCAGGAGTACATCCTGCCGGCCTTTCGCCGGGGCGACTTTGCGGGCGGCATTGATGCGGGCATTGGCCGGCTGGTCGCGCTCGTGGACGGAGAGCCCTTGCCCGCGCCCCCGGCCGGCAGTGCGGGCGGATCCGACGCACTGGCCGAGCTTTTTCCCGGCATCTTCATCTTCGCGCTGATCACCGGCGGCATTCTCCATCGCCTGCTCGGGCAACTTCCCGGGGCCACCCTGACCGGACTGCTGGCGGGTGGGGCTGCCTGGCTCACGGTGGGTGTCGTCGGCATCGCCCTGCTCATGGCCTTCCTCGGCTTTTTCATCGGCCTTACTGCCGGCGGCCGTGGCGGCGGGGGCTGGGCCAGTCATCCCCGGGGCAGCAGCCGTGGCGGACGCAGTGGCGGCTTCGGCGGGGGTGGCGGCTTCCGGGGTGGCGGCGGTGGTTTTGGCGGGGGCGGCTCCTCGGGCCGGTGGTGATGCGATGGTGATCGTGTAATGGGACGCTGGCTCCGGCACCTGCTGACCACCCATCTGGTCCTGCGCATGCGCTTTCCAGCGGCAACCCTGGCGGCCATTGACGAGGCCATTGCAGCATCCGAAACCCGCCATCGGGCGGAGATCCGCTGCGCGATCGAGACCGGGCTACCCCTTCGCTACCTGCTGCGCGGCCGAAGTGCCCGGGACCGGGCCCTGGATGTCTTCGCGCGGCTGGGAGTCTGGGACACGGCCGGAAACAATGGCGTGCTGCTGTATATCCTGCTGGCCGAGCACAGCATCGAGATCGTCGCGGACCGCGGATTTGCCGGGCGCGTCAGCGGTGATGAGTGGGCAGTGCTGACACAAGCTCTTGAGCAGGACTTCCGGGCCGGGCGTTTTGCCGACGGAACCCTCGCCGTACTGCGGGCAATCGGGGAGCACGCGGCCCGGCATTTCCCGGCCGACGGCGACAACCCGAACGAGCTGTCCAACCGGCCCGTGATCCTGTGAGGTGGCTGGCGATGACGATCACGGGCCTGACGTTGCAGCTCGGCGCCGGAACGCAGGACGTCATCACCGCCATACCGCCCGGTGAGACGATCGCGGAACGCGCGGCGACCCTCGCGGCGGCCCATCCCGGCGACACCGGCGTACTCCTGCTGGACACCGGTGCCGAGGCGCTCCGGGAGCGGGACGCGCTGATCGCCGCTGCCCGCCACAGCATCGATGCCCAGTACTACATCTGGAATGCCGATGCCTCCGGCCGCTACCTCGGGTCTCGGCTGCTGGCCGCTGCCGAGCGCGGCGTACGGGTCCGGATCCTGCTCGACGACGTCAACGTGGCCGGGCGGGACGCCACCCTCGCCGCCCTTGCGGCGCATCCGCAGGTGGCAATCCGCGTCTACAACCCCACCACGGCGCGCGGCGGTGTGCTCCGGCTGCTGAACTTCCTCCAGGATTTCAGTCGCCTGAACCGACGCATGCACAACAAGTCCTTCACCGTGGATGGTGCCGTGTCCATCATCGGCGGGCGCAACATCGGCGACGAGTACTTCGACCTGAGTCCGGAGATGAACTTCCGGGACCGGGACCTGCTGGTAGTCGGGCCCGTGGTACCGGACATCGCGGCGTCCTTCGAGGCCTTCTGGGACAGCCCCTGGTCGGTGCCAGCCGAGCGGCTGCCCGGGGCGGACGATGCCGAGCCCCTGTCTCCGGCCGCGATCCCGGGTCTGCTGGCAGCTGCGCTGGACGAGGTTGGCCGCCGCGGCTACGCCCCGCCCCGGGACATCGCCCTGCACAGCCGGGACCAGGTGCTGCCGGCGCTGATCTGGGCGCCGGCCCGGCTGGTGTCTGATCCACCGCCTCGCGCCGATGAGCTGGCAGACGCCGACCGCCAGCAACCCGTGGCGCTCGCGCTGCGGGAACTCGTCGCTGGCGCCCGGCACGAAATCCTCGTGGAGTCTGCCTACCTGATCCTGGGCGACGAGAGCCTGGCGGAGGCCCGGCGGCTGACGGCTTCGGGCGTGCGGCTTCGGGCCCTGACCAATTCGCTGGCCTCCAATGACCTGGTCGCGAATCATTCGGGCTATGCCCGTCGGCGGGCCGCCAAGGTGGACAGTGGCATCGAACTTTTCGAGCTGCGGCCCGATGCGGCCGCCTGCCAACGGCTGATCAGCCGCACCAGCGGCTGCGCGCCGGCCGCAGCTTTCAGCCTCCACTCCAAGTCCTTCGTCGTGGACCGGCGGGTTGTCTACGTGGGCTCCTTCAACTTCAATCTGCGGTCTGCTTACCTGAATTCGGAGACGGCGCTGATCGTCGACAGTGCCGCGCTGGCCACCCGGGTGGCCGCTTCGATGGAGGAACTCATGGCGCCGGACAGCAGCTGGCAGGTCCGGCGGGGCGAGAAGGGTGAGCTGATCTGGGTGACCGGGGAAGGGCAGGAGGTGGTCGTCGCGCGGGAACCGGATACCGGCTTCGACAAACGCCTCAAGTCCTGGTTCTACCGGCTGTTCCCAATGGAGAAATACCTCTAGTCAAGCACATGCGAGAGCAGGCCGTCGGCCAGCTTCGGCTCGAACCAGGTGGATTTCGGTGGCATCACCTGGTTGGCGTCGGCCACCGCCATCAGGGCCTCGAGGCCGGTGGGATACAGCGCGAAGGCCACGGCCATCTCGCCGCTGTCCACCCGGCGCTCCAGTTCTTCAAGACCGCGGATTCCACCGACGAAGTCGATGCGCTTGTCGCGACGCGGGTCGCCGATGCCGAGCAGCGGGGCGAGCAGCTGATCCTGCAGCAGGCTCACATCGAGGCTGGCCACCGGGTCGGTGCTGACCAGCGCGGGATGAATGTCCAGCTGGTACCACTGGCCAGGCAGATACATGCCGAACTGCCCGGGATGTGCGGGGCGGGCCTGGCCCGCCACCGGCGTCACCTGAAAGCGGGCACCGACTGCAGCCAGCAGGCCGGCGGGGCTATGGCCCTGCAGGTCCCTGATGACCCGGTTGTAGTCCAGGATCTGCATTTCATCGTGGGGGAAAGCCACGGCCAGGAAATAGCTGGCAGCCGTCTCAGCTGCACCGCCGGCCTGCGCCTTGTGGCGGGCTGCCGCCACGCGCGAGGCAGCTGCCGAGCGATGGTGTCCGTCGGCAATGTACAGGGCCGCCATCGCCGAGAAGCGCGCGGCGATGGCCTCAATCCGCGCCGGATCCCGGATCACCCACAGGGTGTGACCGATGCCATCATCGGCGACGAGATCGTAGTCGGGCACGCCGGCGGCCGCGTCCGCGATGATCTGACGCAACTCGCCGTCACTGCGGTAGGCGAGCAGCACGGGTCCGGTCTGGGCATTGAGGGCGGTGATCTGCCGGACCCGGTCGTCTTCCTTGTCCGGCCGGGTGAACTCGTGTTTGCGGATCCGGTTGCGGTCGTATTCGGCCACGCTGCCCACGCCGGCGATGCCGGTCTGCACGTGGTGGCCCATGCGCAGGCGGTAGACGTAGTAGTGGGGTTCCACATCCCGCACCAGCACGCCCTGCGAGATCAGATCCCGCAGGTTCGTAGCACCCCGCGCGTAGACTTCCGGGGCATAGGGATCCGTGTCTGGCGGCAGGTCAATTTCCGGCTTGGAGATGTGCAGGAAACTCGCGGGCCGGCCTGCCGCCCGCTGCCGGGCCTCCGCCGTGTTCAGCACATCGTAGGGTGGCGCGGCCACCGCCGCCGCCTGACCGGGTGCCGGGCGGAGTGCCCGGAAGGGACGGAACAAGCCGGCCATGAGCTAGACGAGTCCCAGCACTTCGAAGGCCGCCCGCTCGCCGGATTCCATCGCGCCTTCCATGCCCCGGTTCGACACCGCCGTGTGCTCGCCACAGAAGTGGATGCGGCCATGGGCCTTGCCCACCTCCCGGCCAAAGGCCGTGACCTGGCCCGGTGCCCAGACGGCCCAGTCCCCCGCCGAGAAGGGATCCCGGAACCAGGAATGGTAGGCCCGGACCTCCACCTTGCCTTTGGCGGCCGGCCTGATGCGGTAGAAATCACGCATCACCGCATCGATGGCGTCCTGCCGTTCCAGGGTGTCCATCCACACGGCGTGGCGGCCGCGGATCCAGATCGTCAGGCTGGTGATCTCCCGGGGCGTCTTGCCCTTGCGTTCCGGCATGACCATGCCGGCGAGCCCGTCACTGAAAATATTGGGATTGCGCCCGTCGTCTTCCCAGAACGGTTTGGTTGCCACCAGATGCAGCATGTTCACCGGCTGCGAGGGGAGCGTGTTGATCGCCAAGCCCTGTGCGCCGGTGATCAGCGGGTCCACCTTGACCCGCCGCAGCACGGTCATCGGCATGGAGCAGATCACGTGGTCGGCCTTGTGAACGGTGCCGTCGGCGCAGTGCACCTCCGCGCCCTGGTCGCCGGTGCGCATGCCGGTCACGTCCTGGCCAAACAGGATGGGCTTCTTCAGGCCGCCCGCCATGGCCTCGGCGATGGCCTGGTTACCGCCGACGGCGGTGTGGCCGAATATCCGTCCGCCCAGCTGGGCCTGGATCATCGCAAACGTCACGCTGAACAGCACCATCATCGCGGACACGTCGTGGGCCGTCGTGCCGTGGTTCGGGTTGTTGTTCCAGCACAGCTCGATGGTCTCCTCCGAGACCCCGAGTCCGCGCAGCCACTGGTGCAGGGATACGTCGTACTTTGCGTTGGCCGGATCCAGCCAGGAGTCGGCGTTCTTCAGCGGGTTGTTCTTGCCGATGATCGGGTTCAGGTAGGTCCAGGGCTTCAGCTCGCGCATGCCCTCGGGGAAGGGATTGCGGGGGTGCGTGGGCCACTGCTCCGCGGTGATCAGCTTCCCGTCCAGCACGAGTTCGCGGTCGTTGAAGAAGGGCACGACCGGTGACACATCAATGAGCCCGACCTTGAATTTCTGGCAGGCATCCATCAGTCGCGCATAGCCGGGGCTGAAGGACGTCCCGCCGGATTCCGGATTGCCCGGGATATCGCGGTGGGAAAGCAGCCGGCCGCCGACCCGCTGCCGGCCCTCCAGTACCTGCACGTCGACGCCCTGCTCCTCGAGCAGCAGGGCGGCATTGAGGCCGGACAGGCCCGCGCCGATGACGATGACCGAGCTGCGGTTCCGGGCGCGTAACGGCGTCATGCCGCCGGCGAGGGCAGTGACGACGGGCACGGCCGCCATGCTCCCGATGAGTTGACGGCGACTGATCAGTGGTGCTCGGGGCATTGGCGTGTCCTGTGCTGTGATTCGACCAAAAAAGTTATCGCGACGCCTGGTTGCTGGGTGTTGACCAACTGGTGACAAAGTGGCGGTGGCCGGATAGTCCCCGGAAATCTATGCATATGTTAGCCTGACATATCCCGCTGCCACCGCTTGGCGGGACTGGAATTCTACAAGAAGCTGTCCGTATTCCCCGGAGGATCCATGAGCAAACTGCTTTTTGCCCTGCTGGCTACCAGCCTCGCGGCACTCACTGCCAATGCGGGTGGTCACGACGCCCGGCCCGCGGCCAGCGCCCCCACCGACTGGGCCGCAAAGGAGCTGCCGATCCGCATCATCCCCGATGTCCCGGAGTCAGCCGAGGCCTACTACGCCCCGGACAGCTACCACATCATCGCGCAGACCCAGGATCCCAAGGCGCGGGCCGCCCAGGACGAGAAGTCTGCCGGCGGCGCGCTGACCTGGATCTTCACCGATGACGGCAAGAAAGCCTGGCGGGTGAACGACAAGGGACAGGATGCGTGTTCCTGGATCCTGCCCGGCATGAAGCGGATCATCTGGACCTCCACGCGGGACAATCTGGACATGCCGGTGGGCAACTGGTCGGATGACGATGAGTATCCGCAGGGTGCCGAGCTTTACACCTCGGATCTCAAGGGCCGCAAGATCAAGCGGCTGACGGACAACGAGTACTACGACGCCGAGGTGTCCGTATCGCCGGATGGCCAATGGGTGGTGTTTGGCCGCCAGATCAACGGCAACATGGACCTCTGGCGCATGCGGATTGACGGCAGCGATGAGCAGCAGCTCACCTTCACGCCCGACTGGCAGGAAGGGGCGCCCTTCTTCATGGCCGACGGCGAAACCATCATGTACCGCGCCTGGCAGAAGAGCGTCACGCGCGAACTGAAGCGCATCCGCGCGGAAACGGGCCAGCGCAACCAGACGCCGATGACGGTCTTCACGATGAAGAAGGACGGCTCGCAGGTAACGCCCCGGACTTTCACCAACGACATGAACTGGGCCCCGTTCCCGGCGCCGGATGGCCGGCACTACGCGTTTGTGCGCATCGTCGACGGCAACTGGGATGTCTACCTGGGTGATCTGAACGGTGGCGAGCCACGGCGCCTGACCTGGAACCCGTCCTTCGATGGCTTCCCGTCCATCAGCCCGGATGGCAAGAAGCTGCTGTTCACCCGCAGCCAGGGCCAGCGCTTCATGTCCGACCTGTACACCCATGTGATGGATATCTCCTCCCTGAACATCGGGCCGGAGAACTTCAAGGGCGTCCCGGCCACGACGCCGGCGCCCACCGGCTGGACGCTGCCGGCCGAGAAGGAGTGGCGCTAGCGAGGGCCAGGGAGCGCGCCCGTGAGACTGCCCCGCAGCTGCGCATCGCTGCTGTTGTGCCTGCTCCTGCCGGCCCCGGCCTCGGCGGGTGAGTGCCGCACGCTCCTGCGTCCCCTCCTGTTGCAGGCCAGTCCACCGGCTGAGGTCGTGGCATCCGTCCGGGAGAACTGCGAACGGGAGTCCCGGGACGGCGATCCCGATGCCACCTATCAGCTGGCCCTGTTTTCCCTGGGTCTTGCCGGTGTCTGGAAGCCTGACGAGGCAATTCCCCTGATCCGGTCGGCTGCCGCGCAGGGCGTGTCCGAAGCACAGTACTGGCTGGGCTGGCAGGCTGAGCTGGGACTAGAGCTGCCCAATGATCCGGAGGTCGCGCGGTACTGGTATGAGCAGGCAGCTCTGGGGCGTCACCGGCTGGCGCTGGAACGCATGGCGGTCGCCTACGAGCAGGGCGAACTCGGCCTGACGGCTGATGCCCGGGCAGCCCTCGACCTGCGGGCCGAGATACGGCGCTGCGACGAGGAAGCAGCAGCCCTGCCCTGAGACCGGTCAGCCGCGCCGGTTGTGACCCAGATCTCTCAACTTTTGCCCGGTTGGGCCGACTCTTCAGCCGTTGAGGTGTGAGTCTGCTGTTGCTATGGATCTGCCCGCATCCCTGACGGCATTCTTGCTGGTCCTGCTCGGTTATTGCCTGGCCCGGGTATCCGATTTCCTGGGCCGGCACTGGCATCACCAGCAGAGTCCTGGCGCCGGGGCGCAGCCCGGCGACCCGTCACGGCGGGACCCCGCCGGCCACCAGCGGCAGGAAGAACGCCGCCGGGTGTACGCGAGCTTCCGGCTGCACGTCACCGAAGTTGTGAACACGGCGGTGACGGACGGGCACGGCAGCTACGGGATGCTGTACCGGATCCGGGATGCCTATAGCGATCTGCTGCGCGGCGCCCCTCCGTCGGTGGCCGAGGCCGCCGACAGCATCATCCGGTGCGTCACCCTGCTGGTGAACCTGGGACCGTCAGACGCCCGCTACGCCATGTTTACCCGGGCCCTGCATCACTTCGATGAGGCCTGCAGCGCGGTGGCGGGCGGGGAGCCCGTCACGCCGTCGTCTGGCCAGGAGTTCCCGGTGACCGCGCCACCAGTCAATCTGAAGGAATTGCAACCCCGCCGCTGAAGCGTCAGGCCTACCAGCTGCGGACGCGGCCCGTGTCCAGGTGCACGAAATCCGAGGCGGGGTAGTACCCGACGCCGCCGGCACCAATCTCCAGCGCGGCCCGGCGCAGGTCCGCCGTGTCCAGTCCCGGCAGCCGCACGTCGATGGCCTGACCCTGGATATGCAGGCTGCGATCCGCCACGCCGCCGTTCTTGCCGGCCAGCATCGCGTTGGTCCGGGGCGAGCGGAAGGCGGAAATCACCTCGAAACGCCCGGTACGGCCGGTCAGCGCCTGGATGTCACTCAGCGTGTCGAGCAATACCGGATCGATCGGGTGGGTATCGCCGGTACGGAAATCCCGCAGGTAGTGATTGACTTCCGCCAGGGCATCGTCCAGATAGCGACCGTCCTCACGGTACACCACTTCGAGTTTCTCGGCCGTGTGGGTGTGATAGAAGGCGAGCCGGCGGGGTGCTGCCGGCGCCGCGGTCACCAGCCCCGGCCAGGCGGCGATGGCCGGCATGAGGCACAGGGCGCTGACGAAACGACGTCGGGTGGACGGGCAGGGCATGCGCTGCATTCTTACAAAACGAATCGCACACTGGCAACCGCGAGGTGCCGAAACTGCGGCAGAATGCCGCACTGGCGTCTTCGCGCCACGCCAGGCCAGTCCCGCCATGCAATCAGACCCGCACCGCCACCGCATCCCAGTGACGCTGCTATTGCTGCTGGCCGTGCTCGTTAGCGCACAGTCTGCCGCAGCCGCGCCCGCACCTTCTGCCGTGCAGCAGGCCCTGGTGGAGCAGGTCGGCCAGCTGCGTGCGAGCGGTGGTCTGTATCTGCAGGGGCTCGCCATCGCCACCGGCGGTCTGTTGCCGGATTTCTACGCAGCGCGGGATTACACACCGGTCTGGACCCTGCGCCGGCGGGTGGACGAGCTGCTGGACCTGCTGGCCACCGCAGAGCGTCACGGCCTGGATCCCCGCGACTACAACCTGCCCCAGCTCATCGAGCTTCGCACCCGGGTGCGGGCCAGCGACGATGCAAGGCTCAGGGCCGCTTACGACATCGCGCTGACGGAGAGCCTGATCCGCTTCGGTTATCACCAGCGCTTTGGCAAGGTGAACCCGGCCCGGATGGAGCCCACCTGGAATTTCAGCCGCCAGTTCCGGCCAGGGGAGGAGCCGCTCACTGCGCTGACGGCGGCCGTCGCGGCGCCCACTCTGGAGGGCTTTCTGGGCGAATGGCTCGACCGGGCCCCCCTGTATCGTTTGCTGCAGGACACGCTCGCTGCCTATCGGGTCATTGGCGCCCAAGGCGGCTGGGAATCCCTGCCGGAGGGACCCACGCTGCGCCCGGGTGACGAGGATGCGCGGGTGCCGCTGCTCCGCCGGCAGCTCGCGATCATGGGCGACCTGCCGTCGCTGCCACCGGGAGCAGAGCCCGATAACGGGCTCGTCTACGACGAGGAACTGACCGCCGCCGTCGGTCGATTCCAGGCCCGCCACGGTCTCGCTGCCGACGGCGTGCTCGGCGCAAAATCGCTGGCGGCGATGAATGTGCCGGTGGAGGCGCGGATTGATCAGCTCCGGCTTTCGCTCGAGCGCGCCCGCTGGGTGGTCGAGGAATCCGCCGGCGAGGTGATCGTGGTGAACATCGCCGGTTACCAGGTCTACGCGGCCCGGGATGGCCGGCCGTTCTGGTGGCGGCGGGCCGTCGTCGGTACCAGTTACCGGAAGACGCCGGTATTCCGGGGGTCAATGACCTACCTGGACCTCAATCCCACCTGGACGGTGCCGCCGACAATTCTGCGCGAAGACGTCCTGCCGAGGGTGAGGCGCGATCCGTCGTATCTCGCGCGCGAGAACATCAGCGTCCTCGACCGGCAAGGCCGGGTCGTCGATCCGGCCACCATTGACTGGGCGGCGGTCGGTGGCCGTCCGCCCTACACATTCCGCCAGGGCCCGGGGCCGAAGAACGCGCTCGGACGCATCAAGTTCATGTTCCCGAACCCGCACGCCGTGTTCCTGCACGACACGCCAGCCAAGGGACTCTTCGCGAGCGCGGAGCGCAGCTTCAGTTCCGGCTGCATCCGGGTCGAGGATCCGCTGTCGCTGGCCGAGATCGTACTGGCCGATCCCGCGCGCTGGAACCGCCAGAGCCTCGAAGCCGCGATCGCGAAGGGTGCAACGCAGACGGTGCGGCTGCCGAAGCCCTGGCCGGTGCTGATCCTCTACTGGACGGCCGACCTCGATCCCGACGGCAACGTGCGCTTCCTGCCGGACGTCTACGGCCGCGATGCGGAACTGCTGCGGGCCCTCAACGGGGATGTGGTGATCGAGTTCCCGCCGGACCCGCCGGAAGCGCTGCCCGCTGCCTAGCGGGCGGTGAGCTCGACCTCAGCTTCTTTGGCCTGCTCGCCGCTGGTCCAGGCGACCGGCACCCGGTCCCCGGGCTGGAAGGTCCGGAGCACGGCGTTGAAACTGCCCAGGTCCTTGACCGGCTCGCCGCCCATACTGGTAATCACGTCACCGGCCTTCATCCCGACCCGCGACGCCGGCGAGTCCGGCACCACGCCCTCGAGCCGGAGGCCGGTTCCCTGGAAGGCAAAATCGGGTATGGCACCCAGCGACACGCGCCGCGATGGTCCCGTCCCGGGTCCCGCATTCGCGGCCGCGCCTGCCCCGGCGCCGGTCACGGTGAGGCGCTTGTCGGTGGAGGACAGGTAGCCGACGGCTTCGCGGGCGACCGTGGCCACTTTCGAGAGCCCGGCAGCATCTACCTTGTCGGCCGTGTCCGAAGGGCGGTGATAGTCCAGCGTGGCCGCCGTGAAGAGCTGTACGCCGGGGATGCCGGCATCGATGAAGCTCTGCTGGTCGGAGGACTGGCTGGCGCCGGGCACGCTGCGCGTCGGTACGCTCGACACGGCAGTGATGCCACTGAAGACGAAGGGCCACTCCCGCGCGCTTTCGGAGGCGAGGATGGACAGGGGCTGCTCGCCCAGCTGACCGACCGTGTCCAGGTTGATCACACCATAGATGCCAGTGACCGGCACGGGCCCCGCAGCCTTGACGAAGTGCCGGGATCCCATCAGGCCCGCTTCCTCACCGCTGAAGGCGACGAACACCACGGTGCGGGGCGGCGGTGCAGCCGACGCCATCTGGTGCGCAATCTCCAGCATCACGGCCACGCCGCTGGCGTTGTCGTCGGCACCCGGATGCAGCTGGCCGATGGCATCGGCCCGCCCACCGGGCCAGCCAAATCCCAGATGATCGTAGTGGGCGGTGAGCAGCGCGGCCTGGTCCCGGTAGTCCGGGTTCGCGCCCGGCAGCACGCCGACCACGTTGCGCAGGGTCCGCTCCTTCTGCTCGCGACCGCCGGTGGCCGTGAAGGACTGGAACCAGGTGCCATCGTCGCCACCGGGCTGCAGGCCGGCCGCGATGAACTGGTCGCGAATGTAGTCAGCCGCCGCATCAAGACCGGCCGTGCCGAAGCCCCGGCCTTCCTGTTCCGGCGCGGCGAGAAATTGCACGTGCTCGATCAGTCGGGCGGCAGAGAACACCGGTGGCGGCGCCGCCAGGGGTGCCCGGCGGGGCAGGTCCGGCAACACCGCGGGCTCGCCCTTGCGGGCGAGATTGACCAGCAGCGGTGAATCCGTCGCGGCCCATTCACCCTTGGCCACGTTGGTGGCCTCCGGGCCCTCGAAGCCCAGCCAGGAATACTTGCCGTAGTGGGGCAGCTTGCGCACGATGCCGGTCACGGCCTCGACCGGATCGGCGGCAATCCAGGCGACGGCGAGCTTCGGTTCGGCGGGATGCCGGCGGGTGAGCACGTGAGAGTGATTGGCAAAAGGCAGTTCGCTGCCATCGATGCTGATGCCGGACTTGCCCACGGCGAGACCGAGCGACGGCTCCGAGGCAAACCACCGTGGCGCAAGCCTGTTCTGCCGTCCGAGCAGCCAGACGGCGCGGTCTGCCGGCAGCTCTGTGAGTTCCTCGTCCGTGACAATCGCGACTTCCCGCGACGGGCTCTGCCAGGCATAGAGCATGTCCCGCCAGGCCTTCGCCTCGGCGGGGGAGGCCGACGGCAGCACGGCAGTCACCTTCGTGGCGCCGAAAAGCTGGCCGATGGACGGCGCCGTTTCGCGGGCATCGAGCACCCGGAACAGGTCAAACTCAGGGTCCACCGCCAGCAGTTGTGGCTCGGCGCTGGTCTCGATGCTGAAGCGGGTTTCAGC
>CAYOXI010000007.1:0-54466 GCA_964407855.1 uncultured Chromatiaceae bacterium
ATCAGCATCAAGCCGAAGGCTTCTGGAAACAGCAGCCGGGTCATAACCAGGTTGGCACCCAGCCGCACGACATTGGAATAGAGATCACCGATGATCAGGACGCCACCGCCCTGAATCGCACGGGCCCGCAGTGAGCCATTGCCGGTGCCCAGCAAGCGATGCAACAGCGCCTGGATGCGCGCGATCTGGAGCGGAAGTCGGGTCACTGAGTCGCGGTAGATGCAGAGGACCCAGAGGAGCCAGCGCTGGCACGACTCAGGACTTGATGAATGTCACCAGCCACCCGCAACGCATTGGCCGCAATGGTCAGACTAGGATTGGTACCGCTACTGGACGGGAAGAACGACGCATCCACTACGTAAAGGTTCGTCATGCCGTGAACCCTGTTGTTGGGGTCAAGCACACTGGTGGCAGGGTCGTCGCCAAAGCGGCAGGTGCCCGAAACATGCGGGTAGTCGATCTTTCTGTCGAGGGACAGGATCATCAAGCGGTCTCTGCCCAGTGCCTGGCGCAGACAACTACGGAACCGGGACACGCGGGCGCTGAGCTCATCGGAGTAGCGGTAGTCGATTACGATGTTCCGGTCACTGTCAGGATCGACATACACGCGATTCTCCCGGTAGGGCAAATCCTCAATGATGCTCACCCACACCGAGGCATTGCGAAATCCATATAGATAGACGTAGAGCATGGCGGCGAGGCGGATGAATGGGCTGGTGAGCTTGCGCCACCAGACCGGTCGCGGACTCAGCAGCCACTTCCACCAGGCCGTGCTGGACTCGGCTGTTTCGCGCAGGTACTGCATGATCTGCCCCAGCTCCAGGCGCACGCCCAGCGTCTGGAAGGTGCCCAGCTTGTGACCATCGGTGTGGTAGAAATCATTGGTAGCCAGCGTCTTCTGCGCACCATCACCGTCAAGTACGACACTCGAACTGACAGCTATGAAGTCGCCACCGTGAAACATCAGGTTCCGACCCACGAGATCGGCCTGGTTGCCGATACCTGTGGGCCACGCTGGAGAGCGCGAACGTAGCAGCAGCACCGGGGTTGCAAATGCCCCCGCGGCCAGCACGACCATGCGGCCCCGGATGTGCCATTCGCGGTCACCCTGACGGCAAATGACCTTGTCAACTGTGGTAGCCGAGGCGTCCAGTCGCACTACTTCGCAATCAGGAAAGATCACCGCATCGTAGCGGCTCAGTGCCGGCATCAGGCATGTCCAGGCCGCATCGCGCTTGCAGCCGCGCTCACAGGGCCCGTTGGGGCAGCCGTCGCAGCCGGCAAGAAACTCACAACCCACATGAACCCGATACGGGTGCAAGCCACAGCCTTGAAAGTCCACCAGCAGCTGCTCATCGCGCGGACTCAGGCCCGGGGGGTCGAGTAATTTCGCAGCCTCATCCGGATACAAGGGATCAGGCGTCCCACGGACGCGAAACAACTGCTCGGCACGAGTATAGAAGGGCGCGAGTTCCTGGTAGCTAACCGGCCAATACTCGGGCAAGGTGGAATCGACAGCCCCCGGAAAATTGGCTCGGGGGCTGAAGTCCGCCGGGGAGAAACGCTCCAGTGCCGCCGCGTAGAATGCGCTGGAACCACCGGAGACGCAGCCTGTCGGGACGCGAAAATTGAGCGTCCCAAAATTGGTGCGCGCGCGGACGCGATGCGGCCAGTGGCCCTCGGCCAGTAGCGGGGCCACGGCTGAATCCGGCTGCTCCCTCTCCGGTGTCGCAGCCGGAGCCACCACTGCCTGCGATATGCCCGGCGGCGCAGCTGCAAACCCGCCGTGCAGAAATGGCCCCTTCTCTATAAAGAGAACTCGCCAGCCCTGGCGTGCCAATTCGTAACCAGTGGTCGCCCCACCCATACCGGTGCCGACCACAATGGCATCCCACAGGGTCGCGGAACATTCAGCCGCGGTAAGGCTCACGGCAAAGTTCTCCATGGCCTGAGGCGGAGGCAGTGCCTATGCTCCGGATCTGCCAACTCGATGGCCTGCGACACGGCTCGAGGTATCAACGGTCCAGACCTGCGACGGCCCGGATCTTGTCCTTGATGCGCTGCTTCAGCCCCTTGGGAGGCAACCACTCCCGGTCGTTTTCAAAAATGCAATTGCGGGTCCGCGCGTGCGGCACGCTGGCGAGCTGCACGGCCCAACCTGCTGCCACAGCCGGCTCCAGACCGGTAAAATCACTCATACGGGTCTTCAGGTGTCCGGGTATCCACTCGTGGACTTCGATATCGGCTGGCAGTTCGCGTAGATCGGCCGCGATAGCCTTGGTGAGTGCGCGTACTGCCCCCTTGCTGGCTGCATAAGCTGCACTGTTGGCAATCGGCGCCAGATCCGCAAAGCTGCCGACATTGTAGATGCGGCCATAGCCTGCGGCGATCATGTGCGGCAATACCACTTTACAGCCATTGGCAACACCGTTGACGTTTACATCAATGGCACGCGCCCAGTCTGCCGCCGACTCATCGAGAAAGCTCTGCCGGGGATACACCGCCGCGTTGTTGAACAGAATGTCGATGGCGCCGTAGCGTGCCAAAATGGCCTCAGTCGCGACTTCCAGTTCTGCTACGCGGGCCACATCGGCCAGATGACCAGAAAATACTGCCGGATCCGCACTGGCCTGAACTTCGTGGAGGCTTGCCTCGCGCCGCGCAACGCCGGCAACCCGGCAACCCTGGCGCAGAAATGCTTCCACCAACGCCCGACCAAGCCCGCTGCCAATGCCGGTAATCATGACGACTTTTTTTGCTACCATAGGTCTCAGGTCAGCTGTGATACTTGCTGGTGGCGATGCCTGCAGCGCCATCCAAGTGGGTCCCAAACCGGAACGATAGCAATTCAGAGCGCATCGTTTTTCAATAATTGTTGTCGCTATGCGCCATAGTCAGATTCTCGACAGTTACCGACCTCACGCAATCAGCCTCAGGCCCTGCTACTGCAGCCATGCGGTGCAATCCGGACAGCCCAGGGACGACGTAAGATGACCACCCTGCGCGACACGGGAATCGTCATCATCGGCCGCAATGAAGGTGCGCGACTGATAACGTGCCTCAGCAGCCTGGAGCAGTCCGAGCTTCCGGTAGTGTATGTCGATTCGGGGTCCACGGATGGCAGCATCGAGGCAGCGGAGCGATTCGGTGCCAGAGTAGTCCGCCTGCCGCTGGACCGCCCCTTCACCGCCGGACGCGCACGCAACGCCGGTTTCGAGTATCTGACTGGGCTGCACCCCGAGCTGCAGTGTATCCAGTTTGTGGACGGCGACTGTCAGGTTGCGGCCGGCTGGCTCGATTTCGCCCGAGAACACCTCCAAAGTCATCCCCGTGATGCGTTGGTCTGCGGTCGCCGCAAGGAAATTCACCCCGAGCAGTCCCTTTACAACCAGCTATGCGACATTGAATGGAACACGCCAGTGGGCGAGGTCGAGGCTTGCGGTGGCGACTTCATGGTTCGGGCACAGACATTCCAAGACAGCCAAGGCTTCAATCCAACACTGATCGCCGGCGAAGAGCCTGAACTGTGCTATCGCCTGCGCCAGCAGGGCTGGACAATCCGCCGCGTTGACCGGTTGATGACCCATCACGATGCCGCTATGACCGGTTTCGGGCAATGGCTGCGGCGCTCATCGCGCGCCGGATATGCCTATGCCGCCGGCGCACTACTGCATCGGCACGACGGCAATGGCTATTGCCGGCGCGAGAACCTGCGGATTATTTTCTGGGCGGCAGCATTGCCGCTGGCTGCATTGCTCGGTGCACTCACCGTATCACCCTGGATGCTAGCGCTGCTACTCACTTATCCACTGCAGTTCATCCGCTGCATGCAACAGGCGCGCAGTAGCGCACCTGAGGTACCGGCAGGTCGTTACGCTCTGTTTCTATTACTCGGCAAATGGCCCGAGTTCTATGGTCAGTTACTTTGTCTGAAGCGCCAACTCAGTGGACAACAGGCAACGCTGATCGAGTACAAGTAGGGCCTAGGCGACTGATGACCCTGCCAGAATCATCGTGCGGACCCGGCCTATTATGTAACGCAGAGCAAAAGCCGGCGCAACGGCCGCTATCGCACTGTCAGTTTGAGCAAAGGAGAGTCTTCTTTGTTCTCCGCTAGTCGTACACTTCAATATCCGCAGTGAGCGAGTTTGAATCGAGGGGTCCGAAGATGCACCAAACGAAGAAGGACAACGAGTGACATTTGGGAATGTCGCGCCTCCGAGCCTAGATCTGGTTCGACCAGCGTTCCCTGAGCCGACCGTTGAATCCGCCGCCCCACCCTAATGACCACCAAGGTAGCAGTACGTGGCTGATGGTCGTCCGCTGTATGTCACGCGACCCTCGCTGCCCCCGCTGCAGGATTTTCTGCCGCTGCTCGAAGACATCTGGAGCAGCCGGATCGTCAGCAATGACGGGCCCTATCATCGCCGGTTTGAGACGGCACTGGGCCACTATCTGGGTGTTGAGCACCTGTGCCTTGTCGCCAACGCCACGCTGGGGCTGCTTCTGGCACTCAAGCAATGCAAGTTGCAGGGCGAAGTCATCACCACGCCATTCAGCTTTGTCGGCACCAGTCATGCCGTCGCACTGGCCGGACTGGAGCCGGTGTTCGTCGACATCGATGCGCAATCTCTCAACCTGGATCCGGCTGCTGTTGCAGCGGCCATTACACCTCAGACTTGCGCCATCATGCCCGTGCATGTTTTCGGCCGGGCCTGCGATACGTTAGCCATTGACGCACTGGCCCGCGACCATAGCCTTCGGGTTATCTACGACGCTGCCCATGCCTTTGGCATTCAGGACGCGGGTGGCAGCATACTTCGCCACGGTGACATGTCAGTACTGAGTTTCCATGCAACCAAGGTGTTCAATACCTTCGAGGGCGGTGCCGTGGTTTGCGGTGACATCAAGATGAAGCAGGGCATTGACCAAATGCGCAATTTCGGCATCGTTGATGAAGTCACCATCACCAGTGTGGGCATGAACGCCAAGATGAACGAGTTCAGTGCTGCGCTGGGACTGTTGCAACTCCAGCACATCGACGATTGCATTGCGCGCCGGGGTGCGGCGGATGCGCGCTACCGTCGGCTGCTTGCCGATGTGCCAGGTGTGAGCTGCCTGCAATCACCAACCGATCAGAGCCTCAATCACTACAATTTTCCACTGCTGGTGACAACCAATGCCGGCTACTCCCGAGACCAACTGTATGAGCGCCTCCGTGGCCATGGGATCTATGCACGGCGGTATTTCTACCCGCTGATTTCCGACCTGCCGATGTACAGCCAGCTACCCTCAGCGACGGCCACGAAACTGCCGATAGCCCACGACATTGCGCAGCGCATCTTGTGTCTGCCGCTGTTTCCCGATTTGCAGGCTGATGAACAGGAACGCATTGTCTCGATCATTGCTGGCCAACCATCAACTAGCACCTGAGGAATGACAATTCTTGCGGTCGTCCCTTCCCTGCCGGTGCGCGTTACAGCGCCTGGCAGGGTGCTGCTGACGCAGAAGTTCGTTGAAGGCATGGCGCAGTATGCCGCGCAGTGGAACGGCCCGGTTGTGGCCGTAATGCACCCGCATACCGGTAGCTCCACCGGCAACCTCGACGATGCCGAGTTCGAGTTGGCAGGGCTGCCCTTCGGCGTGCGCTGCGCCTCCTTCCTGAACCAGGAAGTTTGCATGGCGCTTGACGACGCTACCGTGGTAATGCTTGGTGGCGACAGTCGCCTTTCCGGCCTGCCACAGTGGTGCCTGTCACGGGGCAAGCACCCCGTGTTCGTGACCGAGTACTCCCTGCGTACCCGCCTGCAGATAATCAAAGCCGAAGTGCGCAACCCGCTCGTTCGCTTGCGTCGGTACCTCTGGGAGTGGCAGCAGGAACAGCACAATCGGCGCAGTGTCAAAAGAGTGGCGGCAGTGCAGTGCAATGGGATACCGACCTACGACGTTTATTGCCAGCTGAACCCCAATACCCTGCTGTATCTGGACAGTCGCATCACTTCAGGCATGCTCGCGACTACGGATACTCTCAGCGCCCGCGCGCGCCACCGACGCGAAAACCCGGTCATACGACTGGCGTTCTCCGGGCGACTTAACGCCATGAAAGGGGCCGATGATCTGGTTGTGGTTGCGCGCCACCTACACCGGGACCAGATTCCATTCAGCCTTGAGATATTTGGTGACGGTCCGCTTCATCCTTCGATTGCTGAGCAGATTCAGGCGGACGGACTGCAACCGCAGGTGCAATTGCGCGGCGTACTCGACTTTGCCACCGAACTACTGCCCCATGTTCGCGACAATGTAGATCTGTTTGTCTGCTGCCACCGCCAGGGCGACCCCTCCTGCACCTATCTCGAGACCTTCGCCTGCGGCGTGCCGATCGTTGGCTACGCCAACGAAGCCCTGCAGGGGCTTACCCGACTAGGCGCCGTCGGCTGGACCACGCCACTCAACCGGCCGGAGGCGCTGGCGCGACAAATTGCCGAACTACAGGCTGACCCAGAAGCCCTGGCCGCAGCCAGCCGGACGGCGCTGGACTTCGCCCGCGCGCACACCTTCGAGCAGGAGTTCGAGTCTCGTATGAACCAGATCAAGGCGCTGGTAATTGCATGAACAGGCCTGACCATCCCAACCGGCACACCCGTGCGCAGCCCACCGATGATTCTGCGGTGTCGCCGACCATCGGCAGTGCGCCTGCGCCGGACCACTTTCGCCTCAACGATCCGGAACGGAGTGGCCTCTACCAGGGCTTCAGTGCCGGCCCGTGGGTCAGCGACGGTACGAGCGCGCCGTTTGTCTTCATCGATAGCCGTCACGGCGAGCTGCGCCTGCAGGGTCAGGCCAGGGGCTTTGTCGGGCACCGCATGTGGGTACCGGACGATCATCGTCCGCGGGGCCTGTTTGCACAGTGGTCCTGGGACGGCAGACGCCTGACTGCAGAAGTCGACCCACTCGGCTACTTCAGCCTGTTTGTCTATGCCCGCAACCGGCAGATTGGTCTCTCGCCTTCGATTTTGCAATTGCTTGCGCAGGGTGTCGATCCAGAACCTGACCTAGCCGCTCTGGCCGTGTATCACCGTATCGGCTTTTTTCTCGAACAGGACACGCCCTTCACCTGGATTCGTACTTTGCCGCCGGGCGCGCGGCTTTTCTGGGAGGACGGCACCCTGCGCATTGAGGGTGTTCCACCGGTACTGCGGACAGCTGATCTGAATCGCGAACAGGCCATCGAGGCATTTATCGAGATCCCGCGAGCCAGTATCGGGCGCTTTCTGCGCCTATGGAAACACCCGATCACCCTGCCGTTATCGGGCGGTCGCGATTCGCGGCATGTTCTTTTGGAAATGCTACATCAGGGTCGACCGCCGGACACCTGTCTGACCTTTCATCACGGTGGCCACGCACTCACCAACGAAGTGCAGGCGGCCCGTGCGCTGACAGCCCGCGCGGGGCTGCACCACACCTTGCTTGGCAAGCCACGTTCGCGTTTGCGTGATACGGCGCGTGCCTTGCTCATGACGCAGCTGTGTGCGGATGAACACGCCCAGATGATGCCCATGCACGATTTTCTGTCCGGGCAGGCTGTGGCCAGCATCGACGGGATTGGCGGCGACATACTAACCACACCCGACGACATGGCAGCCGAGTTCATGCAGCGCTCCGAGCGCGGCGACTACAGCGGTATCGCCCGCCGGCTCGCGGCCGGGCATGCGCGGGTGATTTCGCACCCGGGACACCAGGGCGGCGCCGGCGAGATCCACTCACCCGCCATGGAAGAAGCCGCAATAGCGCGCATAACCAAGGCACTGGAGCACCATGCAGGGGCACCGGATCCTTACCAGTCCTTCTGGTTCTGGAATCGAACCAGACGGGAGATCTCGTTTGTCTCGGCTAGCATTATGGGTGGCGCTGAAACCGTTTTCTGCCCCTATCTTGACCCCGACATGGTGGAACTGGGGCTTTCACTACCCTGGTCAGTCACACGTGATCAGAACTTGCATGACCACGCCATTCAGCGCGCCTATCCGGCCTATGCCGACATTCCTTTCGCTGAAGGTTTCCGCAGCCAGACGCCTGGACGCCTGCGTCCGGGGCGGCTGAGAAACATAGTCGATGGATTCGGCGTGGCGGCGCTTCTGGCGCCCGATGCGCCACTGACGGCAATCTTCGCGCAGCTGCGCAACAACCGACTTAGGCGTCAACATGCGGATGTATACCGCCTGCATTCGCACCTGGTTCATAACATGGATGCCGACCAAGCAAAGCGTTTGATGCTGATCAGTGAACAGCTGAGTGCTGCTGCTCCTAAAGGCCAGGACGTGGTATCCGATGTCTTCCCAACCGGTTGACTTGCCGGCGACGGAGCTTGCGCGTGAGCGCATGCAGAACTGGCTGCATCGCTCGCTGGCCGCTGCCTTGCGAGCCAGGGCGATGGCACTGCCGTTCCCCGCGCACGCTAAGCGGCGCCTGCTGCTTGTCACCCGGAACGACCGCATCCCCCAGAGCCAGGTTTTCCCCTTTCATTTTTTCGCCGACAGCTTGCACGACCATTATGGTATCGCTGTGCGTGAAGTGTCCTGGCAACGGGGCTTGAATGGCCATCGGCAACTGCCACGCAACGCTACGACCGTAGCGTTTCAGACGCACTACGACATGGCCGACGCGGATCTCGAGCGACTGGTGGGGCGCCTGAAGCAGTGTAGCCCTGATGCACGCATGGTGTACCTGGACTGGTCCGCGCCGACCGACCTGCGCAACGCGGCGCGCCTCGATCCACACATCGACGTCTACGTCAAGAAGCACGTGCTGCGTGACCTTCCCGGCTACGGCCAAACCACACTGGGCGACACCAACCTAGCCGATCACTACGCCCGCCGACTGGGTGTACCAGAGCAGGAACATCGCTTTACGATCCCGCCAGCATTTTTGGACAAGCTGGTCGTCGGACCATCCTTTGTTACCGCGCCGCTACTCCTGTATGTTCTGATGCAGCCCTTCACGTCCGGCCCCGAACGTTGCATAGACCTGCATGCACGCTTTGCGACCACCGGCACGCCCTGGTACCAGGCGATGCGCCGTGAAGCCGAAGTGGCGCTCGACAGCGTCAGAGACCTGCAACTGGCGGTGGGCAGCAACCTGCCGCTGTATCGTTTCACTGCCGAACTGCGTCGGAGCAAAGTCTGCTTCAGTCCTTTCGGCTACGGCGAAGTGTGCTGGCGCGATTTTGAAGCCGTGATGGCCGGCGCGGTGCTACTTAAACCTGACATGAGTCACGTCGAGACCCGACCCGATCTCTTCCGCGCTTGGGAGACTTATGTGCCACTGCGCTGGGATCTGGCTGATTTCAGTACTACCCTGCGGCGCATTCTGCAAGATGATGCCCTGCGCTCTTCCATAGCCGAGCGGGCCTACGCCGTTCTCCACGACTACCTGCACTCGGATGCCTTCGCGCTCCAGATGCGACCGTTGTTCGCGGATGCCACGGCATGACACGACGGATGAGGCGTATCAGTCTGGCCCCGATAAGCAGCCGGATCTGGCAGCGGTTGTTCGGGGTTCGGCCATTGCACAGCCATGCCTGCGAATCAGCCGTGCTATGTGAGCCGGAAGATCAACCGATGCTCCCGCCCCTATTCCTGCCGGGTGAACTGGAGCGAGTAACCGGGGTACACGAGTTCTCGGCCGGCCTGGACGATGAATTGTGGCTGGCAACCCGTGACCGCGTGCATCACAGCGCGACGCTAGCCTGGCGGCTGCGCGATGTGTGCCTGGCTGATGGCAAACTTTGCACCCATCGCAGCTACAGAAAGCTGAGCTTCGGGCGCGTGCCTTATAGCCCAGTGTCCCTCATGGAGGTCGAGGAAACCACGGCCTGGTGTTCAACCGACGCCGGCAATGATTACTTCGCGCATTTTCTGCTGGACGACGCCACTACCGCAATGCTCGGTCCGGCGTTCGGTCGCGCGGCATTCGGCGGCAACCTGCGGCCACGATCGCCGCAGGCGCTGGAATATCTGACTCACCTCGACCTGCCCTATCAGCAAGCACGGCGCACACTGTTTCGTGATCTCTGGATGTTCACCGATATCAGCCAGAACAGTCATCGCCGCAGGCGTTTGCAAGAGCTGCGCACGCGCTTGCGGGCAAAGTTCAGCCCAAAGCTGGACGCCGCCCCGACTTACATAAGGCGCGGCCTGACCGGTAGCCCCCGGCAGCTCGACAACGACACCGAGATTGAGGCCATGCTCGCGGCTCGCGGTTTCCGGATTGTCGAACCGGAAGCCCGGACAGCAGCGGAAATCTGCAGCCAGTTGCAGGGCAGCCCGCTGGTGGTGGGCGTGGAAGGTAGCCAGCTGGTACACGGGCTGCTGAACCAGCGGGCCGGCGGTGTCCTGCTGTGCATACAGCCCTCGGCCCGGTTCAATGCTGTGTGGCGAAGCTTCGCCAACTCGTGCGACCTTCACTGGGGGTTCGTGGTGGCCGAAGGCACGGCCCAGCACTTCAGCGTCCCGGCACAACGACTGCTGGCTACAATAGACCTTGCGATGGAGCGGATTGGGCACGCATGTTGACGCTGGTGACAGTCATCTACGGGACGGACCGCCGGTACCGCATCGAGCTCTTCGGTAGTGTGCTGAGTGCATTGAAGATGCGTCAGGATCCAGCCACCCGCATCGTGGTCTATACCGACCGGACGCTCGACGATTTTCCGCTGCCGGTCACGCAGCGCATTATTTCGGCCGCCGAATGGCAGGACTGGACCCGCGGCTCCGGGCTCACCCATCTCGTCAAACTGCATCTGATCCGGCAGACGCTGGAAGCAAGCGGACAGCCAGTCATCTACTTCGACACCGACACGCTTTTTCTGACGTCACCGGAGAGCCTTGCGGCACGCCTGTCACCGACTACGGTCCTGATGCACGCCGCTGAGGGACCTATTTCTGGCCATGCTGTCTGGTCAAACATCGCTGCATGGCTGGGCAGCGGCAGGGATGTCAGTGGGGTGCCGCTGTCCCGTCATTCCGTCATGCATAACTCCGGCATCGTCGGGGTGCTGCCGGAGCACCTCGAAGCCCTGCAGCGTTCGGTGAGCATCGCCGACGCGCTTTATGCTGTCGATCCGGTATTCAGCCTCGATCAGTTTGCTACAGGCAATTCCCTGGGTCGCGATGCCCGCATTCTGACCTGCCAGCACGATGTGGTGCATTACTGGGGGTGGAGCCGCGGTTTCATCCGGAGTGCCATCGGCCGCTTCTGGCAGACACACCGCACGCTGGAACCGGTGCAGATGGCAGCAGACTTCGAACCAACCGATTATCCGCAGCTTCCGTTGATTCACTGGCAGGATAAGCTGGAGGCACGCTACCTCGGTGTGAAATGGCGCATGGACAATGACAGCCGGTTCGCCTGTATCGCGCTGAAATCAGCTTTGCGGTATTGCGCGAACGATGTCGAAGTCGCCAACCAGTGGTTTGCCGTGCACCTCGACTTCCTCCACAAGCCACGCTCCGACAACCGCGCGGTCGAGCGACTGCGCACAGGCCTGGCTGGCCACTATCCGGCGTGCTGGCCGTGGCTCAGTCCGGCTAATGCCGCTGCGCTGAAAACATGGCTGGGTGTCAGCGCGGCACCAGAGCCCGCGCCGTCAAGCCCTGATGCACGGCTTCCGCCAGCAGGCGATAGCCCGCCGGGTTGAAGTGCGAGGAGCCACACTTCACGAAGAGTGTGCAGAAGTCTTCGCCCGCATGCAGCGCGACGAAATAGTCAGCCGCATCGATCAGTTCAATACCCGCAGCTTCAAGCCCAGCCCGGAGCGGGGCGTACGTTGCCGGCTTGCCTGCACGCACGTCTTCCAGTTCATGCGAATCGGGAATCAGCAACACCACCAGGCGTTGCTCGCGCCCCGTCGCCGTGGCGGCGGCGGCTGACAGGATGCGGGTAGTTAGCTCGAGTGCGCCGGAGGGATGATCAGCACGGTAGAAAGTGGCATAGGTTGGTCGGATTCCGCGCACGGCCGACACCACACGATAGTGCAACAGCGCATGAGCCATGGCTCTCGAATACGGAAACTGCATTACCCCGGCAGCACCCCAGGTGCCAGGGCGAAAGTACTCGTTCGGCAATAGCTCGCTCGTACGGGTCGCCGCTTCCAGGTATTCGGCCTCGGTCAGAGTGGGCAGCGCCACCTGCTGCAACTCACCCGTCTGCCACACGAAGCGGGGCTTGAATCCGAAGCGGGTACCAGTGACGAAGTCTCGCAACTGATTGACGTTGCGAATGATGTTCTCGGAAAAGTGCCCAATGATCACCACTGGCGCAGCATCTTCCACCACCTGCATATAGCGGATGGCGGCCTGATCGGTGCCATAACCTCCGACGCCATAATTGGCCACTCGACAACCGAGCAACTCCGCCAGAACGTTACCGTAGGCGTGCTCCGGTCCGACCTCGTCGCCCCAGGTGAAGGAGTCACCGAACAGTGCTGCGCAGCTGGGTGCAGTTGCGTCCGGATAGGCCGGCACGATGCGAGAACCGGAGTCATCGTATTCATTCGTGCCGAAGGCTCCAGGCGAGGGCCAGCCCAGTACCGGGTCGCGGAATTCAAGATATTCCGCGTAGCCCTGTACGTCTGGCCGTGCCACCAGCAAGCCGGTGGGCAGCAGCAGCCGCGCAGCTACATAGCTCACCAGCTCGATGGACAGCCAGGCGAGCAGAGCCGCCGTCAGGTACAAACCGGGGCGACGTTTGCTCAAGACTGCTGACCGATCACGGGCTATCCGGCAGACCAAAGGCTAGTAGCGCCCTGCCACTGGCCACCACGACATATTGCTGGCCACCGCTGCGGTAGGTAACCGGCGGTGCCAACACACCTCCTCCGGTATTCAGTCGCCACAGCTCATCACCCGTAGTGGCGTCCAGCGCAAGGAAATCACTGCCGTCACCGGCGAACAGCAGCCCACCGGCAGTAGTCAGCAAGCCGCTCATGATTAGTCCGGTGCGTTCCGAAGCTGCGGCGAGGGGCTTCTCCCAGACCAGGCTACCGTCGGTGCTGTTGAGACAGCGAATGAAGCGTTGGGCTGCCTCATTGAAGGATTGCCGGCCCACCACCGCGACGAAGGGTCGGCCCGGTGTATAGCGGGCATCCTGGGCGTAGTAGACCGACGGCCCATCCACCACCGGGACGCACAGCAGACCGGTGGTGGTGTTGAAGCTTGGGGGCCACCAGTTTGTCGCACCCACTGAGTTTGGCCACGCCAGCGTGCCGCCGCGCGTCGGCCGAGCGGCCGGATTGACTGTGGGACGACCGTCTTCATCCAGCCCCAGCGACCAGCTTTGGCGAGCAAAGGCATTGGCAAAGAGAAACTCGCCACTCACCCGGTCGAGTGCATAGAGGTAGCCATTGCGATTGGCATTGAGCAGCAGCCGCCGGGCTTTGCCGTCCAGCTCAACCTCTACCAGCACCGGCACCTGGGCTGCGTCGAATCCGTGGATGTCATCGGGCGTGGCCTGAAAATGCCAGACACGCTCGCCGGTAGCACCGCGTAGCGCCAGGATGGAACTGCCATAATACTTGTCACCCGTGCTGACGCCGGCATCGATCTCGTGCACGGTATGACTGGTGCCCCAGTAAACCAGATCCAGCTCGGGATCGTAGCTGCCGGTCATCCAGGTTGCGGCACCGCCGATTTGCCATTGGTCGTTGCTCCAGGTTTCGCTGCCCGGTTCACCCGATGCCGGCACCGTGTCGAAGCGCCAGACGAGCTCACCGGTAGCCGGGGCGTAAGCGGCGACAAAGCCGCGAATACCGGTTTCGCCACCAGCGACACCGGTGATAACGCGGCCGTCAATGGCCAGCGGGGCCGCCGAAATGCTGTAGCCGACCCGATGGTCGGCAACTTCCGTCTCCCATTTGAGCCGGCCGGTCCGCATGTCCAGGGCCAGCAGATGGGCATCGATCGTGGTCACAAACACCGTGTGATCCAGCACCGCCACACCCCGGTTCATTACCCCGCAGCACAACACGAGGCCGTCGGGAATCGTCTTCGAGAAGGACCAGAGCACTGCACCGGTAACAGCATCCAGGGCCACGACCTGACCGTGCGGCTCGGACACGAACATCACGCCGTCGACCACGATCGGATTCGCCTGGAACTTGTTGTAGCGGGTGTCTGACTGATAAGCCCACTTGAGCCCCAGACCACCCACATTGTCAACGGTCAGGTCGCCCAGCTTGCTGAAGCGCGTGCCGTCATAGCCACCGGAATAGCTCAGCCAGTTGTGCATCTCCTCGGTACGGGCTGCGATACGGGCGAAACTGGCCGGGGCAATCCCGACGCCGGTATCCATCGCGGTGACTTCCTCCGCGGGTGCCAAGGTCGCTAGGTAACTGATCATCTGCCAGATGGCCGGGTCAGGCAGGTCATGCGGCGGCATGGATGTACCGGGAATGCCTTCTTGAATAGTGCGGTACAGCGCCCAGTCACTGCGAAATCGGGCCGGCGCATTCAGCGCCGGCGCATTCACACCTTCGCCACCACCACCGTGACAACCTGAACAGCTTTGCCTGAACAGGGCTTCGCCGCGTTCGATGTCCGCCGGCGATACGTAGCGGGTATTGGTCAGCGCAACGTGCGGGTTGCGCCCGGTAATCAGATTGCTAAGGTACACCGGGCTGCTGGGAAGCATCCAGCGCAAGGTTTCGGACCAGGAGATAAAATCCAGGTCGCCACGCGCCTTCAGCATCAGCACTTGCGAACGCCATGTCAGCTGGTCACTGAGCGACAACGCAGCCAACAGAGCAACAGCCAGTCCCAGAGGCAGACCAAACGCCACAAACCGCCCCATAAATTGTTGTAACCTCTAACTTCTGCCAGTTGTGCCGGCCATGTGACATATACCGCGTGTTTGCACGAAGACTGCCTCTCACTTTGAGTCGCCAGCGCTATCCTCGCCCTGCGGCTTCCGCTAGTTTTCGCTTGGTGAGCGGGCTGCCGCCGGCAGCCGTCAGCCTAACCGAGCATATCGTGGCATACAACGTGCGGCCGTCACAGCCTGAGGGCGTCACAACCGACCTGGCCACCACTGCCGGGTCAGGCGAACAAAAGTTGTGGAGAAACGGCCGTGTACTCGACTCTGATGCACCGCTATGACAGATAAAATCATTCCACTGATTTATGTTTTTGCGCTGGGCTTCCTTGCGTTCCGGCTGTGCAACATGAGCTTCCCGGATGATGCGAAGCTCGGGCTGCGCCACTATGCGTTCTTTGTCATCCTGAACGTCACCGGCTATCTGCTTGCTGCCTTGCTGCCGGCTCCGTACACGGTGTTTACACTGATTGCGGTGATCAGCATGGTGGGATTCGCCCCGGTTGAACCAGTACACCGGATCGCGATGTTCCTGTTTCTCGTCCCGATCATGCCGAATCTTGACTACGATTTTCACTTCGGCATTCCCTTGATATGGATGACGTGGTCAAGGCTGCTGACGATCGTGCTGCTGCTGCCCTTACTGCTGCGGGCGTTCCGCGAAAAAGCAGCGTTCCATTATCCCTTGGACAAGTACATTTGGGCATTTTTCTTGCTCAATGCCGTGCTGGCGTTCCGCGACACCAGCCTTACCAATGGACTGCGTGGCGTCACCTACGTGACCATCGACATGCTGGTCCCCTATTTTGTCATCAGCCGCTATGTCAAGAGTTTTGCCGACATACGCACGGTGCTGTTCGGCTTGCTCGGAGCACTGGTATTTGCCGGACTGGTGAACGTGTTCGAAACGGTCCGCACCTGGCACCTGTATGAGCAATTCACTTTCAATGTAAACGGTGCCCGTTACATGGCTATCGAGCGGCTCGGTTTACTGCGCGCCACTGGAACCTTCGGCATTCCGTCACAGGCTGGCTTCGCAATGGCCACCGGTCTCGGTCTGTGCTGGGCACTTGGACCCTATCTGAAGAGACGGGTCGTGCTAATCACCATGGTGGTCATACTCGCTGCGGGCCTGTTTGTGACGTTTTCGCGAGGAAACTGGATTGCAGGCGTGATTATCGGTCTTTGTTACCTGTTTACCGTTAACCGCAAGCAGTTCTTCCAGGTGGGAGCCTTGCTGCTGATTGTCGGAGTGCCACTGGCCAATATGGAAGTCACCAACGAGGTGGTGAAAATCCTGCCGTTTGTCGGCGAGGAAGACAGCGCTGAGGCCGGGACGGTCAGCTACCGGCAGGCGTTGATGGATGCATCCATCAGGGTTGCGAACGAGACCCCCTGGTTTGGCTCCACGACCTACCATCTGCACCCGGATATGGAGGCACTGCGGCAGTCCTCCGGCCTGCTGGATCTGGTCAATCACTACGTGATTGTGCTGCTGAATTCCGGCTATACCGGTTTGGTGCTATTTCTCAGCATACTGATCAGCAGCTTCGCGGCACTACGGCGCGCATTGAAACGCTCGACCGGCATCACGCCCGAACAGCGCACACTGTGCCTTGCCTTGCTGTTCAGCCTGGCCGGATTACTCACAGCCATTGTTACCACCAGCGCGTTGGGGCGGGTTGGCCTCATCATCTGGTGCCTGGTAGCGGTTACGGCAGTCGTGTCGGAGTTGCTGGCGCCGCTACACGCGCCACTGCCCCAGCGGGGCACCTCCGTGCGGCCCCGCAATGCTTCGGGGGATCCGGCCTGAGGGGCCGCCGAACCCGGAGTTAACCGCATTGGCTGCAATTGCCTCCTACTCCAACAAGAAACCTTGGTGGAAGGAGTAGAACTGGGCGGCCATATGGATATTGCTGCCGGCGCCAGGATCGTGCGCCCGGTGAGAATTGGCGATCATGCACAGATCGGTGCCAACGCCGTCGTGCTGTATGACGTGCCGGCCGGCGCAGTAGCGGTGGAGTACCGGCAAGGATAGTGGCTCGCCTCGGTGTCAGTCAGCCGGGTGAAGTAACTGCTGACCAACCGCAACGCCGATCAGCGCGTGACTGAACTCCGAAATATGCTTGTGCCCATGAGGCAGGTGCAGCTCTACCGCCGCGGCATAAGGCAGAAATAACTCGCGACTGTCTATAAAAACATCGCTGTATTGCTTTGCCGCAGACCGCAATGACTCTGGAAACGAAGACACCACAGCGCCGTCCGCCACCAGCAGCGGAATGTCGACGATCACGAGCTTGATTCCGCGCTCCGCACACAGTCGATGCAGGCGCTCGAGTAGCGCGGCAGCAAGTTCCACTTCATAGCTGGAGTGGACCGCTTTCTGCGGCACTGCGAACTCTGCAACCCGCTCCCCGGCTTCACGCGCCAGCCGCGTCTTGAAAAACTCCCAGGTGGCATTGAACAGCAGCGAGTAGAAGTATGAGTTTTCGCTCAGCCACTGCACACCTGGCACCGCGTAGATCACACTCTGGATGCGGACGCCGGGAATGTGGGTCTTGCGGGCAGATCGCAAAGCACCCGCGTCGTCCAGCTCGAACAGGCCGGCCTTGAGGTTGTCTTCCAGATCATTGGCAGAGAAGCCCAGTACAACCGCATCTGGCTGATAGCGAAGCCCCTCGTGCTCCAGAAGAACCAGCGCCTCAGCGGTGCTGAAGCCCGACACACCGGTATTGATAACCTCAGCCTGGCGGCCGTCCTGCTCCAGGTATCGTTCGAGTACGGCAGAGTAAGTATGTTGCTGCCGAACCTCGTAGCCTTGCGTGTGCGAATCACCCAGAGTGAGCACGCGGAGTACACCCGGTGGTTTGCTGTAAGGAAAATCCTCCAGATTGCGGAAACCCCTGCCGTTGGTTACGAACTCCCAGGAGCCATCAACGCTGGTGTGACGAAATCTGGCGTTTGGCCGTATACGCCTGATCGTATAGTCTCCATACTGGACATCAGTGTGATAGCGGGGAAACAACACGGTTTCTTCGGCATAGAGAGCCCTGATCAGCCATTCCCCGGCCAGGAGCATTGCAAGCATCACTACTGCAGATACCGCCGCTCCGCTCATCCAGTTTTTCATTGGCGAACAAACCTGCTACCAGCGTGCTGAAGTGTTATGTCAAGCCTAGCATGTGGAATTTGAATGAAACCCCACTTTTCGAGACAGCCGGATAAGTGGACAGCGCCGCTCTCCCGGTGACGATAATGCCATGGCGAGAGAGCAGCAAGATGCGCCGGGGGTTTGCCTGGCTCGCTTTAAAGGGCCTCAGTACGGACTGCTGCCTTGAACGGTTGGACGAAGGCTATCCGGAGTCACGGCGTGTCTCAGATCGTTGGTATGGATCATGGTAGCTAGTTCAGCAGCAACGCCTCGTCCCCGTCCGCCGCATCACCAGGCTCTATAGGGCCACGCGGACCTCACCCTGATCGTCGTTGAACGCCCTGGGCCTGGTTAGTACCGGGCGCCTGTCTCGGGGCCGCTTCAAGGTGCCTGAGACCGTCCCAGACGGCACCCCCCTTCCCCCTGCATTCGCACGGGCTGGTCCAAACTGTGATGCTTGTCGCGGCCGTACGGGCTCGCGGCGTTCAGAGTACCGCCGCCAGGCATGCGGTCCGACGCAGCCGTCATCGCGTGTGCGATTGCGTGCGTCAGCGGATCTGACTCGCGCACGTTACAATAGCAACCGGTGCCAGCTGTCAAGCTGCAGCCATGGGCATTTCTGGCTCTAGGTGCACTGCAGTACGAATGCCGGGGGGGCGTGTGGGGCCTGCAATAACTAATAACTAATAACTAATGATCGACCCGATCTTCGTAAGAAACGGCCTCAATGTCGGCTTTGTAGCTCTGCTGCAGGCTGTCCTGCCAGCCGCTCTGGTGCTGCTGATCCTGTACCTGCTGGTGGCCCAACAGGGGCTGGAGTTCAATTCCTACTTTCGCGCACTGGCCTTCCTGTCGGGCGTGCTCAGCCTGCTCTTGCTGCGCGTCAGGCCAAACGGCCAGCCAATGATCATGACCCACCCCCTCACCATCAGCCTGCAGATGCTGCTGCGCTGGCTGGTCATACTTGTCGTGCTGGCTACCGCCGGCCACATCACCGGCTTTGGTTCTCACTACCCGCGCAACCTGCTGCTGGCCTGGACTGCGCTGGTGCCGGTATTCGTGATCCCGACGGCGCTGCTGCTGAACTGGTTGATGCGCCGGATTACGATGGCTATCGAGAATGTACGCACGGTCGCTTTCGCCGGATCTACGCCCAACAGTTATGCGCTGGCGCAGAAACTTGCCCGGCACCCGGAGACCTGCAAGCGGGTGGTAGGGTTCTTTGACGACCGTAGCGCCGATCGGCTGGCCCCCATCGAGCCGTTCCAGCTACTCGGCAATCTCTCGTCACTGGTCGACTACGTACGCAAGCACCAGGTGGATCTGGTCTTTCTTGCCCTGCCGATACGTCACCTCGAGCGCGTGGTGAGAATGCTCGACGACCTCCACGACACCACCGCCTCGGTCTACTACGTGCCGGATGTGTTCGCCTATGAACTCACCCAGTCGCGCGCCGGCGAAATACTCGGCACTCCGGTTATCGCGTTGTGCGAAACCCCGTTCTGGGGCTTCCGTGGGGCGCTCAAGCGCAGCACAGATCTCGCACTCGCGGGCGGAGCACTGCTGGCGCTGGCGCCGCTGATGCTGCTGCTGGCAGCGCTTATCCGCCTGACCTCCCCCGGACCGGTGATCTTCAAACAGCGCCGCTACGGCCTCGATGGTCAGGAAATCAGTGTCTACAAGTTCCGCTCGATGTACGTTACTGAAGATGGAGAAACCATCCAGCAGGCGCGGCGCGGGGATCCGCGCATCACACGAATCGGCCGCGCCCTGCGCCGCTATTCACTGGATGAGTTGCCGCAACTCATCAACGTGTTGCAGGGGCGGATGAGCCTCGTAGGGCCCCGGCCACATGCAGTAGCACACAACGAGGAATACCGCAGCCTGATCAAGGGCTACATGCTGCGCCACAAAGTGCTGCCCGGAATCACGGGGCTGGCGCAGGTAAATGGCTGCCGTGGAGAAACCAGCACTGTTGAGTCCATGCAGGCGCGGGTGATGTACGACCTGGAGTACATGCGCAAGTGGACACCGCTGCTGGACATCAAGATCCTGCTCCTCACCGTGGCGCGGGTGGTATACGACAGCAAGGCGTATTAGCGCGCCATGGGGTCGCAGCAGACTAGGAACTGGAACGTCCGAGCGGCTAGAAAGTCGCCTGCACGTAGAGCGCAATGAGATTCGCGTTGTAATCGTCTTCGACGTTGGAATTGCGCACGAAATGACTTAGACGCAGCTCCCCGGTGAGGGTGCGATTCAGCTCCCGCGTTACGCGCAGACCCAGCTCGCCGTAGTCGTCCTCGCGGGAATCTTCGAACTTGCGCTTTTCCCAGTCCACGATGGCACCCAGCTGGGTGCGGGCGGCAAGATCCCACTCGTAGCCCAGTGTAGCGCCGTAGCTGTCTTCCTCGTCACCGCTGGCATCAAAATACTCCCGACGGTCGCTGTACAGGCGGACCAGCAGCGCCGAGCGGGCCAGTTGATAGCGGGCCGCGCCGGACAGCCGCTTGTGAAGAAATACCCGGCTGTCCAGCGTACCGATGTCGCTGGTGGGGAAGCCCGGCACGAAGAGGTCGTCATCGCCAAGCACGCCCGCCGAGGTAGTGGGATTCTCGGTGTAGTCCACGCTCAATTCGCCGCGCGAACCGCGACGCGTCCAGTGCGCTTCCCAGGTGTTGCCGAAGAAGCGGTCCCCGCCGCGTACCTCGAGGCTCTGCAGATCACTCGGTGCCCAGATGAACCCCACCAGCCAGAGTGTCTCGTCCAGACCGCCGCCAGACACATCCTCTTCAACGTCGGATTCCTGACCGATGGTGCCGACCAGCCGTATCCGCGCACCCAGCGGGATGCCCAGATCGAGATCGGTACGAGCGTACTCGAAATCCTCATTGCGTTCGAAATCGGTCTTGGTGACCCGAGCACTCGCTCGCCAGCTGTAACCCCGAGCCGCCAACGGACTACCGATCGAAAATGTCACGCTGTTGGTGTCGGAGTCATCCGGCGGTTCCACCCCCGGATCGGTATTACTGAAACGAAGGCGGAGATACTGGTAACGCAGCAGACTTTCACCCCACGCACCATAGCGCCCCACGTGATAGGGACTGAGCCCGAACACGAGGTAGTCGGTACGGTTGTCTGTCTCGAAGAAATTGTTGTAGGCGAGCCGGCCCGTGGTGTCGACTTCCTGCTGGTCGTAGCGGGCAAACGCGTCTACGAACAGGTTCTCGGGCAGGATCTCGACACTGGCCGTGCCGCTTAACTGGTTATAGACGTCGTTGAGGTCGCTGTTGTCGGCGAACCACAGAGCCTGCAGCTCATAGTCCAGTGCAGCCTGCGCCCGCGCACCTTCGCCGGTGATCGTGAACCCTGGGCGCAGTTCCGTAATCCATTCGGATTCCTTCTGGCTGCTCGTCTCCAGCGTGACGTTGTCGGTCCAGACCTGGCCCAGCGAAACGCGCGGCTCAAAATCCCACTCCATCGCCGCCAGCGGTGCGGCGAAGCCGGTGACCAGGATGGCCAGCACCGGAAACAGCATCGGCCGGTGCTCGCTGTCAGTCGGACCTGCGGGAATCCTGCGAGTCTGAAGCGGCGTGAGCACCATAACCATAGCCTCCATAGTGGTAACCACCGGCCATAACCGGCAAGCGGCTTTTGTTCAGCACCGCATTGATCGCCTTGTTGTCATCAAGCAAGGCCAGCGCCGCCTGCACGTCGTCCCGCCCCGTGAGATTCTCGGCAATCACCAGCACGACCTGCCCGACCGCGGCCCCGATAACCTGCCCCTCTGTAGCGGCAAGCAGCGGCGGCGAATCGAACAGGACGATACGATCAGCATAGCGCTGCGATAGCTCCTGGCACACTGAGCGCATCCGCCCGCTGGCCAGCAGTTCGGTCGAGTGTTCATGCCAGCGCCCCGCCGGCAGCAGCGACAGGTTCGGGATATCGGTGTGAATAAGCAACTCCCCCGGATCGCAGCGCTGGTCCTGCAACACGTCCATCAGGCCAGGCTGATCCGCCACCCCGAATAGACGGCTTATGTGTGGCTTCGGAATGTCCCCATCTACCAGCAGTACGGTGCGATCGCGTTCAGCCGCCATGCTCAACGCGAGGTTGATGCAGGTGTGAGTCTTCCCCTCGCTTGAAATCGCGCTGGTGACCAGAATCAGATTCCCGGCGGCAACAGCTGGCACACCGATACCGAAGGCATTGGCGATCAGCGGACGCTTGATGCGACGGTATTCATCGGCCATCTGTCGCTGGTAGTTCTCTGGCGCGAGAAATCCTTCCTCGCGCAGGCGCAGGCGGTCGACCGCCACGACTTTATGCGGACGCGGCGGCTCTGTCGCATCGACGCCAGGGGTGATGGCAGCCGGGCGCTCCTGCACCGCGCCGAATGGCGCGATCGGCTGCTTCTGAAGCTTGAGACGACTGAGGGCCTTTTCTACGATACTCATCGAGTGTCCTGTGCTGCCATCAGGCCAGCATCGCCTGGACGCCCGCGACCAGGTTCTCCAGGAACATGAAGACTACGCCGAATACACCAAGGAGCGCCATGATGCCTATAGCGAACACCCTCTCGACACGGCGTCTCTGCCAGATGGCCCGACTGGTCCAGGCCATCGATACAACGCCCAGCACCGGGATACCCAGTTGCCGGTAGACCATGTCGCTGGTGATGAATACCGGCCGCATCTGGTGCAGCAGGAACGCCAGTGCGCCGCCGGCGCCGAGCGAACCCACCAGCGCAAGTAACATCAGAACACGGCGGTTGGGTTCCACCGCGTGGGCAGAGGCACTCGGTGGCTCGATCACCCGAAATTCCAGTTGCCGACCCTCACGCTTGCGATCGATTTCGAAGTTCAGCAGTTCACGCCGCTGCAACAGGCTCTCGTACTGATTGCGCATCACGTCGTTGTCACGGTTCAGTCCAGCCAGTTCAGCTTCGAGCTGCGGAGCTACCTCGACTTTCCCCTGCAACTCGGCAATTCTCTGGCGCAGGTCACGCTCGCGACCGGCGAGCTGGTTGACGTCGACCTCGGCCTGCGTCAGTGCGATGCTGACATTCTCTACGACCGCACCAGAAGCGCCGGTACCGATGAGTGGGCCGAGCTGCTGGCGCCGGCGTTCAAGCCGGGTCTCCAGAGTAGCAAGCGTTTCCTCTGCCGAAATCACCGAGGGGTGTTCATCGGTGTAGAGAAGGCGCAGCTCGTCCAGCTGGCGCTCAGTGGCCAGCACCTGATTTGCCAGTTCAGTCAGGCTGGCGGCGGCTGATTCACCGCCGCTGCCTGAACCCGTGGCGGCAAACTGTGCGGCCAGCGAAGCACGGGTTGCGAGGGCAATGCGCAGATTGGTGCTGACCTGACGCAACTCATCCTGCAACTGGTCCAGACGGTTGAAGAAGCCACCCTCGGTCCCCACAACGCCGGCATTTCGGCGCCGGAAATCCGCCACCCGCGCTTCTGCTTCTTCCAGCCGGCGCCGGTAGTCATCGATCTGAGAATCCAGAAACTGCAGCGCCTTCAGGTCATCCTGGAGGTCACCCTCCAGCGACTGTGTCTGAAAACTGTCGAGCAGCACCTGCACCACCCGCTCGGCAACAGCGCGATCCTGATCCCGGTAGGTAATGTTGTAGAGGTTCGCTTCGAACCTGTCGCGCCCCGCCTGACTCACCTGGATCTGCTGCTGCAATTGCACTATCAGTAACTGGAATTGGTCCGGCGTGGGTGCCCGGCGAGCAAGATCTGTTTCGCGCGCCACCTGCTCCAGATTGGGTGTGGACAGCAAGAGCCGGCGCACGAAGGCCACGCTGACGTCAGCGTCTCCTCCGCGATTCTCTGCGGCAATCAACGGATCCCGGGTGTCCACGAACACCTGCGCCGTGGCCTCAAATTTTTCGGGCAGGGCGATCGATGCGGTAATGCCAGCCAGCGCCACCAGCCACGCGCACGCCATGGCGTGCCAGCGAAACCGCCATGCCCCGTAAATCTCGGCAAGCAGCTGGCGAAGCGCGCCGTCCACTAGAAGCGGGCCTCCGGAATGATGATGATGTCGCCTGGCAGGATCGCGATGTTCTGGCGCAGATCGCCGCTGTTCAGAAGATCGTTGAGGCGCAGGGTGGTCTCAGTCTGGCCGCTGGCTGTGCGGCGCGTCAGCTTGGCGCGATTACCGGCGGCGAACTCACCCAGCCCTCCTACCTGAATCATCACGTCCAGCAGCGTCATGCCATCTCGGTAGGCCAGCGCCTGCGGGTTGGCCGCCTGCCCCACGACACGCACCTGCTGCTGGAAGCTTGGCGCAGCGGTTTGCACGATCACGTTGACAGTGGGCTGGCGAATATAACGGGCCAATACAACCTCGATGTCACGCGCAAGCTCGGTCGGGGTCTTGCCGGCAGCCACGATATCTTCCACCAGCGGGGTCGAAATCTTGCCATCGGGCCTGACCGGCACCGTGGTGGATAAGTCCGGATGCTGCCAGACAAACACGTTCAGTTCGGCGCCGGGGGCAATGATGTAGTCGGTGGACACCGCTTCAGCCGGCAGCGTCTGTGCCACAGGTGCAGAGCCAGACATGCCGGTACACCCCGACACAGCAAGGGCCAGCAGACCAAGACAAGTGGTGGAAAATGCAGCGCGCATGGCGGTGACTCCTGACCCGGCTCAAGGGATATCAACGGGATCCGTGCGGTTCATGATACTGGCTAAGCTGCGGGCTAGATAGCGCGCGGTATGCATAACGTGGGTGGCTCGTATCAGATCCATGTGTCCGCCCGGGACGGTGGCGACGCGCAACTCCGGAGCATGCCGTTTCCAGCCATAGCCCGGCTCGCGTACCGGGTCGTCCGCGGCCTGCACAAACAGCAGTTCATCGGGCCAGTCCGCGGCCTGGTAGGCACGCGCGATGCGGGCGTACTCCGGGAATACGTGGGGTGAGAGGCCGGACTGATCGCCAGCCACACCGGACCGGGCCGCTTTACGGCGGCCCTGCAGCGCCCGCCACGCAGCTGCGAAGCCGTCGCGACGCAACTGCGCCCAGCGTCTCTGCAACCAGCGCAGTACATGCCGATAGCCGAAACCAGGCGCAGCGGTGTCGATCAGGGCCAGCAGTTCCACCCGCTCACCCTGCGCGCGCAACTGCTGCGCCACCTCGAAGGCGATCAGGCCACCAATCGAAAACCCGGCAAGCCGGTAAGGGCCCGCCGGTTGCAGACGCTGAATGCCCTCACGGTAGAGGCGCGCCAGTTCTGTGACCGGCGGCAGGCGTTCGCCGTGATGCAGCAAGTTAATCTCGGCGGCCGACACCAGCCCGTACACGCGCATGCTCGCCTCCATCTGCGCTGCCAGCTCGCGGTACATCAGCCGCCCCGACAGGCAAAACAGCGCGGGGAACATGCCGCCGGAGAGCAGCTCGACGAGCACGCCCTTGTCAGCCACCGCGGCGCCGCTTTCGAGGGCTGCGGCCAGCTCGGCCACGGTCGGGCTGTGGAACAGCAGCGCCAGCGGGCACGGCTGACCGAGTTCAGTGGCGACCTGCTGCATGAGACGGACGGCCATGATGGAGTGACCGCCAACGTCAAAAAAATTATCGTGGATTCCAATATCCTCGCGCTCGAGCACCTGCTGCCAGACCTCCAACAGGGCCCGCTGAAGCCCGGTTGCCGGCGGCGTCACGCACCGTGGCGGCAACGGGTCAGTCAATGGCGCTGGCAATGCCCGGCGGTTGATCTTGCCGTTCGGCAGGGTGGGCAACTGCACCAGTACCACTATGTGCCGCGGCAACATGTGCTCCGGTAACCAGGCGCGCAGATGCGCGCGCAGATCGGCGACCTCGGGTGCATCACCGACCGGCACCACCCAGGCCACCAGGTGCGGATCGCCCGGCACATCCTCGCGCAAGGCCACCACCGAACGGCTGACGGCGGCATGGCGCAACAGGCAGGCCTCAATCTCACCCGGTTCGATGCGATAGCCACGCAGCTTGATCTGATCATCGAGCCGCCCCAGGTGCAAAAGCTGGCCGTCAGCGGACCAACGGCCAAGATCCCCCGTACGGTACAGGCGCTGATCGGCAAACAGCGAACCGGCTGGCGCGGCAATGAACTGCCTTGCCGTCAGTTCCGGCTGACCCAGATACCCGACCGCCAGGCCACGACCGCCGATGCAGATCTCTCCCGGCACACCCACCGGACATGGCTGACCGGCCGCATCCAGAATCTGCACCGTGGTGTTCGCCACCGGCTGGCCCAGCGGCACTGTTCCCGCAGCTGCCGTCGCCTGCAGGCGCCCGCAGGTGGACCAGACCGTGGTTTCGGTGGGGCCGTACATGTTCCAGACTTCCAGACCGCAATCGAGCAGACGGCCGGCCAGCAACGACGACAGGCTTTCACCGCCAACCAGTGCCCGCAGACCGGCCTGCCCGCACCAGCCACTGTCGAGCAGCAGATGCCAGCGCGACGGCGTGGCCTGCATCAGCGTGATGCGGTGGCGCTGCAGCAGCTCAGCCAGCAATCGCCCGCTGGCCGCCTCGGTGTCACTGGCCAGCACCGCGCAGGCGCCCACGGTCATTGGCAGCAGCAATTCGAGTACGGCGATGTCGAATCCTGGCGTGGTGACTGCCAGCAAGCGGTCATTGGCTGACAGCCCCGGCTGCCGGCGCATGCTGCAGAGAAAGTTCACCACCGCCCGGTGCGGAACCACCACGCCCTTTGGTGTGCCGGTGGAGCCCGATGTATAGATCACATAGGCAGGATCTTGCGCACGTGCATCGAGGAGCGCATGCGGTCGCAGCGCCGCCGGGCTCTGCTGTGTCAGCAGCGCGCCTTCCCGGTCGAGCAACAACGTGGCCTCTCGCGGCCAGTCTAGGTAAGCCACAGTACTACTGTCGGCCAGCAGCAGGCCGATCCCGGCATCCTGCGCCTGAAACTGCAGCCGCTCACTCGGGAACGCCGGATCCAGCGGCACGTACGCTGCGCCGCTTTTGAGCACTGCCAGCAGTGCGACCGGCAGTTGCGTGGCCCGTGGCAGGCACAGGCCCACTGTGCTGCCACGACCGAGCCCGCGCGCGCGCAGCAACGCAGCCAGCTGGTTCGATTGGGCCTCCAGCTCGGCATAGCTGAGTGTCTCGTCACCGCAGACAACAGCGGTGGCCCCGGCATGGCACGCCGGCTGCAGCAGCTCAAAGACACGAGCCGGCCACTCCACCGCCGCTACCTCGGGGCCCTGACCCCAGCGACGCAGCCGGTCGCGCTCGGCCGATGACAGCAGTCGGATCGAGCCGACCGGAACCTGCGGTGCTTCAATAACGCTGTCGAGGATGCGCAGATAGTGATCGGCCATGCGTTCAACCGTCTCGGCCGCAAACAGATCGGTGGCGTACTCGAACACCACCGCATGATCAAAATGTGCATCAACATTAACGACGAGGTCGAACTGCGCGGCGCCGCGGTCGAAATCAAAGCGTGACCAGTGCATCCCGGTGAAGTTGATGTCACGCACTGGTGTATTGATCATGTTGAAGAGCACGTCGAACAGTGGCGAGCGACTCAGGTCGTGCGCCAGATCCAGCTCCTTGACCAGCAACTCGAACGGCATGTCCTGATGCTCATAGGCGTCGAGCGCCACACGCCGGACACGATTGAGGCCGGTGGTGAAGTCAGGATCGCCGGTAAGGTCGGTACGAAGTACGAGCGTGTTCACCATCGTGCCGGGCAGGTCTTCGGCAGCCAGATGATGCCGGTTGGCGATGGGTACGCCAACTGCGATATCGGTTGCGCCGCTGTAGCGGTGCAACAGCATCTTCAACGCCGTCAGCAGCACCATGCTGAGACTGGCGCCATGCGCAGCCCCCAGCGCAATAAGCTGTTGCAGGCGCATCGGATCGAGCGGCCGCCGCACGGCCGCGCCACCGAAGCCCTGCTGCCGCGGACGGGGAAAATCCGTCGGCAGGTCGAAGGGCTGCAGGCCTGCCAGCTGGTCGCGCCAGTAGGTCAGTTGCTGGAGGTAGCGCTCACCGCTGAACCACCGGCGGTACCACAGACTGTAGTCGGCGTACTGCAGCGCCGGCGGCGGCAGTGCTGCTGTGGCACCGCCGGCTGCGGCACGGTAGGCCACGGCGATCTCCCGGCCCAGGACCGCGCAGGACCACTGGTCGCTGATGATGTGATGCATCACCCACAGCATCAGGTAGTCGTCATCAGCCAGCCGCAGCAGGCTGACACGCCATAAGGGCAACTCCTGCAGGATGAACGGCCGGGAGGCAAGACCGGCCATCAGACCCCGTGCGACCCGCTCCGGTTCATCGTGACCCGTACGGAGATCCAGCATCTCGATCAGCGGCACCGCGCCGCCGGGCAACTGCACCTCGGCACGCGGCCCATCGGGTGTGACCTTGAAGGTGCTGCGCAGTATGTCGTGGCGGGCGACCACGTTGGCTATCGCCTGTTGCAGAGCGCCTACATCCAGTGGCCCGCGCAGGCGCACCGCCAGGGGGACATTGTAGGCAGGGCTTTCGGGTGCCAGCTCGTACATGAACCACATGCGTTCCTGCGCGAACGACAGCAACTGCGCTGCAGCGGCCGATACCGTATGCGCCGGCTGACCCGCCGCCGGGTCGGGACCGCCACTACTGGCAGCGCTTACCGCCGCCCGTGTGAGTCGGGCCAAACCGGCCGGCGTCGATGCTTCAAACAGTACGCGTACCGGCAGCTCGATACCAAGGGCGGCACTCAGGCGCGAGACGACCTGCGTGGCCAGCAGCGAATCGCCGCCGCGGGCAAAGAAGTCCTCGTCGTCCGACGGCTCGACACCGCCCAGCACTTCAGCCCAGACAGCCCGCACACGCCTGATGATGTCGTCGCTCACGGGCTGCACCAGTGCCGCCCCACCACTTTCGGTCTCCAGCCGGCAGGCGGCCAGCTCACCCTGCAGGTACATGCGCCGCGCGGCTGCGCGTTGCGGTTTGCCGCTGGAGGTACGCGGCAGTGTGCCCGACCGCACTGGCACGACTTCAAGGACGTCGACCTCATGTCCGGCAGTCACGTCTCGCCGCACCTGATCCGCAAGCTGAGTAACCTGGGGCGGCATGGGGCGGCCACGGCATTCAACCAGCAACACCACGCAGTCCTTGCCATCGGGCCGCGACACACCGATGGCAATGACGCCAGCCTCGCGAACGTCAGGGTGGGCCTGACCGGCTGTGGCCTCGAGGTCCTGCGGGTACACATTTCGGCCGTGCACCACAAGCAGGTCTTTGCGCCGGCCAGTGATGTACAACTCACCCTCGTACAGGAAACCAAGGTCGCCCGTGCGAAGGTGATCGCCCGCGGCCGGGTCGTCGGCCACGCCGGCGTGAAAATCTGCGCTGGCCTCCGGGTTGCCCCGGTAGCCGCGGCCAAGGCTCGGCCCCCTGATCCAGATTTCGCCCACCTGCCCCGGCGCGCAGACTTTGCGGTTATCGGGCTGAACAATTCGTACCTGAAAGCCGGGCAGAGGCGCGCCACAACTGACCAGCTGCGTTGCCCCTGGCGTACCGTCTGGCACCGGCTCAACGCGGTTTTCTCCCAGTGCCCGTGAAGCCACCTGCAGGTAGTGCGGTCCCTGCCCAACGCGGGTGAGCGTGGCCACCAGCACGGCCTCGGCAAGACCGTATGACGGCGCAAGAGTTCGGGGATTGAAGCCATGCGGGGCAAAGGCCGCTGCGAAGGCCTCCAGCGTGTCGCGCCGCACGGGTTCGGCACCGCAACTGGCCACCTGCAGCGAATCCAGCCGTGCCGACCAGTCGGGGTTGCGGGCCAGCGCCTGGGTGCAGGCCGCGTAGGCGAAATTGGGCGCGCCGATGTGCGTGATGCGGTGGGTTTCGACCGCACTCAGCCAGCGCAGTGGCCGGCGCATGAAGGTGAGTGTGGGCATCAGCAACGAGGCAGCACCGGCATACATTGGCTGCACCAGCGCATGAATCAGCCCGTAATCATGAAACCACGGCAGCCAGATCAGGCCACGGGCCTCGCCGGCATCAACCGGCACCGCCACCGCCAGGGCCTCGCACTGCGCCAGCACAGCCGCATGGGTCAGTTCCACGCCGCGCGGCTCGGAGGTCGAGCCGGAGGTGTACTGCAGATACGCCAGCGAATCGGCTTGTGCCGCAGGCACCCATCGCCAGCTGGCCTCGGGCGGCATCACCGCGAGCAGCTCACTGGCGGTGTGCCAAGGCAGCTCCGGCAAATGCCGGCGCGCCCCGGCCACCGCCTCCTCACCGGTGAGCGCGAGCACTATCTGGGCGTTGGCCGCAATGCCGGCGAGGCGATCCAGAGCAACACGCGACTGGCTCGAATCAGGCGCCGGCGCCGGGATCGGCACCAGACCCGCCACGATGCAGGCCCAGAAGGCCTCGATGGCCGGCAACCCGTTGCTGAACGCCAGTAGCACGGGGTCGCCGGGTTGGGCGCGCCGCAACAGCGCCTGTGCCAGCACGGGTGCCCCCCGGGCCAGCTCGCCAAACGTGAGCGATTGGGTGATGCTGAGGTCATCGCCGAGCATCGCGTAGGCAAGGCGCGCGGGCTGCAGCCTGGCCTGCCGCGTGAGCAGGTCGGCCAGATTGTCTGCGGGGGCAGCAGCGACGGCCGGCAGCGGCTCAGGCTGCATGGCGTGATCCTGAGGCAAGCCGGCACTGCGAATCGGGCGCTGTTACCGCCATCCTGAGCCTTGTGTCGACATTGGGTGATCCAAAGCAGCCTGAGCGTTTAATTATGTAACGTTCGCAGAGGCGGTGCAGCATTCCTGCCCAGACACTTCAGTATGGCCCCCCCCTCAAGTGCGGCAAGCAACTGGGTCGCAAAAACGGGCGATGGGTTGGAGGCCGGGCACTGCGCTCATCGCCGCCGGGTTGGTTGCTGTCAGCCAGCGGCACGCTGGCCATACTGGCGCTGGTAGTAACTCCGGTACTCTCCCGAGCGGACGCGATCGGTCCAGTCCCGGTTCTCCAGATACCAGTCGACGACGGTGGGCAGCGTGGTCGCGAATTCGTGCGACGGACGCCATCCGAGTTCGCAGCTGATCGCGGATGCATCGATGGCGTAGCGGCGGTCGTGCCCCGGGCGATCCCCCACGCGCGTGATCAGGCGGTTCGCGGTGCCTAAGGGGCGCCCAAGGGCCTTGTCCACTGCCGCACATATGTCGCGGACGACCTGGAGGTTGGCTTGCTCGCAGGAACCCCCGATGGTGTAGGTCGCACCGATCCTGCCCTCCTCGAGGACGCGCAACAGTGCCCGGCAATGATCCTCGACGTGCAGCCAGTCCCGCACCTGGAGGCCATCGCCATACACCGGTAGGGCGAGGCCGTCCACGGCGTTCAGTATCATCAGCGGGATAAGCTTCTCCGGGAACTGGTAGGGCCCGTAATTGTTGGAGCAGTTGCTGACGATGACGGGCAGGCCAAAGGTGTGCGCCCAGGCCCTTGCGAGGTGGTCCGACGAGGCTTTGGACGCAGCGTACGGGCTGGTAGGACGGTAAGGGCTGGCCTCGTTGAACGACGGATCGTTCGGCCCGAGGGAGCCAAACACCTCGTCCGTCGAGACATGCAGGAAGACCTTGCGCCCTTGCCTGCCATCCCAGGCCCGCCGCGCCGCATCGAGTAGCACGCCGGTGCCCTCGATATTCGTGCGAATGAATGGAAGCGGGCCGAGTATCGACCGGTCCACGTGACTCTCGGCGGCGAAGTGAACGACACAGTCGATTACGTGCGACGCGAAGAGCGTGGAAACCAGCGTCTCGTCGCAGATGTCGCCTTTCACGAACTCGACCCGCCCATCATCCAGGAGATCCGAGATGTTCATCAGGTTGCCGGCGTAGGTCAGCGCATCCAGTACCACTATCCGCGGGCCGCTCTGGCGGCTGGCCATGCGGACGAAGTTCGAGCCGATAAAGCCTGCGCCGCCGGTCACCAGCCATGCGCTCATGGCAGGATGCGGTTCTCTATCGACATCAGCAACTCGCTGGCGTCCGCGAGCGACTCGAATGTTCCGGCGTCCGTCCAGCGACCTTGCACGAAGGTGTACTCGAGCTCCCCCCTCTCAATGTACTTGTTGTTCACGGCGGTGATTTCGAGCTCGCCCCGGGTCGAGGGCGCAATGCTGTCGATGACATCGAACACGCGGGAGTCGTAGGCATAGCAGCCGACGACAGCGTGGTTACTTTTCGGGGCGGCCGGCTTCTCCTCGATCGACATGATCCGCAGCTCGTCCAGCGCCGCCACGCCATATCGCTCCGCGTCGCCAACCTCCTTGAGCATTACTCGAGCCCCACGCTTCTGGGCACGGAAAGCGTCGACGAATGGCGCAATGGAGTGCTCGAAAACATTGTCGCCGAGAAGGACAACGATCGAATCCCCAGCGGCAAAGCCGTGGGCCAGTCCGAGTGCGTGCGCAATGCCGCCCGCAACCTCCTGCACCCGGTAAGTAAACTGGCATCCGAAGCGCTGGCCGGAGCCCAGTGAATTGACGATGGACCCCATGTGGTGGGTAGACGTGACGACCAGGATATCGTTGATCCGCGCGGACACCAACTGGCGGACCGGGTGCCAGATCATGGGTTCGCGGCCCACTGGCAGCAGGTGCTTGTTGGTGATCTCGGTGAGCGGGCTGAGTCGCGTTCCGAGTCCACCGGCGAGAATTATTCCCTTCACGACAGTTTCCCCAACTTCCTGATACGACCGGGTGACGGAGTCTCGCCTGTACGTCGACAGCCGTCCAGTCACCGATCGCTACAGTTGCATGCAAGGGGGTACTGGTGGATCCAGCCGCGCTGGCGCGCGAGTTCTAGGCGCTCAGGGTTGCCGGGCGACCACCTGGGCGCGACTGTCCTCGTAACCCTGACGGAAGCCGACGATCCCGGAGGTCGAGGGCCGGCCGCCGGCGCCGAGAATGCCCGGTCTGCCGGCCACGCCTACCCGCGCTGCCACCAGGCCTGCAGCCAGTCCTCAAGGGTCGTCAGAGGCAGCGGGCTCACCAGGGCCTGGCAGTGGTGTTTGTCATCCAGCGACATGGCGAAGGGATTACCGGCGCGCAAATTGGCGTTGATCTGGCTGGGATACCGGAAGGCAGGCTTCAGGCGGACGATCACCTGGTCAAACACCGCGTTCTCTAGCCATGTGGCCTGGCGATAACGGGCACTGAAACGCGGCCGGAGGCGGTTGGCGCGCGCCGCAATCTCCTCCGGCGTCACCACCTCGCTCACCCCGTTGACGGCCTGTCCCCGGAAGCGCTCTGCATCCGCAAAAATTGCCGCAACCAGCTTGCCCAGATCCTCCTCCGCGACGTAGGCAAGGCGCGTACCTGCGGGGTACGGATAGACCAGCCGGTTCGGCCACTGCAGGCCGAACTTCAGCTGGCGCAGGTAGGCGGGTTGCCGGAGCCAGGTCCACGGCAGGCCCGCCGACTGCACCAGTTCCTCCAGCTGCCACTTGGTGCGGAAGTGAATCGGACTCGGCAGGCCGCGGTCCTCCGGATGAGTCTCGAAGCGAGTCATGGTCTGGAAGACAAAATGGCGGAGCCCGTCGCAAGCGGCCGCAGCGCCGATCAGCGCACGGCCCTGGGCCATCTCAGCCGGGTTATCCGGCTGGTAGTGACGCGCATGAATGTCGTAAACCGTGGTCCCGTAGATGCCGCTGGCACCGGCAAAGGCCCGGCGGAGCGCCTGCTCGTCGTTGGTCGCAGCCTCCACCACCTCGCAGCGGCGGCCTTCGTGGTCTATCGCACGCAGGCGATCTGCCAGAGGACTGTCCGGTCTGCGTACCGTCGCGCGTACCCGAAAGCGCCCGCCCCGGAGCAGGTGGTAGACGGCCCAATAGCCTTCGCCCGCCGTGCCATTGGTCACGACAATCAGTGGCTTTGTCATGCTTCCGGTGTCGTCACTGTCGCAGGCAGGAGCATGGACCGAGCATGATCAGTACCGGGAGTCTCGACCATAGTGGATAGTACGGGCGAGGCGGAAGCCGCAAAAGAAAAGCCCCGCCGAAGCGGGGCTTTCCAGGGTCGTCGGTTGGGAGGCCGCAAGTTCGCCGGCAGGCGTCCTTACATGTCCATACCGCCCATGCCACCCATGCCACCACCGGGCATCGGGGAGCCGGAGTCCTTCTTCGGCGCATCGGCGATCATCGCCTCGGTGGTCAGCAGCAGTCCGGAGACGGAGGCGGCGTTTTGCAGGGCAAAGCGCACCACCTTGGTCGGGTCGATGATGCCCATGGCCACCATGTCGCCGTACTCGCCGGTCTGAGCGTTGTAACCGTAGTTGCCCTTGCCCTCGGCAACCTTGTTCAGCACCACAGCGCCGTCTTCGCCGGCATTGATGACGATCTGACGGAGCGGCTCCTCAAGGGCCCGGCGCAGGATGTTGATGCCTGCATTCTGGTCTTCGTTGGCACCCTTCAGGTCCTTCAGCACGTCGCGGGCCCGGATCAGGGCCACACCACCGCCCGGCACCACGCCCTCTTCGACGGCTGCACGGGTTGCGTGCAGGGCGTCCTCGACGCGGGCCTTCTTCTCCTTCATCTCGATTTCGGTGGCGGCACCGACCTTGATCACGGCTACGCCGCCGGAGAGCTTGGCAACGCGCTCCTGCAGCTTCTCGCGATCGTAGTCGGAGGTGGTCGCCTCGATTTCCTTGTTGATCTGGTCGACGCGGGACTTGATGTCCTTCGACTTGCCGGCGCCGTCGATGATCGTGGTGTTCTCCTTGTCCACGATCACCTTCTTGGCCTTGCCCAGGTCTTCCAGGCGGGCCTTCTCCAGGGACAGACCCACTTCCTCGGCGATCACCTGACCGCCGGTGAGAATGGCCATGTCCTGCAGCATCGCCTTGCGGCGGTCACCAAAGCCCGGGGCCTTGACGGCACAGACCTTGACGATGCCGCGGATCGTGTTGACGACCAGCGTCGCCAGAGCCTCGCCCTCGACGTCCTCGGCCACTACCAGCAGGGGCTTGCCGGACTTGGCCACGCCCTCAAGCAGCGGGAGCAGCTCGCGGATGTTGGAGACCTTCTTGTCGTAGAGCAGGATGTAGGGACTGTCGAGCTCGGCGTTCTGCTCGGCGGCGTTGTTGATGAAGTAGGGCGACAGGTAGCCGCGGTCGAACTGCATGCCTTCCACCACGTCCAGCAGGTTCTCCAGGCCGGAACCGTCTTCGACGGTAATCACGCCCTGCTTGCCGACCTTGCCCATGGCCTCGGCCAGGGTGTTGCCGATGGACTCGTCACCGTTGGCGGAGATGGTCCCCACCTGGGCGATGGCCTTGTCGTCCTGGCAGCTCTTGGAAAGCTTGCCCAGGCGCTCGACGATGGCAGCGGAGGCCTTGTCGATGCCGCGCTTCAGGTCCATCGGGTTCATGCCGGCGGCGACGGCCTTCAGGCCTTCCTTGAGGATGGACTGGGCCAGCACCGTGGCGGTGGTCGTGCCGTCACCGGCCACATCGGAGGTGTTGGAAGCGACTTCCTTCACCATCTGGGCGCCCATGTTCTGGAACTTGTCCTCGAGCTCGATCTCCTTGGCAACGGAGACGCCGTCCTTGGTGACGGTGGGAGCGCCGAAGCTCTTGTCGAGAACCACATTGCGGCCCTTGGGACCCAGCGTCACCTTGACGGCGTCGGCCAGGATATTGACGCCGGCGAACATGCGCGCCCGGGCGTCATCACTGAAACGTACTTCTTTGGCAGCCATTTGATGTCTTCCTCAGTCAGTTAGTTGCTTGATCTGCAAAACGATTAGAAGGCAGCTCAGCCCTCGATGACGGCCATGATGTCGTCTTCCTTCATCACCAGCAGCTCTTCGCCATCGACCTTGACCTCGGTGCCGCTGTACTTGCCGAACAGCACCTTGTCGCCAGCCTTCAGGTCGAGGGGGCGAATGTCACCGTTCTCGAGAATACGACCCTTGCCGACGGCGATGACCTTGCCGCGGATGGGCTTTTCAGCCGCCGTGTCGGGGATGACGATGCCACCGGGGGAGGTACGCTCCTCCTCGGTGCGCTTGATGATGACGCGGTCGTGCAGCGGACGGATCTTCATGGGGTCAATCTCCTCTAATACCTTGCTTTGGGTGCCCTTCCGGGGCCCCGGGACGGGGCGCACCGGCAGATAATCGTTAGCACTCTCCCCTTGGGGCTGCTAATCATAGGGACGAAAGCTGGAATTTCAAGGCCAAACAGGGGATCAGGTGCTGACATAATCCGCTGCCCCACCCCGTGACCAGCGGATACGAGGAACGTACTGCGTTGCAACAGGACTCTTCGCCCGATGCCCTGGTGGTGCTCTGCACCTGCCCGAATGCGGCTGTGGCCACGGAAATTGCGACTGCCCTCCTCGCAGCCGAACTGGCGGCATGCGTGAATTGTGTGCCGGGAATACGGTCTATGTACCGGTGGGATGGGCAGATCCGGGAAGACCAGGAGATCCTCCTGATCATCAAGTCCCGGGCAGACCGCTACGACGCACTGGAGGCGGAGATCCGGGCCCGGCACCCCTACGACGTGCCCGAGGTTCTGGCACTTCCCGTCGTCCGGGGCGCTGACAGTTATCTGGATTGGGTCAGGCAGGCGACCGCAGGATGAAACACGGGCTAAAGCATCTGATCTCCCTGGCTGTCGGCGTGGCCCTGCTGGCCGGTGGTCTGTCGCCTGCGGGGGCGGCGGACATCCTCAAGGCCGAGCAGGTTTTCCGCTACACGGTCACTCCGGCGGACGACGCCCTGCTGGTGCGCTGGACCATCGAACCCGCCCACTACATGTACAAGGAGCGCATGGGCTTCGAGAGCCGGACGCCCGGCGTGGTGCTCGGCGAAGCAAGCCTGCCGACCGGCATTCCCTACACCGATGAGTACTTCGGTGACATGCACATCTACCGCGATGCGGTGGAAATCCGCGTACCGCTCGTCAGTCGCGCCGCGGGCGTGGACACGGTTGCCCTCGCCATCAAGTCCCAGGGTTGCTCCGACAAGGGCCTGTGTTACCCGCCGCAGGTCTGGGTCACCAATGTCAGCCTGCCGGGCGCTTCAGCGAGCGGGGGACGGCTGGGATCACTGATCCAGGGCCTGCGCGCCCAGGCGCCGGGAGGCCCGAAGGACGAACCGCTGCCCGTGGATCAGGCCTTCCGCCACGAACTGGTGGTCGTTGATCCTTTCACGCTGCAGGTTCGCTGGACGGTCACTCCGGGCTACTACCTCTATCGTCACACGCTGGGGCTCGAGACCGACAGCAGCCTGGTCGAATTCGGGCCGCCCGATCTGCCACCGGGCACGCCGCAGGTGGACGAGGAATACGGCGAGACACTGGTGTTCTTCGACAACGTGGCCATGACGGTGCCACTCCAGCGCGCCAGTCCCGCAGCGACCACACTGCCCCTGACCCTGCGTTTCCAGGGGTGCAAGACGGACAGCATCTGCTACCCCCCGCAGTCGGTCGCGCTCAGCGTCAGCCTGCCGGAGGCCACTGGTACCCCGCCTGCACGGCCGCAGCCACCGGCGGCGGCCGGCGACGAGTCCGAGCAGGACCGCCTGTTCACGGCCATCAGGGACGGCAACATCCTGGCCGTGATGGCCCTCTTCGCCGGTCTTGGCCTGCTCCTTTCCTTCACGCCCTGCTGCCTGCCCATGTATCCGATCCTGTCCGGCATCATCGTCGGCCAGGGAAACCGCGACGGTGCGGCGCTCAGCACCAGCCGCTCCTTCATGCTGTCCGTGGCCTTCGTGCTGGGCATGGCCCTCACCTACACCATCCTCGGCGCGGTCTTCGCCGCAGCGGGCGCCCAGGTGCAGGCGGTTATGCAGCATCCAGGCGTCATCGTCGGCGTGGCCCTGCTGTTCGTGGCGCTGGCACTGTCCATGTTCGGGCTGTTTGACCTGCAGATCCCCTCCTCCTGGCAGACCCGGCTCAACGCCATATCCGGTCGCCAGAAGTCCGGCAGCCTGATAGGCGCCGGTGTAATGGGCATGATCTCGGCGGCAGTCATCACCACCTGCGTAACACCCCCGCTCGTGGCCGCACTTACCGTGATCGCGCGCACCGGCGACGTGGGTCGGGGTGCACTCGCGCTGTTCGCGCTGGCCATCGGCATGGGACTGCCACTACTCGCGATCGGCGCTTCCGCCGGCCGGCTGTTGCCCAGGGCAGGAGCGTGGATGGTGTCGGTGAAGGCGGCCTTCGGCCTGATCATGCTGGCCATGGCGGTGTGGATGCTTGACCGGCTCTGGCCCGGCACCCTCACGCTGGCCCTGTGGGCCGTGCTCCTCGTGATTGGCGGCGTATTCCTCGGTGCCTTCGCGCCGGTCGACAGCCAGGCGACGCTCGGCCGCAAGCTGGGCAAGGGCTTCGGCATCGTCTCGGTGCTGTATGGAGCGGCGCTGCTGATCGGTGCACTGGCCGGCAACGAGGACCCGCTTCGTCCGCTCCAGTTCTCCGCATCGGCCGTCTCGGCCGGCGGCCAGGGCAGCGAAGCCCATGCCGGCTTCACCCGCATCAAGACGGTCACGGATCTGGAGCTGGCACTGGCCCAGGCAAACCGGGCAGGCCGGCCACTGCTGCTGGATTTCTATGCAGACTGGTGTGCCTCCTGCAAGGAAATGGAGAAGTACACCTTCCCGGATCCGGCGGTCCAGGCTGCGCTTGAGGGCGCGGTCGTGTTGCAGGCGGATGTCACGAAGGTGGACGCCGAGGATCGGGCGCTGATGCAGCGCTTCGGTATCATTGGCCCCCCGACCATCATGTTTTTTACGGCCGACGGCAGGGAGCAGACGGCGCGGCGGATCGTCGGCTTCAAGAACGCCACCGATTTCGCCGCCCATGTCCGGGCCGCCTTCTCACCGTTGCCATCCGCCTGAGGCAGGAGCACCCCTTCAACCATGCGGCCCATGCGCAAGCTGGCTATCGCCCTCTGGCTGGCCGTCTTCCTCTTTGCCGGGATCCGCTTCGGGGCTGGCTGGAAACCGACCGGGATGCTGCCGACTGACAATAGCACTGTCAATATAGGTGTTAACTCAAGTGACAACTCTGCAGGCGGCGTGGCTGTTGGGCCTGGCGATCCGCTACCGTCGATTACGCTGAACGACATCCAGGGCGAGCCCCGGGACCTGCGGTCCTGGTCCGGGCGGACCCTGCTGGTCAATTTCTGGGCCACCTGGTGTGCCCCCTGCCGCCGGGAAATGCCGCTGCTGGAGCAGTTTCAGGCCGACCAGGACGAGGCCCGGATGCAGGTCATCGGCATCGCCATTGATCGGCTGGAACCCGTGATCCGCTTCCTCGGCGAGACCGGTGTGACTTATCCGAACCTGGTGGGCGAGATGGACGCGACCCGGGCCGCCGAACAGTTCGGGGATGCCTTCCGCGCCCTGCCTTTCTCGGTGATCGTGGGTCCGGACGGCACCGTGCTGGCCGTCCACACCGGAGAAATCCAGGCCATGGATCTCGAGCAGGTGGCCGCGGTGGCTGCGGGGCTTGCGGAAGGTACGCTGACCGTGGAAGCTGCACGGGCCGCCCTGCAGCTTGGGAAGGGCCAGGATCCCACCGGCTGATTATGTTCTTTGGGGTCGAACTCCGCTAAACTCGCCGCCATCTTCGGTGATAAAGCCCCTATCTGATGGCACGGCTACTACTGCTGAATGGCCCGAACCTGAACCTGCTCGGGCGACGGGAACCCGGCCTTTACGGGGCCACCACGCTGCCGGAGATCGAGCAGCGCGTCCGGGAAGCCGCCCGCCTGGGCGGCCACGAGCTTGACAGCTTCCAGACCAACGCCGAGTCAGAGCTGGTCGGCCGGATCCAGGACTCGGCGGGGCTGGTCGATTTTATCCTGATCAATCCCGGCGCTCTTACCCATACCAGTGTCGCGCTGCGCGATGCCCTCCTCGCGGTAGCCATCCCGTTCATCGAAGTCCACCTGAGCAATGTGCACGCCCGGGAAGAGTTCCGGCGACACTCCTATGTTTCCGACGTGGCTGTGGGCGTGATCACCGGGCTCGGCGCCCTGGGCTACGAACTGGCACTCCGGGCCGCCTGCGAACATCTCGCGCGGCCCCGGCCCACCTGACAAGGACACCCCATGGACATCCGCAAGGTCAAGAAGCTCATCGAGTTGCTGGAAGAATCCGGGCTGGCTGAGCTGGAAATCACCGAGGGCGAAGAGTCGGTACGCATCAGCCGCCATGGCCCCGGCACCCCGGTGCAGTACGCCATGGCGGCGCCCCAGGCCCCGGCTGCGGGCGCTCCGGTGGCCGTGAGTACCGGCACCGGCAACGCCACGGTGGCACCGCCGCCCGCCGAAACGGGCCACAAGGTCCTCTCCCCGATGGTGGGCACCTACTACGAGGCGCCTTCGCCAGAATCCCAGGTCTTTGTGAAGATTGGTGACCAGGTTGCCGTGGGCGACACCCTGTGCATCATCGAAGCCATGAAGATGATGAACCAGATCGAGGCCGACAAGGCAGGCACGGTGAAGGCAGCCCTGGTGAAGAACGGCGAGCCGGTGGAGTTTGGCCAGGCCCTGTTCGTCATCGAAGCCTGACCCGGATACCGCGGCTCCCATGCTCGACAAAGTCGTTATCGCCAATCGCGGGGAGATCGCCCTGCGCATCCAGCGCGCCTGCCGGGAACTCGGTATCAAGACCGTGGCTGTGCATTCCACCGCGGATTCCAGCCTCAAGCACGTGCTGCTGGCCGATGAGACGGTCTGTATCGGTCCTCCTCCCTCCGGGCAGAGCTACCTGAACATGCCGGCCATCATCAGCGCGGCCGAGGTCACCGACGCCGTTGCCATCCACCCCGGCTACGGCTTTCTGTCCGAGAACGCTGACTTCGCGGAGCGGGTCCAGCGCAGCGGCTTCATCTTCGTGGGACCTCCGCCCGAGGTGATCCGCCTGATGGGCGACAAGATCTCCGCCAAGGAGGCCATGCGGGCCGCGGGCGTCCCCTGCGTCCCGGGGTCCGATGGGCCCCTGGGCGAAGACGGCAACGAGACCCTGAAGATGGCGCGGTCCATCGGCTATCCCGTCATCATCAAGGCGGCCGGCGGCGGCGGCGGCCGGGGCATGCGCGTGGTGCACAGCGACGCCGCGCTGCTCAATGCCGTCACGCTGACCCGCGCCGAGGCGGGCGCCGCCTTCGGTAACAACACGGTCTACATGGAGAAGTACCTGCAGCATCCCCGTCACATCGAGTTCCAGGTGCTCGCCGACAGCCATGGCAACGTCATACACCTCTTCGACCGGGACTGCTCCATGCAGCGCCGGCACCAGAAGGTCCTGGAGGAGGCGCCGGCGCCGGGGATCCCGATGGAACTTCGCCTGAAGATGGGCGAGCGCGTTGCCCAGGCCTGCCGCGAAATCGGCTATCGGAGCGCCGGCACCTTCGAGTTTCTCTACGAGAACGGCGAGTTCTATTTCATCGAGATGAACACGCGGGTACAGGTCGAGCATCCGGTCACGGAGCTCATCACCGGCGTCGACATCGTCAAGGAGCAGCTCCGGATCGCGGCCGGACAGAAGCTCAGCTACCGCCAGGAGGACATTGTGATCCGGGGGCATGCGCTGGAGTGCCGGATCAATGCCGAGGACCACCGCACCTACATGCCCTCCCCGGGCAAGGTGGATGTCTGGCATCCGCCCGGGGGCCCCGGTATCCGTGTCGACAGCCATATCTACAGCGGCTATACGGTTCCGCCCTACTACGATTCACTGATTGCCAAGGTCATCTCCCACGGCGACACCCGGGAGTCCGCCATTGCCCGCATGGGAATTGCGCTGACCGAAATGGTGGTCGACGGCATCAAGACCAACATTCCGCTGCACCAGGAGCTGTGCCAGGACGCCGCGTTCCGCGCGGGCGGCACGGATATCCACTACCTGGAGCGGCGCCTGCGGGTCTGACCGCGGTGGCCAGTGATGCCTGATCGCTGGTTGCAGGTCCAGATCCAGGTGCCCCGCGATGCAGTCGCCGCGGCCGAGGCATCGCTGACCCGGCTGGGCGCGCTGGTGTCCTGGACCGAGGCCGCCAGCAGCGACGAGATCCTCGAGCCGGAACCCGGCCAGGCACCGCTCTGGAAGGTAGTCCACGTGACCGGACTTTTCCCGCTGGACACGCCGGTGGAGTTGCTCCGACTGGGCCTGTCCGCCGACCTGGGGACCAGTGTCACGCCCGCCAGTAACATCGTGCTGGACCGGGACTGGGACGCTGAGTGGCGACGGCAACTGAAACCCCTGCGCTTCGGCCGCCGGCTGTGGATCTGTCCGGGCAGCCAGCCCTGCCCGGATCCCGCCGGCGTGGCGGTACTGCTCGAACCGGGGCTCGCTTTCGGCACCGGCACACATCCCTCGACCGCGATGTGCCTTGCCTGGCTGGATGGCGAGGAGCTGGTGGGCCGGACGGTGCTGGATTACGGCTGCGGCTCGGGCGTGCTGGCCATCGCGGCGCTCGCCCTCGGGGCGAACCGCGCGGTGGGCGTGGACATCGACCCCCAGGCCCTGACCGCCAGCCGCGACAACGCCACGCGCAACGGCTGCGATGACCGGCTGCTGGTCTGCCTGCCGGGCGAACTGCCGCCAGCGCCGGTAACGCAAACCTTCGATGTGCTGGTGGCCAACATCCTCTCCGGTCCCCTGATCCGACTGTCACCAGGCCTTCGCGCCTGCGCGGGGCCGGGCACGCGGGTAGCCTTGAGCGGTATCCTTGCAGCGCAGGCCGCCGAGGTGGTGGCAGCCTTCAGGCCGTGGGTCCGGCTCCGGATCGTCGCCGGGCAGGAAGGCTGGGTACTGCTGGACGGCACGACCACGCATCAGGAAGCACGCTGAACCCTGCCCATGTACACCAGTTGCCCGGAATGCGGCACCGTTTTCAGGATCACCACGCAGGAATTGCGCGTGGCCGAAGGCTACGCGCGCTGTGGCCACTGCTCCGCCACCTTCAATGCCGTGGCGATGCTGACCGACGACGTCCCTCCCACCATCACCGTTCCGCAGCTTGCCCCGGAGGCGCCCCCTGAACGGCCCACAGCCGGATCCAGGGCCGAACCCGGGCCCGAAGAAGAGGGGCCGACGGGCGACTACATCGCCCTGCAATGCGATGAGTCCGCGGCATCCGGCGTCGCCCTGGAAGTATCGCCCCGATCCGGCCCGGGGATCGAGGATCATCTGGAGTTCGATGTCCCGGAGGACAACTGGTCGAACTTCTTCGAAGCGCCCGCACGTACCCCGTCCCGGCTGGCCCTCGGGCCCGCCCCCGATGTCGACCCGCCGTTGCCTGTCATGGAGCCCGCCCAGGCGCAACCGGTGCGCCCGACGCTGCCGGAGCCGCCGCCGGACACAGAAGCCGGGGTTTACCGGGCCTTGACCGAATCAGCCGTCCGCGGCACGCGGGACGATGGCGAGTGGCAGGCGCTGCTGGCCGAGGTCGAGGCCTGGGAGCCCGAAGACCCGGTGTATGTGCTGGGAGAGGAAGGCACGGCGGAGGCGCCTGTACCACCCCCGCCCACAGCGACGGCCCGGACCCCTGACGAACCGGAACCCTGGTATTCCCCCGGACCCGAACCGCGACTGGCCGATCAGCCCTTCATCTGGAGGCCACCCCAGCCTGCGGAGGAACCTCGCCGGCACTGGGGCTGGCTGGCCGGCAGCCTGCTGCTCGCCCTGCTGGCTGGACTGCAACTGGCGCATTTCGAACGCGACAGGCTGGCGACCATCCCGCGGCTCGCGGAGCCACTGAAACGCCTCTACGGCGCCCTTCGCATGCCGCTCTACCCGGCCTGGAACCTGGGCTCCTACGAACTGCGTGGCTCCGAAGCGGTGGCCGGCCGGACGAATCCCGGCGCACTGGAGATTCTCGCGCGCATTGCCGTGGTCGGCAACGAACCCGCGGGGCTGCCCCTGGTCCGCGTCACGCTCAGGGACCGGTTGGCCAAAGAACTCGGCAGCCGGGTGTTCGAACCGGCTGACTATCTGGGAAAAAACTTCCTGCCGCGGGAGCCCGTCTACCCGGGCAGCGTGATCCCTGTCGAACTCACACTCCGGGATCCGGGCAATGACGCCTACGGCTTCGACGTGGACGTCTGCCTCATGAGTCGGCGCGACGGAATCATGTGTCGAGCCGAACGTCAACCCTTCGTTCGCTGAACCCGTCTCACGAATCGGTTGCAACTGGTTGTCCGTGCGACAGCATGGCTCGAGCGGTTCATCCAGCGATCAGCACCCGATGTGTGCAAATCGGAGCGACAGTCGCCGCGATCATCGTGCTATGCTTTTCTCTCCTCGCGAGCGACCCATAATTCTTCCAGACAGTCGCCGCGGTGGTCCCGGTTCGTTTGATTGGACTTCATTTTTTTGGATTGGGACGTCGTCCCCCGGCGGGACGGCCTCGGCAGGCGTCCCTCTGTCAGGAGCACTGAATCGGTGGCGAAGAGCACACGCACGAAGACCCCAGCCAAGAGGGTGAGCATGCCGAGGAATGGAGCTGCGACTGTTCGCGTCAAGAACCGTCCGTTGCGAGACTACGCAGAGGAGGCACTGGAGAAATATTTCGGTGACCTCAATGGTCATCGTCCGGGTGATCTCTACGAACTGGTACTCGGCGAAGTCGAAGCACCACTGTTCAAGACCGTGCTGACCTACACCGGTGGCAACCAGAGCGTGGCCGCAGAGATACTCGGCATCAATCGCGCCACCCTGCGCAAGAAACTCCGTCACTACCAGCTGCTCGCCTGAGCCGCGTCCGCCGTTCATCCACGATGGAGCGCTGCACCCGGGCACTGATCAGCGTCTCGGACAAGGCCGGGGTGGTGGATCTGGCCCGCAGGCTGGCCGGGCTCGGCGTGGAACTCCTCTCCACCGGCGGCACCGCAGCGGCGCTCCGCACGGCAGGCCTCCCCGTGACGGATGTCTCTGAAATCACAGGCTTTCCGGAAATCATGGATGGCCGGGTCAAAACCCTGCATCCCGCCGTCCACGGGGGCCTGCTCGGACGGCGGGACATGGACGCTGCCGTGATGGCTGCCCACGGGATCCGCCCGATAGATCTGCTGGTCGTGAACCTTTACCCCTTCGAAGCCACGGTCAGCCGTACCGACTGCAGCCGTACCGAGGCCATCGAGAACATCGACATCGGCGGGCCGGCGATGATCCGCGCCGCCGCCAAGAACCATGACTTCGTGGCGGTTGTGGTGGATCCTGCAGACTACGCTCGCGTGCTCGCCGAACTGACAGAGGACGGGCGCATATCCGAAGACACGCGGCGTTATCTCGCACGGAAAGCCTTCGCGCATACAGCCGCCTACGACGCTGCGGTCTCTTCCTGGCTGCGGGACGCAGACGACGATACCGATCTGCCGGCCTGCTATCCCCTCGGTTTGCGCCACAAGGAGAGCCTGCGTTACGGGGAGAATCCGCACCAGCGGGCGGCGCTCTACACACTGCCAGGTGCCGCAACGGATACCGTGGTTGCAGCCCGGCTGCACCAGGGCAAGGCGCTTTCCTTCAATAACCTGGCGGATGCCGATGCGGCACTGGCCTGTGTGCGGTCACTGAAAGCGCCGGCCTGTGTCATCGTGAAACACGCCAATCCGTGCGGCGCCGGCCTCGGGGCAAGCGCACTTGGGGCCTACGAGAAAGCCTACCGCACCGACCCGACCTCGGCCTTCGGCGGCATCATCGCCTTCAATGCCGAGGTGAATGGCGAACTTGCCGGTTCAATCCTGGATCGCCAGTTCGTCGAAGTGATCGTCGCCACCGCCTACACCGACGATGCGCTGGCGGTGCTGGCCAGAAAGCCGAACGTACGCGTGCTGGCAACCGGCCCGCAGCGTCCGCTGCTGCCGCCCGGATTCCGCGTGGAGCAACTGGAAGGCGGCATGCTGGTCCAGGACGCGGATGTGGGTGTTCTAGCCGACGGGGCACTGCAGGTCGTGACGAAGCGGCGGCCGGCCGCCAATGAACTGGCAGACGCCGAGCTGGCCTGGCAGCTCGTCCGCTACGTGAAGTCCAATGCGATCCTGCTCGTCCGGGACGGCGCCACCATCGGCATTGGCGCCGGACAGCCCAGCCGGGTGATGAGTGTACGGATCGCTGCCTGGAAAGCAGCCGAGGCCGGACTCCTCACTGCGGGTACCGCGCTGGCCTCCGACGCCTTCTTCCCGTTCCGCGACGGCGTGGACCTCGCGGCCAGTTTCGGCATCCGCACCATCATCCAGCCGGGCGGCTCGCTGCGGGACGCCGAGGTGATTGCGGCTGCCGATGAACATGACATCGCAATGCTCGTCACAGGCATGCGCCATTTCCGGCACTGACAGGGGGCTGGCAGTGAAGATCCTGGTGGTGGGCGGCGGCGGACGGGAACATGCGCTGGCCTGGAAGCTGGCACAGTCCCGCAACGTGGAAGAAGTGATCGTCGCACCGGGCAATGCCGGGACTGGCCTCGAGCCCAGGGTGCGCAATGCGCCCGTGGCTGCCGACGATCTTGAGGGGCTGTTAAAGCTCGCCCGCGATGAGCACGTGGGCCTGACGGTAGTGGGTCCCGAGGGGCCGCTGGCGGCCGGGATCGTCGACCACTTCTGGGCTTCGGGCCAGCGGGTCTTCGGGCCACGGCGGCAGGCGGCCCGACTGGAGAGTTCGAAGGACTTCGCCAAGGAATTCATGGTGCGTCACCGGATTCCGACTGCCCGCCATGCCACCTTTGCCGATGCCGGCGAGGCGCTGGACTACCTGGACGAGGTTGGCGCCCCCATCGTCGTCAAGGCCGACGGGCTGGCGGCCGGCAAGGGCGTGGTCGTGGCGCAGACGCTGGCCGAGGCCCGCGACGCGGTCACTGACATGCTGGAGACCCGCAGCTTTGGTGAGGCCGGTGCCCGGGTCGTCATCGAGGAGTTCCTCGCAGGCGAGGAAGCGAGCTTCATAGCGATGGTCGGTGTGGACGGGACCATCCTGCCGCTGGCCACCTCCCAGGACCACAAGGCGCGCGACGACGGCGACCTCGGGCCGAATACCGGCGGGATGGGCGCCTACTCCCCGGCCCCTGTGGTGACCGATGCCGTTGCCGGCCGGGTGATGGAAGAAGTCATGAAGCCGGTGGTCGAGGGTCTGCGTGCGGAGGGGGTGCGCTACTCGGGCTTCCTCTATGCGGGCCTGATGATCGGCACCGACGGTGCCCCGAAGGTGCTGGAATTCAATTGTCGTTTCGGCGATCCGGAAACCCAGCCCATCCTCTTCCGTCTCCGTTCCGACCTTCTGCAGCTGCTTGAGGCTGCGGTGGATGGCCGGCTGGCCCAGCAGCGGGCGGACTGGGATCCGCATCCCGCGGTCGGCGTCGTGATGGCCGCCGGCGGCTACCCCGGCGACTACCGGACCGGTGACGAGATTGGCGGCCTGCCCACGGCCCCTTCAGGCACCAGCAAGGTTTTTCATGCCGGCACGGGGCTGAATGCGTCCGGACAGATTGTCACGCGGGGCGGGCGGGTGCTGTGCGTGGTCGGCAGTGGCGGCACGGTGGCCCTGGCCCGTGACGAGGCCTACCGCGTCGTCAGGCAGATCAGCTTTGCGGGCGCCCGGTATCGCAGCGACATCGGCTACCGGGCAGTAGCCCGGGGCCTGTAACGGCCCCGGGGTCGCGCGGCTCTGCTGCCTAGCGCTTCATCGAATCGAAGAAATCCACGTTCTTCTTGGTGTCCTGCATCTTGGACAACAGGAACTCGACGGCTGCCAGCTCGTCCATCGGGTGCAGGACTTTGCGAAGGATCCACATCTTCTGGAGCTCGTCATCCTTCGTGAGCAGTTCCTCACGCCGGGTACCGGAGCGGTTGATGTTGATCGCCGGGAAGACCCGCTTCTCGGCAATCCGGCGATCCAGGTGGATCTCCATGTTGCCGGTGCCCTTGAACTCCTCGTAGATCACGTCGTCCATCTTCGAGCCGGTGTCGATCAGCGCGGTGGCCAGGATTGTCAGGCTGCCGCCTTCCTCGATGTTGCGGGCGGCGCCGAAGAAGCGCTTGGGCCGGTGCAGGGCGTTGGCGTCCACACCACCGGTCAGGACCTTGCCGGATGACGGCACCACCGTGTTGTAGGCGCGAGCCAGACGGGTGATGGAATCGAGCAGGATCACCACGTCCTTCTTGTGCTCGACGAGGCGCTTGGCCTTCTCGATCACCATCTCCGCAACCTGCACATGGCGGCTGGCGGGCTCGTCGAAGGTGCTTGAAACCACTTCACCGCGCACTGACCGTTCCCACTCCGTCACCTCTTCCGGCCGCTCGTCGATGAGCAGCACGATCAGGAAGCACTCCGGGTGGTTGGAAACGATGGACATCGCAATGTTCTGCAGCAGCATCGTCTTGCCGGCCTTGGGCGGCGACACGATAAGGCCGCGCTGGCCCTTCCCGATGGGCGCGCAGAGGTCAATGATGCGCGCGGTCAGGTCCTCGGTGCTGCCGTTGCCCTGCTCGAGCTCCAGGCGTTGCTTGGGGAACAGGGGCTTGAGGTTCTCGAAGAGCACCTTGTTGCGGGCGTTCTCCGGAGCATCAAAATTGATCTCGCTGACCTTCAGCAGCGCGAAGTAGCGCTCGCTCTCCTTTGGCGGGCGGATCAGGCCGGAAACCGTGTCACCGGTGCGCAGGTTAAAGCGACGGATCTGGCTGGGTGAGACATAGATGTCATCGGGACCGGCCAGATACGAGCTGTCAGCTGACCGGAGGAAACCGAAGCCGTCCTGCAGGATCTCGAGTACGCCGTCGGCAAAGATGTTCTCGCCGTTCTGGGCATGGGCCTTGAGGATCGCAAAGATGATGTCCTGCTTGCGTGAGCGGGCCATGTTCTCCAGGCCCATGGCCTCGGCCATGCCCACCAGCTCACCGGGTGGCTTCATCTTCAGTTCGTTGAGATTCAGGAGGTTGGCGCCTCCCTCAAGCTGGCTCCGTGGGATCACCTCGTCCTCGGAGAACGAGACGACCTCTTCATGTTCCATGCGGCGCCGCGGGCCGCGCCTGCCCATGTCGTCGTTCCGGTTGCGGTGACCGCCGCCGGCATTGCCGCCGACATTGCCGTTGCCGCCCACGCCGACGTTACCGCCACTTCCGCCACCAACATTGCCGTTGGCATTGCCGCCCCCGCCGCCGCCTTTGCCGCGGTTCCGGGCCGAATTACCGAGATAGCCTCTCATCAGCTGCTCCTCTACAACTTTGCATCGAGGAGCTTGTGTAACTGCTCCTTCGAAAGTAGGCCGACATGCTGGGCCTCGACGACCCCGCCCTTGAACAGCATGAGGGTGGGGATACTGCGAATTCCGTACTTCATGGCCGTTCCCTGGCTGCCCTCCACATCGACCTTCGCGATCTGGAGCCGGTCCTCATATTCGACGGAGATCTGCTCGAGGATCGGTGCGATGGCCTTGCACGGACCGCACCATTCGGCCCAGAAATCCACCAGGACGGGCTGGCTGGCGTTCAGCACCTGGGCTTCGAAGCTGTCATCTGAAACGTGGACTATGCTCATGATTGTCTGTTGCTCGCGCTGGGATCTGTCGGGTTAGTAGGCTGGTTCGAACCAATCGACTCGGGGTTTATTCGGGAGTCCTGGCGCGACCAGCACCAGTGTCATCTCCCTGACCGGGCACTCCGCAGACGTCATCTCAGGGACTTCAGGCGGGCTTCCTCATGAAGCCGGCGTGAAGCGCGGGGCCGGATAGGGCACAATCCGAAATCGAGAAGCGTTTTCTGGAGCTTCCTGCTTATGCCGTTCGGGGCAGCTCGTCCGGATAATCGTCTCGTCAGGCAGTTACCGGAATCGCTTGGTAGCCACGACACCTGAGCTTCGTTGGGGGCTGTTCAACAGCCCGGCGCGCGGCAGATGGGTTCAATTTGAACCTGTCCCGGCGGCTTTTGCAAGTGGGCGGGTTAGAAATTTTCAAGTAGGTTCACATGACCAGAGAGCAAAACATGCTGTTTTCGGAGTTGGGATTGCCAGCCGAAATCCTCACGGGGGTTAAGGCCGCTGGATTTCAGCAGTGCACGCCCATCCAGGCCCAGACCCTGCCCGTCGCACTGCGGGGCAAGGACGTTGCGGGGCAGGCCCAGACGGGCACGGGCAAGACCGCCGCCTTTCTCATTGCGATGTTCAATCATCTGCTCACCCATCCCGCACCGCGGTCCAACCAGCCGGCACCGCGCGCGCTGATCCTCGCGCCGACCCGGGAACTGGCCGTGCAGATCCACTCTGATGCTGAGATCCTCGGCACGGCGACCGGGCTGAAGATGGCGGTGGTGTACGGGGGTGCAGACTACGACAAGCAGCGCGACCAGCTGCAGGCAGGCGTGGACGTGCTGATCGGTACGCCGGGCCGCCTGATTGATTACTTCCGGCAGAAGATCTACACGCTCAGTCATGCGCAGGTCCTCGTCATGGACGAGGCCGATCGCATGTTCGATCTCGGCTTCATCAAGGACATCCGCTTCCTGCTCCGGCGCCTGCCACCGCCGACCGAGCGGCTCAACCTGCTGTTCTCCGCCACGCTGGGCCATCGCGTACTGGAGCTCGCCTACGAGCACATGAACAATCCGGAGACCGTGCTGATCGAGCCGGACAAGAAGACCGTTGATCTGGTCACGCAGACGATCTTTTTCCCCGGCAACGAAGAAAAGGGACCGCTGCTGGTCGGTCTGCTTCGCAGCATGCAGGCCCGGCGCACCATGGTCTTCGTCAACACGAAGCGGGCCGCCGAGGACATTGCCCGACTACTGGCATTCAACGACCTGCCAGCCGAGGCAATCAGCGGCGACGTGCCCCAGAACAAGCGGCTGCGCATGGTGCGGGACTTCCAGGAGGGCACGCTGCCCGTACTGGTGGCCACCGACGTTGCGTCCCGTGGCCTGCACGTCCCGGACGTGAGCCACGTCATCAACTACGACCTGCCCCAGGATGCGGCCGACTATGTCCATCGCATTGGCCGCACGGCCCGGGCGGGTGCCAGCGGTGATGCAATCAGCTTTGCCTGCGAGACCTACGCCTTCTCGCTGCCCGAGATCGAGGACTATATCGGGCACCGGATTCCCGTCGGCACGGCAGACCCGGCGCTGATGTCGGGCATCAAGATCCCGCCCTGGGCGCCCCGCAAGTACCCGCCGCAGGGCGGCCGGCCGCCCCGGCAGGGGGGCGGTGGAGGTCCGGCCGGTGGTGGCGCCCGGTCCGGCGGCGGGCGGCCCGGATCCAGTGGCCGCTCGGGACCCGGTCGCGGCAGGAGTGGTGCCGGGGGCCGAAGCCGCTAGGTCAGCTGGCCGAGGCCCTCGACGGCGATGTGTTGGCGGATCTCGCGGGCCGGCTCCCGGCTGTCGGGGCGGCTTACCGCCAGGACACCGGCGATCCCGTGGGTACGGGCTGCATCCAGGACCGGCAGGCTGTCGTCGATGAACAGCGTGGCAGCGGGTTCGAAGCCAAGGCGCTGCTGGGCGCCTGACCAGAACGCGGCTGACTCCTTCGGTACACCGAATTCATGGGACGTCACAAAGTGATCGATGTAGCGGCCAAGGCCGGCGACGCCTTTCTTGATGCGCAGCGTTTCCCCGTGCGCGTTGGTCACCAGGATGACGCGTTTGCCGCTGGCCTGGAGAATGCGGAGGAATTCCAGTGCACCGGGCAGGTAACGCACGCGGTGGCTGCTCGCGGATTTCAGCGCCCGCAGGTCCAGCGACAATGCGTCGCTCCAGTAGTCGAGGCAGTACCACTCGATGGTGCCCCGCATGCGGGCGAAGTGGGCGAACAGTTCGGGCCGTACCTCATCCGGATCGGCATTCCGCTCGCGGGCCAGGCAGCGGGGAACCAGTTCCAGCCAGAAGTAGTTGTCATAGGCGAGGTCAAGGATGGTGCCATCCATGTCCAGCAGGATTGTCTCGTAGTGCCGCCAGTCGAGCATGAGCAGGGGGATTCGCTGAGACCGGCGGACCAGGTCCGCCAAACGCCGCATTCTAGTCCGCGGATGGACGGGCCCCCAGTCCCATGATTTCGTCTCCTGGCAAGCTGGTCCCCGGCGTGCTGGCGATTGCGAGGGAGGCCGGGGCGGTGATTGCCGGCATCTACCGCCAGCCGGATCCGCTGGTCGAGACCAAGGCGGACAACTCGCCCGTGACCGCTGCCGACCGGGCCGCGCATGCCTGCATCGTCGCCGGGCTGGAGCGCCTCACGCCGGGCATCCCTGTCTGGTCCGAGGAATCCGCCGAAATCCCGTGGGAAACCCGGCGGGAATGGCGGGAGTTCTGGCTGGTGGACCCCCTCGACGGGACGAGGGAGTTCATCGGGCGCAACGGCGAGTTCACCGTCAATATTGCGCTGGTCCGCGACCATGCACCGGTGCTGGGCGTGGTGCACGCGCCCGTGACGCGCCGCGACTACTACGGCTGGCTCGGGGGCGGCGCCTTCCGCGCCGACCATGGCGGGTCGGGCCAGCCCATCCGGATACGTACGCCCGCCCCCTTCCCGCTCCGCGTGACCGGGAGCCGCTCGCACCGGGATGCCGCGATGAACGACCTCCTGCGAAGCATCGGCCCTCACAGCTTCGTGGCAGTCGGCAGCTCACTGAAGTTCTGCCTGGTCGCCGAGGGCACTGCCGATCTTTACCCCCGATTCGGGCCGACATCAGCCTGGGACACGGCAGCGGGCCAGGCGGTGGTGGAGGCCGCGGGGGGGGAGGTACGCAGCCTGGCAGGCGTGGTCCTGCGGTACAACCAGCAGCCCGCGGTACTCAACCCGTCCTTTGCCGCCTGGGGTGATCCGGAACGTGACTGGCTGACCGAACTGCGATCTGTCGCTGGTATTCTCCCGCAACAGCCATGATCAACGACAACGTCGACACGGAATGTTTTCGCGGACTCGAACGCCTGAAAGAGTTGCGGGTGGCACACCGGGATCTGGACGTGGCCATCACGGCCCTTGCCAGCAACGGCGGTGACCAGCTCCGGGTACGACGCCTGAAAAAAGAAAAGCTCCGGCTCAAGGACATCATCGCGCGGCTCGAAAGCGCCCTGATTCCGGATCTGAATGCCTGAACGTCCGCTCATGACGGCTTTCTTTACACGGCCAGTCTCCGTGTAAGCTTCTGATAAATAGGCATTTTTTGGAATAATTGTGACGTGGGTCGGGGCGATGCCCCGGAAGGGGTGTCGCCTCCCTGTACAAACCACGATCGAGCCTCTCCGGCCAGCCGTCCGGACCCCTGCCGGCTGAGGCGAGATACCAGCCGTACCTGAGACCTGGTTCACAGAATTCCGGCCAGTCGCCCGCTTCTGTCAAGTCGCGGGACCGTCCCCGACGCCCTGGCACGGTAACTGCAATTACTTCGCCTGAGGTCCACGCTGGACGGTCATCAACAGCAGCCCAATAACCCCAAGCCCCAAAACCCAAGCCCAATGACCTGACAGCCCCTCGATAACAAGAAAAACAAACATAACAACAAGAAAAAGCCAGAAGCCCAAGCGATCTTTGCCCAAACCCAACCGCCCCCTGCCCAGGGGCGGTTTTTTTTTGCGTGTATCCTCGCCGGATGGGCTGGATGGTCGCGGACATCGGCGGAACCAACACGCGCTGCGCGCTCGCCCGCGCCGCCGGCGACCTCAGTGCCATCGAGATCTTCAGCAACCGGGAGTTTCCCGGGCTCGACCGCCTCCTGGCCGCCTATCTGGGTGGCTTGCCCCCCGCGGACCGCCCGGAGCAGGCCGTTGTCGCCATCGCGGCACCCATCCGGGGTGACGAGATCCGGATGGTCAATATCAACTGGGCGTTCAGCCTGTCCGGCCTGGCACGCAGCCTCTCCCTGCGGCGCCTGATTCCAATGAACGACTTCGCCGCCCAGGCCTATGCGCTGCCTGTGCTCGGCCCCGCCGACCTGCGTCAGGTCGGCGGCGGCACCGCAGTCCCGGATGCACCCAAGGTGGTAGTCGGCCCGGGCACCGGGCTCGGCACGGCCGGCCTCGTCAGGATCGCTGGCCGCTGGCGGGCGATCACCGGCGAGGGTGGCCATGCGACGCTGCCGCCCGCCGACGAGCGGGAAGCCCGGCTGGTCGCGCTGGGGCGGGAGCGCTACGGCCATTGCTCCGCGGAACGGCTGATCTCCGGCGCGGGCCTGGCCTTCATCTACGGGGCCTTAGGGGGCGAGCATGACCTGACGCCCGACGAGGTGGGGTCCCGAATCAGGGCCCGGGAGACCCTCGCGCTGGAGGCACTGGCGGTCTTCTGCCAGCTGCTCGGCACCGTGGCCGGCAACCTGGCCCTGACCTTTGCGTCCTTCGGCGGCGTCTACATCGCCGGCGGGGTCATACCCCGTTACCTCGATGAGTTCGTGAAATCCGGCTTCCGGGCCCGCTTTGAAGACAAGGGGCGTTACCGGGAACTTCTGGCCGACATCCCGACCTCGGTGGTCACCGCCGACTACGCGGCGCTGCGGGGTCTCGCGGCCTTCGCCGGGG
>CAYOXI010000007.1:54566-59656 GCA_964407855.1 uncultured Chromatiaceae bacterium
CCCCGTCGGGCCAGCTCCATCGGCGAGAACGGTGCCACTGCGCCGGAGGCATTGCCGAAGCTCACCATCGTGCCGTGGCGTTGCAGGCAGTCCAGCGACTGGAAGAAACTTTCCTTGCCCACGGAATCGTAGACGGCGGCTACCCCGCCGTCACTCAGCGCCCGCACCCGCTCGACGAAGTCCGGTGCGTCGGCCAGCACGGTTTCCGCGCAGCCGTGGGCCTGTGCAACGCTGGCCTTGGCGGGCGACCCGACTACGCCAATGACCTTCGCCCCGAGGGCGGTGGCCCACTGGCAGAGCAGGGTGCCGGTGCCCCCAGCCGCAGCGTAGACCAGCACAGCATCGCCGCTACTCACCCGATAGCTGCGGCGGACCAGATACCAGGCGGTGAGTCCCTTCAGCATGATCGCCGCAGCCGTCTCATCGGCAATCGCGTCGGGCAGCCTGACCAGTCTCTCGACCGGCCAGTTGCGGCGCTCCGCACAGGCCCCCGGCGGCAGCCCGGCATACGCCACGCGATCGCCGCGACTCAAGCCCTGCACGCCGTCACCGGTCTGCTCGACCACGCCCGCGGCCTCGGAGCCGATGCCGGCAGGCAAGGACAGCGGATACAGCCCGGACCGGTGATAGCAATCGAGGTAATTGAGCCCGACAGCCGTCTGCCGGAGCGTGACTTCCCCCGCTGCCGGTGGCAGCAGCGGCACGGATTCCCACCGCAGGACGTCGGGACCGCCGAATTCGTGGACACGGATCACGTTGGTTATGGCGGCCTGCATGACGCCAGTATAATCGCACCGTGCCAAAGACGATTCTGATTGCCGGGGCGGGCCATGCCGCCGGCCAGACGATAGTGTCCCTTCGCCAGGGGGGCTACGCCGACCGGATTATCCTCGTCGGCGAGGAGCCCTACCTCCCGTACCAGCGCCCCCCGCTGTCCAAGAAGTTTCTCGCGGGAGAGCTCGAAATTCCCCGGCTTTTGCTTCGCCATGAGAAGTTCTACGCCGAGCACCAGGTCGAGGTCCGGCTGGGCACCCGGGTCACGGCACTCGACCCCGGGGCGCAGCGGGTCAGGCTGGGCTCCGGCGCGGAACTCCAGTACGACAGCCTGGTGCTGGCCACCGGTAGCCGGGCACGCACCGTTACCGTTCCGGGCCACCTGCTGCCCGGGGTTCACTACCTGCGGAGCATCGACGACGTCGGGCAGATCCGGCCGGCCTTCAAGGCCGGTGCCCGGCTCGTCATCATCGGCGCCGGGTATATCGGGCTCGAGGTAGCTGCTGTTGCCATCTCCCGTGGCCTGTCAGTGACGGTCATCGAGCAGGCCGACCAGGTCATGGCCCGGGTGGATGCGCCGCCGGTATCAGCCTTCCTCGCCGGCGTCCATCGGGCCGCCGGTGTGCAGATACTCTGCAACACCGGTCTGCAGGCCTTCGGCGGCGATGCAAGGCTGCAGTCGGTGGTGTGCAGTGACGGGCGCGAGATCCCGGCCGACCTGGCCATCGTTGGCATCGGCGTAGTGCCCAATGCCGAGCTGGCGGCGGCTGCAGGACTGGCCTGCGAAAACGGCATCGTGGTGGACGAGTTCTGCCGGACCAGCGATGCACATATCCTCGCGGTGGGGGACTGCACCAGCCATCCCAACAGCCTGCTTGGGCGGCGCGTGCGCCTCGAGTCGGTGCACAACGCCCAGGAACAGGCCAGGACGGCCGCCGAAACCCTGCTCGGCAGGCTGGTTGCCTATGCCCAGATTCCCTGGTTCTGGTCCGACCAGTACGACCTGAAGCTGCAGATTGCCGGATTTTCGTCACGGACAGAGCAGGCGGTGATCCGCGGCGAACCGGCGTCCCGGGCCTTTGCGGTGTTCTTCCTGGCGGAGGGGCGATTGACGTCGGTCTATGCCATCAACAGCCCACGGGAGTTCATGCTGTCCAAGAAGCTCATCGCGGAAGGCGCGCGACCGGATCCCGAACGTCTGCAGGATACCGGTGTGAGTTTCCGGGAAATTGCCGGGTCAGCGGGCGGGTAGGACCGGCGGCGTCACCTTGATCGCAAGTGTCCATTCGGGTCCGCCCTCGACCGGCAACAGGCTCTCGCGAAACTCTCCCGCGTAACCGGCGTAACGGCCAGCGCTACCCGTTACTCCGGCGGCCTGTCCCGACGGCGGTTGCGCAGAAATCTGGTATTCCGTAGCCAGCAGCTCACGACCACCCCCCCGCACGGCAGCCCAGAACAAGTCCCGGACCAGGGGCCAGTAGTTGCTATGCCCGGTTGCGAACACGGCACCCGTGCCGGGCCAGAGGATATTCCAGTGGTCTGCGGTACCAAGCTGGGCCTTCCACAGCGAATTGCTCTCGGAGATGGTGGAAATCTTGACCGCGATGGCTGCCGGGCTGCCTTCGCCGGCGGGCAGGGTGATGATGCCGATACGGACATGGGTGAGCGCCGGATCGAAGAGCGCGACACCCGGCCTGCGGCCACCAATGCCGAGGAGATCGCGGACGCCAGTCTCGGTACCCCGGAAGTCATCCCAGCGATAGGCCTTGGGCGGGGCGAGATCCGCAGGCAGTGGCATCGCACCACTGAACCAGGCCGCCGGACTGGCGAGTATCAGGCCGATGCCGGCCAGGACTCCGGCCAGCAGGCCCAGCACAGCACCGATTAATCGCATGCTCAGTTGCTCGCCGACAGGACAGTGGACAGGACCACGCGGCCCCGGGTGCTGCCATCGGCATTGACCTCATCCAGTTCCCAGTTCTCCGTGAACCGGCCGGACAGGTTGCTGAACTCGTCGGTACCCCGGAGCACCACGCCCGTCATGCCGGGGGCCGCGACGGTCACACGATACGAGGTGCGATCCCGCCAGAATGCCGCCGACTCGCCGGGCGCCAGGGCAACCGGTCCTGCCTCGGTCAGCGCCTGACGGACCGTTGCATCCAGCGCATCGGACTGGGCGAGAAAGAGCGCACCCCGACTCGGAATCACCAGCAGCCAGTTGGTAGCAGACCGCCCGGTATTGGCGAGCGCTGCGCCCGTGCCAGCGATGCGGCTGGCCACGCCGATCACATTGTCCTCAGCGTCCCGCAGGCGAAACATCTCGGCGGAGCCCCGCTGACCGGCGGTATCTTCGAGGACCCCGGCGCCCGGTACGGCGCCCGCCGGCAGACTCCCGCGCTGCTCGCCCGCGCGCGGAATCCGGTCCTCGGGCCAGCGGATGATGAAGTTTTCCTGCCGGCCCCCGTCCGGCTGCGCGGCGATCACGGACGCGTAGCGCACATGGGTGGGCAGTGGCAACAGCGCAGCTGTCGCACCCACCAGCAGGACGCCGGCAAAGAACGCGATTATGAACGCCCGCGCCACGCCCTGACCCCACTCATTTTCATGGCAACAAATGCAGTGTAATCGCGGTGAACCCGGTGGACAACGACGCCCGTCACCCGTCGTCAGCGCAGGTATCGGGAGAGATAGGACTCAAAAGGCTCGTGGTCTGCGGCCTCGATTGCAGCCTGCCTCATGATCGACTCCCTGGCCTCGGCCTCGAGCCGGGCCTGATGACGGTTGAGGTCGGAGGCAAGGGCCAGGAAATAGGTACGGGTCCGGCGGGCAAGTTCCAGACCATATTCGCCAAGGGGCACGCCGTCCCGGCGCAGGTCCGCCAGCAGTACCGCCGATGGCGTACGGTCCGGGTCTGCCACTGCCGCGAGCTGCTGGCGGATCGCGTCAACATGCCCCTGCCTGCCGTCCGGGTCTAGAAGGCTGGCGACGCTCACCATGTCGTTGCAGACGTCGGTGGCCCAGTCCCTCAGCGGAATCTCACTCTCGCCCCGCCGCAGTCGCAGGCCCGGTTCGCGGCCCCGCCGGGCGACGAGTGCGTGGTTGTGATCGATATGCTCCTGCTCCTGATGGGAGATCGGTGCACTCTGCTGAAGCAGGCAGTAGATCAGGAAGGCCTCAAGGAAGCGCAGCTGCCGCTGGTTGATACCGACGGGGTCCCAGGGGCTGATGTCCAGCGCGCGCAGTTCGATGTACTGCACGCCACCCCGCAGCAACGCGGCGGTCGGCCGCTCACCGGACAGGGTGACCCGCTTCGGCCGGATGGTGCTGTAGAACTCGTTCTCGATCTGGAGCTGTCTGTCGCTGAGCTGCCGGTATTCGCCATCCACCTGCACGCCGATGCGTGTGAATTCGGCGCGGGGCATCTGGGTAGCCGCGTAGAGGTCGCGGACGTACTCAGCGAGACTGTTGGCCGATACCACGAGATTCGCCTGGGCGTTGTTGCGGTAGCCGAGGTCACTCATCCGCAGTGACGTTGCCCACGGGCCGTAAAGCGTTCCCCGGTCGAGCACCGAAAGGTTCGGGTCCCGGCCCTGCACGAAACTCCTGCACAGCGCCGGCGATGCACCGAACAGATAGAGCAGCAACCAGTCGAGGCGGCGGACGTTACGGACTGCCCCCAGATAGGTGGCAGACCGGAACGACTGCAGGTCCGCCTTTTCGCCCTCCATTTCCCGGTAGGACGGCCAGAACGACTCCGGCAGGGAATAGTTGAAATGGATTCCGGAAATCGCCTGCATGATCCGGCCATAGCGATAGCCGAGACCTCGCCGGTAGATTGTCTTCATCCGCCCGATGTTCGAAGTCCCGTACTGCGCCAGCGGCACGTCCGCATCGCTGGCTATCGAGCAGGGCATGCTTAGCGGCCAGAGCAGCTCGTCGCCGATACGCTCAAGGGTGAACTGGTGGATATCGCACAGGAACTGGATCGTCTCCCAGTTTGTGGGCTGGGGCGGTGTTACGAACTCCAGCAAGGCCTCCGAGTAGTCCGTCGTGATGAACTCGCTGGTCAGGGCGGACCCCAGGGCCGCCGGATGGGGAGTAGTAGCCAGGTGGCCGTCGGGCCTGACCCGCAGGCATTCGCGCTCCACGCCCCGCAGCCCGCCGCGCACAAGCCCGGCCGTAGCCGGCGTCGACAGGCGCTCCAGTCGTTTTTCGAGCTGCGTTCCCACCGGGCGGGTAACCTGACTGCTTCAGGCCCGGTACGACCGGGCGGGCGGTGCGAAAGATTACACGTTATCGTCAAACCGGCGATACCG
>CAYOXI010000008.1:0-57543 GCA_964407855.1 uncultured Chromatiaceae bacterium
CATGGGCCTTCTTGATGTAGATGAAGATCGGCCGGGAAATCGGGTAAGCGCCACTCGCGATGCTCTCGAATGTCGGCCCTTGTCCGTCGACTACTGACCCCTTCAGGGAATCCAGATTCTGGTCGAGGAAGCTGAAGCCGAAGATCCCGACCGCCTTCGGGTTTGACTTGAGCTTCTGCACGATCAGGTTGTCATTCTCGCCGGCCTCGATGAAGCGTCCGTCCTCGCGGATCGTGTGGCAGACCTGCTTGAAGCGGTTCTCGTCCTTGTCTTTGAGCGCCTTGATCCAGGGGAAGGCCTTGCAGCCACCTTCCATCGCGAGCTCCACGAATGCATCCCGGGTACCTGAGGTGGGCGGCGGTCCCAGTACCTCGATGTTCTCGGCCGGCAGTGCTGGATTCACATCCTTCCACGTGCGGTAGGGGTTGGGAACCAGCTTGTCGCCTCCCTTGGGATCCGGCACGTCCTTGGCAAGGGCCAGATAAATGTCCCGGAGACTCAGCGGCATCCCAAGGCCCTGCCGGGACTCGGCGATGACTATGCCGTCGTAACCGATCTTCACCTCGATGACCTCGGTGACGCCATTGGCCGCGCAGCCCCTGAGTTCGGAATCCTTGATCGCACGGGAACTGTTGGCGATATCCGGATGCTGGACGCCGACGCCTGCACAGAAGAGCTTGATGCCGCCACCGGAGCCCGTGGATTCGACTTTCGGCGTCTTGAAACGGGAGGTCTTGCCGAACTGTTCGGCAACCACCGTCGTGAAGGGATAAACCGTTGAGGAGCCAGTTATCGAGATGAAGTCGCGGGCAGCCTGGCCAAAGACCGGGCCCGAGAGTACCAGGCCACAGGCCACCGAAATGATTGTTTTGCCGAGATATTTCACTGAGATCTCCAGTAGCTGGACCGGGACAACCGAAGCCCTGAAGTCTAGTGCGCAGATATTACGGCAATATTTCAGCTGCCTGCCGGCCGCTCCGCCCGGACAGCCTCGAGTTCCTGCAGGACGGTCTCGCGCTCCGTGTGCCGGATATCCCGCCCGTGGACCAGGTAAACCACGTATTCACCGATGTTCTTGGCGTGGTCACCGATCCGCTCCAGTGCCCTGGCCGCCCAGCTGACGTCCATGAACCGGCGTATCGTCCGGGGGTCTTCCATCATCAGGCTGATGCACTGCCGCGTGATCTGGTCGTACTCCTCGTCTACCAGCTTGTCCTCCTCGATCACTGCCAGGGCATCGGCTACATCCATGCGGGAGAACGCATCCAGCGCGTCATGGAGCATTTCCTGCACGTGCTCTCCCAGCGCCTTGAGTTCGCTGTAGGAGGCATAAGGATCGCGGTCAGTGGCGAGGTGGGAGGACAGGTAGCCGATCCGCGACGCCTCGTCGCCCACCCGCTCGAGGTCGGTGATGGTCTTGATCACCATCACGATCAGGCGCAGGTCGGCGGCTGCCGGCGTGCGGGTTGCGAGCAGCTTCCGGCATTCCTCGTCGATGGCCACCTCTAGCTGATTGATCTTGTAGTCGTCATTGAAGACGCTGAGGCCAAGGTCGCTGTCGCCGGCGGTTATGGCCTGCACGGCCGTGTCCAGGTGCTGCTCCACCAGCCCCCCCATCCGCAGAACCTCGCTGCGCAGGTGCTCAAGCTCGGCGTTGAACCGGCGGGAAATATGCTGACTGAACCCTTCGGTTTCCATGGTTTCGCTCCTCAACGCGTCCGTGCGCCCGGCGAGACCGGGCGGTGCCTGCCGAGCCCGGCATCAGGACCAAAGAGTATCAGGATACGGCCAGCCGATCCCGGGGAAAGTGACAGACAAACGTGCTGCCCTGACCCAGCCGGCTGCGGATCTCCAGTTCCGCATCGTGGCGCCGGAGCGCGTGCTTGACGATCGCGAGACCAAGGCCGGTACCGCCGCGCTCGCGGGCCCGGCCCCCGTCGCCCCGGTAAAAGCGCTCGGTGACCCGCGGAATATCCTCATCCGCAATGCCGATCCCCGTGTCCCGCACTGCCAGGTGCCCGCCGTCGTCGTCCACGCTCCAGGTGATCACCACCTCACCGTCCTGGGGGGTATACCGGACCGCGTTGGTGACCAGATTCGAAACCACGGACTGGAGTTCGTTCTCCTCGCCGAGGAGATTCGCCGGGCTGTTCAATGCGACTTCGACCCGGGCTGGATGCTGTGGTATCGCCAGCGCCTCCTTGCGCGCCGCTGCCAGCAGCGCGGCCACGTCCACGACCTTGTCCCGGGCCACGGACTGCCCGGACTCCAGCTTCGACAGGTGCAGCAGATCCTCGACGAGGCGACGCATGCGCAATCCCTGGTCCTGCATCGCCGCGATGGGCAGCCGCCAGGTTTCCGGCAGGCGCTTGTCGTCCCCCAGCGCCTCGAGGTAACCCATGATCACGGTCAGCGGTGAGCGCAGCTCATGGGAGGCATTGGCGACGAAATCCCGGCGGACTTTCTCGATCTTTACCCGCTGACTGATGTCGCGGATCAGCAGCAGGTTCTGTTCCGGTCCGTACGGGATCAGGCGACAGGACAACCAGGTATCGCTCCCGGTCGGTGCCGGGATCTCCACAGCCTGTTGTTCACCAGGATTTTTCAGGTACTCGACGAAATCCGGGTGACGGAGCAGGTTCTCGATGCGCTGCCCCCGATCACGGCGCGACTTGAGGCCGAGCAGTACCCGGGCAGCCTGGTTGTAATTGACGATCTCATGGCGGGCATTGAGGATCACGCCACCATCCGGGAAAGCTTCGGTCGAGGCCCGGAGGTCCTTGACCAGCTTCCGGAAGCGCTTGCCGCGCTTCTTCGCCTTGGTCTTGATGAACTGGATGCGGGCAAAGACGGGTGGCCAGACGCCGGTGCCATCGGGGATCTCGACACTTTCGCCGACGGTCAGCCAGCGCTCCAGCCGATACAGATTGAAGAGCTGCCAGCCCAGCAGCGCAATGGCCACGAGCACGATGCCCAGAAGGGCCTGGTCATAGAGCAGGCCGATGAGGCCGCCCAGAAGCAGGCTCAATCCATAGCGGATCAGTGTCCAGGTCCAGACCTTCGGCATGGTCAGCGGGTCGAGAAGCGGTAACCGGCACCCCTTACCGTCTGGATATACCGGTCCACGCCAGACTCCTCCAGCACCTTGCGCAGGCGGCGAATGTGGACATCAACAGTACGTTCTTCCACGTAGACGTTCTGCCCCCAGACAAAATCCAGCAGCTGGGTCCGACTATATACCCGGTCGGCATTTTCCATCAGGAACTTGAGCAGGCGGTATTCGGTGGGACCAAGCATGATTTCGCCTTCGCCCACGTAGACCCGGTGGCTGACGGGGTCGAGACGGAGCTCACCGGCCACCAGCGGCTCGTCGGCCGCCGGTGCGGCACGGCGCAGAACGGCATTGATGCGGGACAGGAGTTCCCGTGCCGAGAAGGGCTTGGTGATGTAGTCGTCGGCGCCGCCGTCCAGGCCCTGGATCTTGTCCCGCTCCTCCGCCCGGGCGGTGAGCATGATGATGGGCATCTCGCGGTTCGCCTCTTCACGGCGCAGGGTCCGGGTCAGCTCCAGGCCACTGGAATCAGGCAGCATCCAGTCCAGCAGCAGCAGGTCGGGCCTGGCATCGGCGATCCGCACGCGCGCCGTGGAGCAATCCTCGGCCTCTTCAACCTGGAAGCCGGCACGGCTCAGATTGAAGGCAATCATCTGGCGTATCGGGGCCTCATCCTCAACCACCAGGATCCTGCGTGCGCCCATAGCGTTCCATCGCCAGACTGTTGCGGATTATTGAAACAGTCTTGTATTACAAACCCGTTACCATCTCAACTGTCACGCAGCGGAATTGTGCCAGGCGCGGGTCGGGAGGCGACCTAACCGAAGCGATAGCCGAAACCCCGGACCGTCTGCAGGAGGTTCTCGCAGGCGTGAGGCTCAAGAGCTGCCCGGAGGCGACGGACGTGCACGTCCACCGTGCGCTCGCCGATGCCGTTTCGCCGCCAGACCTGCTCCAGCAGCAGCCGCCGCGCCAGCACCCGGCCGGGGTTCTCCATGAAATAAGTCATCAGGCGAAACTCCACCGGTGCCAGGTCGATCTCCCGGGTCCGGACCGTGACCTTGTGACTCAGTTTGTCGAGCCTGATCGGTCCGATCTCGAGGATGCTCTCCCGGGACGGCGTGGCGGGCCGGCGCAGGGCGGCATTGACGCGGGCCACCAGCTCTTCTTCCCTGACGGGTTTCGCCAGATAGTCGTCTATCCCGCTGTCCAGGGCGTGGGCGACGGACGACGCATCACTGCGTTCACTGAGCAGGAGTACCCGGGTCAGTCGGCCATTCACATGCTTGCGGACGAACTGGGCGAGTTCCAGACCCGACATGTCGCGCAGCATCGCATCGGTGACGAGCATGTCGAAGGGGGAACGGTCGAGCTGGTCGACCGCCGTGGTGGCGTCGCCGGCAGCGATGACGTCATGACCAACTGCTGTCAGGCGATCCTGCAACCAGTGCCGGTCAGCGGGATTGCCATCGACGAGCAATATTCGGGTCACGATCAGGAGTTACACGCCGCCCAGTTGACGGTCGATCTTCGGCGGGACCAGTTGCAGGAGAATTACCGTTTTGTTGCTCCTGTGTTACTAACTCCGGCGAACCAGCCTTACCCGCCCCGGCACCGAACAGGCCAGCGCCGGCCTCCAGCGACTGCTGTCGCAGCCGCCCCAGGGAGATGGCTATCAGCTGGCGCAGCCGCTGCACATGGGTGTCGATGCCCAGCGCGTCGGGTTGCTGGCGCAGCAGGACCTCGAGCAACTCAAGGTCCTGCCCATGACCGAGCAACGCAGCCAGGTCCCTGAGCCGCGGCCCCAGGGTACCGGACCGTCGGGGCTGCCACGCCGACAGCAGCTGCACCTGATGGAAGGCGTACTTCACCTGCCGACGCCAGTCGTGGAACGCGGCGGGTGGCCCGGCTGAAGACAGTCCGGCAAAAATGTCAGCACAGCGGTCCCAGGTGCGACCAGCGCCGCGCTTGAGGTCCCGGCGGCGCAGGTCGACTATCGGCAGGTGGGCGAGGCGCCGATCGGCTGCCTCGAGTTCCCGGCACGCGGCAGCCGCCTGCACGCGCAGCGCCGGGCGCACGGTATCCAGCCCCCGCAAGGCGCGCAGCGCCAGGGACTCCCGCAACATGGCTGCCGATTCGGCCAGGCGGGGTTCGGCAACACCGATCTCCAGGAAGTCCAAGGCCTCGACCAGCGCCTCCGGATCCCGCGCATAGGCGATGCCGCGCTGCACGCCGCGGAAGAAATGGTTCTCCACCAGCGCGGCATAGGGCTGACCGGACCTGAGCAGCTGGGCCAGGGCCCGCGCCCTTTTGCAGGCCTGCCGGGCGCGATGGATGGCATCCGCCGGATCGTTCTCCCAGCCGCGCAGGAGAGCAAGAATTCGGGCGTTCTGTTCCCGGAACACGCGCCTGACGGCTGGTCCGGCCTGCTCGTCGTCTGCCAGCAGATATGCCACGTGAAAGCCGCTCTTTTCGTTATTCTGATCGCGGTCGAAAGGCGAGAGTCTAGCACCGCTTGCCGCGAACCCACGTCTTGGAGTGCGCCCAAGGCCCGATCCATACCGCATCTAAATCAATGATATGACGAAGAAAACGAAACGTGGACTGCGAAGGTTGTTTGATGCGACCGGATACTCGATGGCCGGCCTCCGCACTGCCTGGCGCAGCGAGGAGGCCTTTCGACAGGAAGTGATTGCCGGCGTGCTACTGCTACCCCTCGCCCTGTGGCTGGGCGAGACGCCGCTGCTGCGGCTGTTGCTGATAGGTTCCTGGCTGCTCGTGATGATCGTCGAGGTGCTGAATACGGCCGTCGAGGCAACCGTGGACCGGATCGGCGACGATTTCCATCAGCTATCCGGCCAGGCCAAGGACCTGGGGTCGGCAGCGGTCTTCCTGAGCCTGGTTCTGGCCGGCCTGACCTGGGGCACGGTGGCCTGGGAACGGTTCGCCGGATGATTCCGGCTTCAGGGTCCCAGGTTTACGGCTGCAAGACTGCCCACGGCGAGCAGCCAGCCCAGCACGCCGCCCGCCAGCACATCGGTTGGGTAGTGAAGACCAAGCACGACCCGCGACAATGCGACACTGGCGGCAAAGGGCACGGCAACCCACAGCAGCGCCGGAAAGTAGTGAGCCAGCATGACCGTGAAGGCCACCGCATGCAGGGTGTGTCCGGAAGGAAAGCTGTATCGGTCGAGCGGACTGACCACCGCCCTCACCCCCAGGTGGGAGTGAAACGGCCTTTCCCTGACCAGGCGGGCTTTCAGCACCTTGTAGACACCGACCCCAAGGATGCCGGTGAGTGCCATGTGCAGCGCTGGCAGCAGGGCCGCCAGGCCGAAGGCGACCGGCAGCAGGGCAAGCAGCGTGTACCAGGCGATGCCGTCACCCAGCCGGCTGACCAGGGAGAAGTAGTCGCGCACAATCCGGTGGCGGGCGGCCGAGTTGACCGGCAGGCAGAGCCGCACTTCCAGATTGTCCAGTCTCGCGAAGGCTGCGGGAACGCTCAGATTCAGCATCCTTGCCACGCTCCGTCGGATAAGCCGACGCGGCCATCATCACGCGGCTTGCTGACAAAATTCTGACAGTTACTTGAAGAATTAATGACGCCTTACAGGTATATGTTTTTACAGCAAGTCAGGCCTCCCCCTGCCGGGGACCAGCCGCCGGACCAGGCCAGCGGAGCGGCTGGCGCCGTGTGCGGATTATGTCCACTAGCGAACCTTCAAGCGGCTTCTTTCGCTACCCTCACTTGCATATAAAAACGAATCCGGGGGAGTCGATCACCATGTCACACACCAGGCGGCTACTGGCCTCGGCAGCTCTGCTCGCCATTTCGGCCGGCCCCATCCAGTCCAACGCCGCCCCGGTGACCCTCTGCGGCACCAGCATCTGCTACGAATATGACGATGAGCAGAGCGGCCTTTCACTTTTCGGTACCCCAACTGTCGTCGGGGATTCCCTGCGCTTCCTGCCCACCACCTTCATCGCCAGCTCGGTGAACGTGCTGGATGCTGCCCTGGTCAGTGCCACGTTCGTCATCGACCGGGTCTACGCCCTGAGCGGTGCCGCACTTGCAACGATCAGCGTGTCGGAGTTCGGCGACTACCGGACCAGAAATGACGGCGGAATCTCCGCCAGCCTCTTCCTGCTTGCAACCAGCAACTCCATTGCCAAGTTCACGGACGCATCGAACTCGGTCGAGGTCCTCTCACCTTCCGGCGGCCTGCAGCTCTGGAACCTGAGCGCCACGCTGCAGGTAGCCAACGATTTCATGGATTTCCCCGGTGCTGCCAACGATGTTGCCCTCGTCATCCAGAACACCCTGGAGGCTTTCGGCGGCGGGCCGAGCTTTACCCAGAAGAAGGCAATGTTTGTAAACGTGGCTGCTGTCCCGATCCCCGCGACCGGGTTCCTGCTCATTCCGGCATTCTTTGCCCTGCGCCAGCTGGCACGTAAGCGACCCACCGCCTGATTTCAGGCCGCAGACCCTGACGAAAAAGGCCGCTTGAAGCGGCCTTTTTCTTGGGCAGAGCTGCTGGCCTTTCCAGGCTTACTCAGGCGGCACGTAACCGGTCTCCTGCTTGAGCCAGGCAATCAGACTGGCCCGGTCAGCCGGATTGCGGATGCCGACGAAGACCATGCGGTTGCCGGGCAGAAAATCGCTGGGGCGGGCGAGCCATTCATCCACCGACTCGGCAGACCAGACGATTCCAGAAGCGGCCAGTACATCGGAATAGACAAAGCCCGGAACCTGGCCAGCAGTCTGGCCAAACATGCCATAGAGATTGGGACCGACCTTGTTGGCACCTCCCTTCTCGAGGCTGTGACAGGCCCGGCACTGGAGGAACAGCACGCGTCCCTTGTCCAGGTCGGCACTGGCCAGCAGGGCGGGCAGATCGGGCGCGGTCCCTTCGGCGCCGTCTCCGGCCGGTGTGGCCGTCACAGCCGCGCCATTGCCACCACCCTCGGCGCAGGCAGTCAACAGCAGTCCAAGCATAAGCAGTGTCGAGGCTCGGCGGGTATCAGTACGCATGGGATATGGCTCGCGACAGGGGTTGAAGGGTCAGCGGATATCAGAGTCATCGCCGAGCAAACCCGCTGCCCGGTGGATGGCCTTGCGAATCCGGGGATAGGTGCCGCACCGGCAGATGTTGGTGATGGATGAATCGATGGCCGCATCATCCGGACGGGGGTTCGCCCGAAGGAGCGCTGCAGTGGCCATGATCATGCCCGGCTGGCAGTAACCGCACTGCGGAACCTGCTCATCGATCCAGGCCTGCTGGACCGGGTGCAGCGCTCCCTCGGTACCCAGCCCCTCGATTGTGGTCACCGACCTGCCGGCGACGGCACCGACCGGCAGCACGCAGCAACGCGTAGCGACCCCGTCGACGTGGACGGTACAGGCACCACACAGGGCCATTCCGCATCCGTACTTGGTGCCAGTCAGGCCCAGCTGGTCGCGCAATACCCAGAGCAGGGGCATGTCCTGCGGTGCGTCCACCTCGATGGCCGCGTCGTTGAGTACAAACCGGATCATGCTGCCATTGTAGGAGTGCCCGCCGCGGGGATACAACGTGCAGTGGCCCTGCAACCCAGCATCGCCGCCCATCGGTCAGCTGTACTCAGTGGCCGGGCTTGAGGTTTCGCTCGGCAGCACGCTCCGGATCGGCCGTCAGCAGCGCAGGAAATTCCCGGTCGGCGCGCTGGCGGTACTCCGCCGGCAGTTCGTCAATGGAGTTGAGTTTGGCACCGCCGGCGTGCCAGACCAGGTGCCCCGGACGGTCGCCCATGTCCAGCCACGCGAGCCAGGGCATATGGACAGTCGAGCCAAAGACCACCGGGATGGCCGGCAGCCTGTCATCCAGGAAGTGCTGCTGACTCGCGAACATGGTCTGCTGCTGCCACCGGGGCGGTTGCAGGCCCGGCGGGTAGCGGGTCCAGTTGTGCAGCCAGACCTGGTCACGGGCAAACACCCAGTCGAGCATCAGAGGCTCTTCAGGCAACTGATCCAGCAGGCGTGTAAAGCGAATGCCCTGCGCGGAATAGTTGAAGCCGCGGCCCGGCCCGCCCCCCTGAACAGCCGGAGGCACCGGGTTGATGGCGCGCGTATAGGGGTTGCGAAACTCGGTGAGCATGGCGCCGGTCTTGACGTCGCGAAAGAAGGTCAGCGTGTTGCCGGTAAGCTCGTATTCGCCGTCGGGCAGGTGGCGCATCCAGTACAGCTCCATGCCCTCGAACTTCACCAGCGGACGTGGATGCTCACCCGGCACCACGCCGAAGATGGTGCCGTCGTACCACCACGGAACGTCCCGCTCTTCGAGGCTCGCGGTCATGCGCACCAGGGCCCGCAGGTTGGCCGCGGGCAGGGCAAGATCCGGCGCGCCGGGCGGCGGACGACCGGCCACGCGGGGCAGGGCCGCGGGACTCGCGCCCAGCGCGAGCAGGCTGGCACCCAGGGTAAAACTCCGGCGGGTCAGTTGTCCGGGCATTTTCCGGGTCCTCGTTTCGTGCTTTTTTTCAGGCGACAGCTGAAGATTTCAGGCACTCTGCCACATTGTCTGGGGGGTTAGCCATGCATCGGGTACTGGTGCTGGGCGCCGGCAAGATTGGTTCGCTGATTGCCGGCCTGCTGGCGGAGTCGGAGGATTACGAGCTCGCCCTCGGCGACGCCCGACCGGGCGCCGCCGCCGAGGTTGCTGCTGCCCACCCCGGGGCCACGATCCGGGCCCTGGACATCGACGCCACGCATGTGGCGCAACTGACGGCAACCTTGCAACGGGAAGACTGCGACGCCGTGGTTTCGAGCCTCCCCTACTACTGCAACGTCGGGGTCGCGCGGGCCGCGCGGGACGCGGGCACTCACTATTTCGACCTGACCGAGGACGTGCAGTCAGCCAGCGCGGTGCTGGAAATCGCCACCGGTGCAGGCACGGCCTTCGCCCCCCAGTGCGGCCTGGCACCGGGATTCATCAGTATCGCCGCAGCCGAACTGATCCGGCACTTCGACACGGTGCGCACGGTGAAATTGCGCGTGGGCGCCCTCCCCCAGCACCCCAACAACGTACTCAAGTACTCGCTGACCTGGTCGACGGAAGGTCTGATCAACGAATACGGGAACCTGTGCCGCAGCATCGTCAATGGGGAACCGAGGGAGGTGCTGCCCCTGGAGGGTCTCGAGGAGATCGAGATCGACGGCACCCTATACGAGGCCTTCAATACCTCCGGCGGACTTGGCTCCCTGGCAGAAAGCTTCGGCCACGGCGTTGAGTCCATGGACTACCGGACGATCCGCTATCCGGGCCACTGCGAGCAGATGCGTCTGCTGATGAATGGCCTCAAGCTGAACCACGACCGGGATACGCTGAAGCGCATCCTGGAGAATTCCGTGCCCCAGACCCTGCAGGATGTGGTCATTGTCTACGCCGCTGTAACCGGCCTTCAGGAAGGCGAACTGCGGGAAGAAAACTACGTCAACAAGATCTATCCACAGATCATTGGCGGGCGACTGTGGTCGGCGATCCAGATCACCACCGCCAGCGGCATCTGCGCCGTACTCGACCTGGTGCTGCGTAATCCGGCCGACTACCGGGGCTTTGTGCGCCAGGAGCAGTTTCCCCTGGACCGGGTGCTGGCCAACCGCTTTGGCCGCTACTACAGCGATGGGCCAGGCAAGGAAGTGTCGGCCCGGATCATCGCCGGTGGCGGCCGCGGCCGGCAACGGATCCGGTCCGAGCCCTGATCCACTCCCGGAGGTGCCGTCATGCACAGCGCAGTCACCCGTCTGAAACTTGGCGACACCAACGCCGGCACCTGGTCGTCCAGCGGCTGGCATTCCGTGCAGGGCCGAACGCTGTTCCGGTCGGAAAACCCCGCCACCGGCGAGCCGCTTGCGGCCGTTGCTGCCGCCGGCGACCAGGACTACGAGCAGGTGATCGAAAGCGCCCGCCGGGCCTGGCCTGCGTGGCGGGATCTGCCGGCCCCGCGGCGGGGAGAAGCGGTCCGCCTGGCTGGTGAGGCCCTTCGCGCCCACAAAGCGGCGCTTGGCAGCCTGGTCACCGCGGAGGTTGGCAAGATCCGGGCCGAAGGGGACGGCGAGGTCCAGGAAATGATCGATATCGCCGACTACGCCGTCGGCCTCTCGCGCATGCTGGGCGGCAGGACGTTGCCCTCCGAGCGCCCTGCCCATCGCCTCTACGAGCAATGGCACCCCCGGGGCGTCGTGGGCGTCATTACCGCCTTCAACTTCCCGGTGGCCGTCTGGGCCTGGAATGCGTTCATCGCCGCCGTGTGCGGCAACGTGACTGTCTGGAAACCGTCACCGAAGGCACCCCTTTGCAGTCTTGCCGTACAGCGCCTGTGCAATCAGGCCCTGGAAGCGGGTGGCTTTCCGCCGGCCTTCTTCCTTTTCAACACGGATGACAGCAGCCTCGCCACCCGCTTTGTCGATGACCAGCGCGTCAACCTCGTGTCCTTCACCGGTTCGTCGGCCATCGGCAGCACTGTGGCCGCCCGGGTTGCCCGGCGTTTCGGCAGCTGCCTCCTCGAACTCGGCGGCAACAACGCCATCATCGTGGACGAACACGCCAACCTGGATCTGGCGGTCCCGGCCATCGTCTTCGGCGCCGTCGGGACCGCGGGGCAGCGCTGCACCTCGACCCGGCGCCTGCTGGTGCACGAGAGCCGGGTTGCGGAACTCACCGCGCGACTGGTAGCTGCCTATCGCCAGATCCCGATCGGGGACCCCGCCCTGCCCGGCACCCTGATGGGACCGCTCATCGATCAGGCGGCGGTCGGACGATACCGGCAGGTACTGGATGAACTCACGGTCCAGGGGGCAGGAATCCTGGTCGGTGGACAGGTCCGGCCGGGACCAGGCTGGTTCGTCGAACCCACGATTGTGATGGCGGAAAACGACTGGCCGGCCGTCCGGCAGGAAACCTTCGCACCCATCCTGTACCTGATCAGCTGCCGGAATCTGGACGAAGCCATTGCGAGGCAGAACGCCGTGGAGCAGGGTCTGTCCTCAGCCATCTTCACGGACCGGCTCCAGCATGCCGAGCAGTTCCTCGCCGCGGCCGGCAGCGACTGCGGCATCGCGAACGTCAACATCGGCACCTCCGGTGCCGAGATCGGCGGTGCCTTTGGCGGTGAGAAAGCCACGGGCGGCGGACGCGAGGCGGGATCGGATGCCTGGAAGGCCTACATGCGTCGCCAGACCGTGACCATCAACTGGGGCAGCAGCCTGCCGCTCGCGCAGGGCATCGATTTTTCGGCCGGCCCCGGGATGGTTGCGCCAGGCTAGGCTGCGGTTCCGGGCTCGGGCGGGGTGCGGCCAATCTCATCCAGCCGGTGCTGGAGCGACAGGCGATCCAGGGACTCCAGCCGGAGACTCGAGAAAATGCGGATGCGGTTCTCCAGTTCCCGGAAGGCCTGACGGAAGGCGAGCCACTTCTCGGTGTCGGTGCCCTGCACGGCGGCCGGATCCGCCACGCCCCAGTGAGCTGTCATGGGCTGTCCGGGCCAGAAGGGACATTGCTCACCCGCGGCGTTGTCGCAGACCGTAAAGACGAAGTCCAGCGGTTGCGCGCCGGGCGCCGCGAACTCGTCCCAGCTCTTGCTGCGCAGGCCCTCCACCGGCAAGCCCATGTGTTGAAGCAGCTGGACCGCGATGGGATTCACCGTGCCCGCAGGCCGGCTGCCCGCGCTGAAGCCCCGAAAGCGCCCCTGGCCCCAGTGATTGATCAGCGCCTCCGCCAGAACGCTGCGGGCGGAATTGCCCGTGCAGAGGAACAACACGTTGTAGGTCTTGCCGGTCTGGTTGGTCTTGTCGGTCTGGTTGGTCATCGCCAAATCAGGGTGGCACGCTATGATGGCAGCCATGTTACGACAACATCGGGGTCGAGCGAACTCACCCCTGCTGGCTGCGCTCCTGATCACCCTGCCCTGCCCGCTGACCGTCGCGGCCGACTCCTTTACCAACACGATCCTGCCCTTCCAGAAGGGCGACATCCTGGTGGCCGCGACCATCATGGATGATCCGGACGACGATCATGCCGGGACTGGCCGCCTGATCCAGTACGACGCGGACCTTCGACCGAAGGGCGAGCTCTACCTGCAGGGCACACGCCACGGCGTCGGTGGCCTGGCCTTCGCGCCCGACGGGACTCTATGGGGTTTTTCCCAGCTCACCCCGGCTGTCGTCGAAATCGGCCCCGACGGCAAGCAGCAGCCGCTGCGCCACTTCTCCGATCGGAGTTACAGCAGCGTTGCCTTCGGCCAGGACGGCAGCCTGTACTTCGGTGAGCACCTGATGGGCACGAGTACCGGCCATGCGGCGTTGACAACGACGTTCCGGTTGCTGCCGGGCCGCGATGTGATCGGCGACGGCTGGGTGTTCCGGCACGCCCCCGATGGCCGCCTGCGCCGGGTATACCGGACGGAGGCCAGCGGCGGCCTGTCCGGCTTCCTGGGGACCACCAGCATCGTGCTTGCCGACCACGACAGCCGGCTGATCTTCCTCTCGGAGACCGGGCCGCGGGTCATGCAATATGACTTGAGAAATGACAGACAATTACCTGATTTAAAAGACTTTGCAGGCGATCCAGATATCCCCATGGTGCTGGTGATGAACCGTTTGCCGGATGGACGACTTCTGGTCAGCACGGGGCAGGGCTTTCTCGTTCTGGATCCTTCGAGCGGTCAGGTGCTTCGACGGTACCGCCTGGAGGGCGCGGGCTGGGCCGCCATCGCACCGTCGGTCGAGGGCCATTTCGCCCTGGTCGGGAATTTCTTCAGCGGCGAGGTACTGAAGGTCCGCCTTGTGGACGGCGTTATCATGTCGCGCGCCAACGTGGGTCAGAAACGGTCACTCTCCGGCATCGCCCAGTTCCCCGGCCAGCCCGCGGCACCGACCAGCCGATGAGTGAGCCGCACCAGCTACTACAGTGAGCATTCCGATGAACAGCCAGATCAGTCGCCGTCAACTCCTGCTCGGCAGTGCCGTCGCCGGCTCCGCCCTGGCCACAGGCGCCTGCAGCCGCGGCGAGGATAAAGTGATCGTCCGCCCTGAAGGCGTGCCCATCGGGCCGTTCGGCGCGGAATCCACGGCCGAGGAAGTCACGGCTGGCATGGACCTCAGCGGCAAGACCGCCCTGATCACCGGTGCGAATTCGGGCCTCGGCTACGAAACCATGCGCGTCCTCGCCCTGCGCGGGGCTCATGTGCTCTGCGCCGCACGCACCCTCGAGCGGGCCGAGGAGGCCTGCGCCAGCATCCAGGGACGAACCACCCCGGTGGTCATCGAGCTCACGGACTTCCCCGCCATTGTGCAGGGCACCGATGCGGTCAAGGCCATGGGCATCCCCATCGACATGCTGATCCTGAACGCCGGCATCATGGCCCTGCCGGAGCTTGAGCAGGTCTACGGCATCGAGAAGCAGTTCGTCACCAATCACCTGGGTCACTTCATTGTGGGTAACCGGCTGTTGCCGGAGGTCAGGGCGGCGACACAGGGACGCATCGTGATCCTGAGCAGCAGTGGCTACCAGTGGGCACCGTCAGCCGGCATCGAATTCGACAACCTGTCCGGTGAGCGCGACTACAACCCGAACAAGATGTATGGCCAGTCGAAGCTCGCCAACCATCTCTACGCCCGCCAGCTGGCACAGAACCTGGCAGGCACATCCACCACGGCGAACTCCGTCCACCCCGGCGTGATATTGACCAACCTGGGGCGCAGTTTTCCCAAGTGGCAGCAGGTGGCCGCCCAGCTGATCGGCTGGACCTTCATGAAGAGCGTCGAGGCGGGTACTGCCACCACCTGCTATGTCGCCACGAGCCCCGCGCTGGCCCGCACCAGTGGCCACTATTTCGCGGACTGCAACCCGGAGGTCCCGGACGGTCCGCACATGGAGAACGATGCACTGGCGGCCCGCCTCTGGGAGGTGTCGGAGGAGATCACCGGTCCCTACCTGCTGCCCCTCGAACCAAACAATAAACCCACCAGTGAACCCGCCAGTGAACCGGCGTGAACTGATCCTTGGCAGCTCGGGCATTGCCGCCGCCTCGGCACTCGGGGGCTGTGGCGGGACGGACGACCTGGCCCGTCCACCGGAGGTCCCCCTTGGCCCCTTCACGGGTGAGTCCACTGCCGAAGAGGTCACGGCCGGCATGGATCTCACCGGGCGCACAGCCCTGGTCACCGGCGCCAACTCGGGACTTGGCTACGAGAGCATGCGCGTCCTGGCCCTGCGTGGTGCCCATGTGTACGGGGCGGCGCGGACGCTGGAACGGGCCGCCGAAGCCTGCGGTTCGGTAGCGGGCCGTACCACGCCGCTGGCACTGGAACTGACCGACTACGATTCCGTGGTGAACTGCGCATCGGCCTTCCGGGCCGGCGGACAAGCGCTGGACATACTCCTGTGCAATGCCGGCGTGATGGAGGTCCCGACCGCCGAGCAGATCAACGGCATCGAGCGCCACTTTGTCACCAACCACCTCGGGCATTTCCTGCTCACCCACCACCTGAGACCCGCCCTGGAGGCCGCCCCGCAGGGCCGGGTGGTGGTGGTCTCCAGTGGTGCCTACAAGCAGGCCCCTGTGGCCGGGATCGAGTTCGACAACCTGTCCGGGGAGCGGAACTACGAACCCCGCAAGGCTTACGGGCAATCCAAGCTCGCCAACTATCTCTTCGTCCGGGAACTGGCCCGTCGCCTCGACGGCACCCGGGTCACGGCCAACGCCCTGCAGCCCGGCGTGATCATGACCAACCTGGGCCGCTACCTCCCCTGGTACCAGCTGGTCACCGCGCGCCTGATCGGCTGGACCTTCATGAAGAGCGTGGAAGCGGGCACCGCCACCCAGGTTTACCTCAGCACCTGGCCCGCACTGGCCGGAACCAGCGGCTATTTCTTCAAGGACTGCAACCCGTTCCTGCCCGGCGGCAATATGGAAAACGACGAACTCGCGAGGCGGCTGTGGACTGTTTCCGAGGAGCTCACCGGTCCCTGGCTGACCTGACCGACCGCGACTCCACCGCAGACGGCCGCCCCGGCGAGCTTATGTGCCATCGGCCCCCGCGCACCAGACGACTCGGAGATACTTGACCCAGAACACGACAGGGATAAGCCCTGCATGCGCCCGGGACACCTCCGCCTCGCCACACTCACCCTCCTCGCCTCGCCTGCGGCGCCCGCCGCGCTGGCAGCCGACGGCACCACCTGGCAGCTCGCCTCCGGACCCACCCGCGCCCAGGGCGGGGCCGTGGAACTGTCCCTGACCTCGGGGCACTGGGCGGCCGCCATTGGTTACGTCGGTGAGCAGGAAGTGCGGGTGCGTACCGAGCAGGATCTCTGCTACACGGTGCCCGCCGGCCTGCCTGACTGTGTCACCACCCGGACAGAAGCGCGGCAACCGGTGAACGGTTACAGCTACCTGAGCCTGGAGCGGCGCTTCAGCATCAGGCCCCGCTTCGGCCTGCGGCCGGAGCTCGGCATCGGTCTCGCCGCAAACTCGGACCGGAATCCGTATGTGTCCTCCGTGTTCACTTTTTCCCTGTCGGCCGGCATCCGTCTGGGAGAGCGCTGGGCGCTGGAATGGCGGCACTTCAGCAATGCCGGGCTCTCCAGTCCGAATCTGGGCCAGGACATGGTGCTCTTGCGGGCACACTTCGGGGGGGCCGACCGACAGCCGGGCCGCTGATCCGGCAGGTGGCCGGCATTTGGGCCTATAGTTGGGGCCTGCGGCTGACCTAGGGGGAGATAAAGTCATGCGGCGAATCAAGCACATTCTGGATGAGAAGGGTCACAACGTCTGGTCTGTGGCCCCGGACGATTCGGTGTTTGAGGCAGTGCGGGTACTGGCCGAAAGGCAGATCGGCGCCCTGCTGGTCATGGAGGGCAGCATGCTGGTCGGTATCGTCACCGAGCGGGACTACGCACGTAAGATCATCCTCGAGGGACGGTCCTCGCGGGACACCCCGGTGCGGGACGTCATGACCCGCCGGGTGCTGTGCGTCACCGCCGACCGCACTATCGAGGAATGCATGTCGCTGATGACGGAGCAGCGTGCCCGGCACCTCCCGGTACTGGATCACAAGCAGGTGATCGGCGTGATCTCGATCGGCGATCTCGTCAAGGCCATCATTGACGAGCAGCAGACCGTCATCGAGGAACTACGCCACTACATCACCGGGTGACGGTCGCGGCCTGGAAAGGCGCCGGCAGATCCCGGAGGGGGCTGAAGCGCAGGACCGTCGCCAGCACCCCGACCGTGAACAGGATCTCGCCGAAGTTGGCGACCGGCAGGGCATAGACCCCCCACAGGGGCGCCCCGCCCGCCGCAATGAACATCAGGCCCGGGCCGATCACCAGCCACTTCCAGCCGCGCTGGATCCACAGCGCAATGCCGACGCCCACCATGATGAAATTCATCAGGATCGCCGGCAGGGCGCTGGGCCCGTTTTGCAGGATCTGCGCGTCCGGTCCGCAGAACTGGCTGGGCGAGACCTTGGTCGTGTAGCGCAGGGTATCGGCGATGCAGGCCGGCCCCAGTTCCACCACGGGCAGCGGCCCTGCGCCACCAAAGATCATCCCGAGCACATAGGGCAGGTCCTTGGCGAACAGGGCCACGGCCACGACGCAGAATGCCCCCATCACGACCTTGCTCCGCGCCCACGGCAGGTCAGCCATGCGGGCAATCGAGCCTGCGACGATGACGAAGAGCGGCAACATCGACCAGTGCCAGAGAAAAGCCGGGACAGCCATGTTGTACAGGAGGTCGCCTTCACCGATGAAGCGGCCCATGCCGATGCGGAAATTGTCATACCAGAGCAGCGTATTGCCGAACAGCAATATGGTGAGGGCAATCGGACGCCCGGCACGAGGCCAGGCCATCCAGCCCCAGACCAGAATCACCACATGAACGGCCGCGTACAGCAGGAAGGTGTAGGACAACATCGATCAGCTACTCCGTTGACGCATCAGCGTGGGTGGTGGGACGAAGGGTTGGTCTGAAACGGCCAGTGCGCACCCGCCAGACCTGCAGCAGCAGGCCGGCCAGCGTCGCCACCAGCCCTGTGTAGACGGCTGCGGTACCCCAGGCAGGGGCCGGGGTCTCCGCAATCAATCCGAGTCCGAGACCCGCCAGGGCCATCCAGATCAGGTGCGGGAAGAAGGAGCAGAACCCCGAGGCCACCGCGAGCCCGCAGGACACCACAACCCCCAGGGGAATTCCCCAGGTCACGACCGCGCTCGCTTCAACTGCCCCGGCGGCCCTGCTGGCCGACACCAGCGTGATCAGCATGACCAACACGGCCGGGATGGCCGGCTGGGGCCGGAAATGCGCGGCCAGGGTCGCCCACGGGTGAACTGCCGGCGACACCATTCCCCGGGACGTCAGTCAGCCGTCTTGTCGGCCGGCAGCGCCTCGGTACCGCCGGCATCGGCCTGTTTCGCGGCCGCCTTGCGCTGCAGTTTCTCTTCTTTCTTTTTCAGCTTGGCCAGATCTCGTTGCCGCTTCGCGAATGAGTAGTTGGGCTTGGCCATTGCTTTGCTGCGTCCCGCTGTAAAACTGACAGGCCATCCTGTCTCAGGGATCGCCGAGATTCAAGCCAGTCGTGCGGGCCGAGCGTGCGAAAAAGACCTGCCACCAGCCAGCTAGAGCCCCAGCGCCCCCGGATTCATCAGATTGCGGGGATCGAGGCTGCGCTTCAGGTCGTGCAGTACCCGGGCTGCCTCCGGATCGCGGTTCCTCAGGTAGGGATAGGATTTGCCCACCTGCATGTGGATGGCGCCCACACTGGCGAACAGGCCATGGATCTTCTCCCGGAGCTCACGTACCAGCGCACGCCCTTCCGGATTGGCGGGGTATTCCGGCAGCATCCCGAGGTATTCCCGGGGCAGGTAGCGCTGGTGAAAGGCCGTGCGGTCGTCTTCCCAGTAGAACACCGGCTCGTAGAGGAAGGCGTTGGTGTTGATGGTCATGTACATCGTGCCCTTGTCCACCCTGGCGTTCCGCATCCGCTCCGCATTCTCGGTGTACAGCTGCTGGAGGCTGCGGTGAAACTCAGCAACCTTCGAAAAAGGCATCACGCCATGCTGGGGCACCCATCGCTCCCCTTTTGGCCCGAGGATGGGATAGAGCGGAATGAAGGGCATGGCCCGGATGACGGTAGGCACCGTGTTGGCGATTTCCGTGCCCGTCGCCTCCATGGCGCCCCGAAGCAGGGCCAGCTTGGCGTTCACTTCAGCCTGGCACACCCCCTCGACCGTGTAGTGCGCCGAGTACGGGTGACTGGCAAGGAAGCGCTTGCCCGCCAGCCCCATCCGGACGAGCTTGACACCCGCCTCCAGCGGATTACGCGCGGTTCTGGCCACGGCCCAGGCCGCCGCCAGCGCATCCTTCGAGTTGGTCTTGCTGAGCTGGCCCTGCTGCAGCTTGGGGTCAAGCCCGAAATTGTCGGCGTTGACCCCTTGGCGGGCGGCTGCGGCCATGCCGGCCGCCATGCTGTCGAAATCGCCAAAGCCGAAGGAAGCCGCGCCCAGGAACGGGAGACTCCTGATCAGGCGCAGCGAGATCCGGGCCTTGACGCCCAGGGCACCGGCGTCGCCGGTGAACAGGCCGGTGAGATCTGGTCCGTACCAGCGGAAAAAGGCCGAGCCGTTGGCGGCCGCCCGGGATCCGGTCTTCAGGATTTCACCGCTGGCCAGCACGACCTCGAAGGTCAGCACCGCGTCCGCCGAGATACCGTGGGTACCGGACCCGAGGCTCGCGCTGTTCTGGGACATGGAGCCGCCGACCGTGGCCTTGATGCCGGAAAAAGGCCCCCAGAAGGTGGTGCGCAGTCCGCGCGCCTTGAGCGCCTGCCACAGCTCGTTCCAGGTAACCCCGGGCTCGACCGTGACATACATGTCGGTCTCATTGATCTCGAGGATGCGGTTGAGCCGGCTGGTATCCACCAGGATGGAATTGCTCACCGCCGGCAGGTAGCCGTCGGTGTAGGACGCGCCGCCGCCACGGGCCACGATCGCCACCCCCTGCGCGGTTGCCGTGCGCACCACGGCCTGCAGTTCCGGAATGGTACCCGGCTGGACGACAGCCAGCGGCAACTCGCGCTGGTGGTAAACGTCCATGGCGAAGAACGAGCGGTCAGCTTCGCTGGTCAGGACGTGGCTGGCACCGACAACGGCAGCAAGATCGCCAGTCAGCGTGCTGGCAGGCAGAAGGTTGGCGGACATGGCAACAGCTCCTCAGGCGCCGGACAAGGCCGGGATTTCCGGCCACGGGGTCAGTATAAGACGCTGGACCCCGCTTCCGGGCATACTTGCCTGGTCATGGAGACCAGCTCCTCCATTCCGGTTCGCCGCGCGGCAGTCGCCGATGCCCCGGTCCTGGCCAATCTCGGGGCAGAGACCTTCGTGGAGGCCTTCGGCCACCTGTACCCACCCGAGGACCTCACGGATTTCCTGAGCCGTTCCCAGTCTGCGGCGGCCTACCATCGGATGCTCGCGGACCCTGCGGTGGCAGTCTGGCTGGCTGTTCCACCGGAGGAGCCTCCCATCGGCTTCCTGGTGGCAGGCCCCTGCAAGCTGCCCGTCAGGGATTGCCCGCCCGCCGCTGGTGAAATCCGCCAGCTCTATCTGCGGTCCTCGGCCCAGCGCCAGCAGCTTGGCACCCGGCTGCTGCGCATCGGACTGGAGTGGCTGGCCAGCCAGAATCGCCGGCCGGTCTACGTAGGGGTGTGGTCACAGAACGATGGCGCGCAGCGGCTCTATGCCCGTTTCGGTTTCGTGAAGATCGACGAGTACGACTTTCCGGTGGGCCGGCAGCTCGACCGCGAATTCATCCTGGAGCTGGTGCCCCAGCAGACATAACCCGGTGGAAGGAAATTGGTAGCATGCCTTCGTGGTCTTGCCCCCCGTCATCCTCACCATCAACGCCGGCAGCAGCTCGGTACGCCTTGCGGCCTTCCGTGGCCCTGACCTGGAACCACTCGCCTCCGCCCGCTACGAGGGCGGCACCGACACTGCCGGCCAGCTCGCCGCCTGGCTCGGACTGCTCGCGATTCCGACACCCACCGTGGTTGCCCACCGGCTCGTGCACGGTGGTGCGCGGTATTCGGCACCCTGCCTGGTCAATCCGGCCCTTCTCAGCGAACTGCCCGCGCTTTCGGCCATCGCCCCGCTGCACAACCCGCCCGCCATCGGGCTGATCCATGCCGCCCGGTCCTGCCTCGGTGAGTCGGTGCCCCAGGTGGCCGTCTTCGACACCGGCTTCTACCGGAACCTGCCTGCAGCGGCCCGCAGCTACGCATTGCCCGCGGCGCTGTGCAAAGCCCACGACCTCCGGCGCTACGGCTTTCACGGCCTGGCGCATGAGTCGATGCTTACGTCCTGGGGCGAACGACGGGTGGCAGTATCCCGACACAGCCAGCCGGCCGCACGGGTGATCTCGCTCCAGCTCGGTGCGGGCTGCTCGATCACGGCCAGCGTCAACGGTGCACCCATCGACACCTCAATGGGTTTTTCGCCGCTGGAAGGCCTGGTCATGGCCACGCGCAGTGGCGACCTGGATCCCGGCATCCTGCTTTACCTGCTCCGCGAGACTGGCATGGCCCTGCGTGACCTGGATGCGCTGCTCAACCGGGAGTCCGGGCTGCTCGGGCTGTCCGGGTTGTCAGGCGACGTGAGCCGGCTGCTGGCTACCGACAGCGACGCCGCGCACCTCGCCCTGGACGTCTACTGCCGCCGGATCACGAAGTATGTCGGGGCCTACCTCGCACTGCTCGGCGGGGCGGACGCCATCCTCTTCGGCGGCGGCGTCGGTGAGAATGTCCCGGCAATCCGGCAACGGGTGCTGGCCACGCTGGGCTTTGCCGGGGTGAACGTGGACACTACAGCCAATCTTCGCTACTGCGGCGACCGTCAGGTTGCCACGGGCGATGGCCGGATCAGTCCGGCTGGCAGCCCGGTGGAGGTGTGGGTCATCCCCGTCAATGAGGCGAAGGTTCTGGCCAGCGCCGCGCTACAGCTTGCCGACGTCATCCGCCCGTCAACCTAGCTACTGGAGAAGATGATGCCCGGATCCGCAACCGCCTCCGCCAACGAGCCAGCCCTGCTGCCCGATGAACTGAAACTGCTCGACGCCTGGTGGCGCGCAACCAATTATCTGTCGGTCGGGCAGATCTACCTGCTGGCCAATCCCCTGCTGCGCGAACCGCTGCGCCTGGAACACGTGAAGCCCCGGCTGCTGGGCCACTGGGGCACCACGCCTGGTCTCAATTTCATCTATGCCCACCTGAACCGCGTGATCCGGCGCGATGACCTGGACATGATCTTCATTGCCGGACCCGGTCACGGCGGGCCGGCAACCTGCGCCAATACCTGGCTCGAGGGCAGCTACAGCGAGTTCTACCCGGATGTGTCCCGGGATGAGGCCGGCATGCAACTGCTGTTCCGCCAGTTCTCCTTTCCCGGCGGCGTGCCGAGCCATGTGTCGCCGGAGACCCCGGGATCGATCCACGAGGGCGGAGAACTTGGCTACTGCCTCAGTCACGCCTACGGCGCCGTTTTTGACAATCCGGAACTCATTGCCGCCTGTGTGATCGGCGATGGCGAAGCGGAGACGGGTCCGCTGGCCGCCTCCTGGCACTCGAACAAATTCCTGAATCCGGCCCGCGACGGTGCCGTGCTGCCGATCCTGCACCTGAACGGTTACAAGATCGCCAATCCGACCATCCTCGCCCGCATCCCCGAAGAGGAACTCACGGCACTGATGCGCGGTTATGGCTACGAGCCCCGCTATGTGACCGGCAGCGATCCGGCGCCGATGCACCAGGCCATGGCTGCGGCACTGGACTGGGCCGTCACAGGAATCCGGCGCATCCAGCAGGCCGCCCGCGGGCACAACAGCGACACACCCATGGACCACCCCCGCTGGCCGTTGATCATCCTGCGCAGCCCCAAGGGCTGGACCGGTCCGGCAATCGTGGATGGCAAGCCGATGGAGGATCACTGGCGTGCCCACCAGGTGCCCCTGGCGAAACTGGCCAGCCACCCGGAGCACCTCGCAGCACTGGAAACCTGGCTCCGCAGTTACCGGCCCGCGGAACTCTTCGACGCCGTCGGCAGGCCGGTCAGCGCGCTGTCCGGACTCATCCCGCCGGGATCCAGGCGCATGGGCTCGAATCCCCATGCCAACGGTGGCCTGCTGCTTCGGGACCTGCGTCTGCCACCCTGCCAGGAGTTTGCCGTCGAGGTTCCCGCGCCGGGCGCCGTCGACGGGGAAGCTACCCGCGTACTCGGGGCCTACCTGCGCGAAGTCTTCAGCCGCAACGCGGAGACGGGGAATTTCCGTCTCTTCGGTCCGGACGAAACGGCCTCGAACCGGCTGGATGCCGTCTTCGAAGTGACGGGCCGCACCTGGCTGGCGCAACGCCGGGAGTCGGACGAAGGTCTCTCGCCGGATGGTCGGGTCATGGAGATCCTGAGCGAGCACACCTGCCAGGGCTGGCTGGAAGGCTACCTGCTCACCGGCCGGCATGGCCTCTTTTCCTGCTACGAGGCCTTCATCCACATCGTGGACTCGATGTTCAACCAGCATGCCAAGTGGCTGAAGGTCACGCAGGCAGGCATTCCCTGGCGGCGGCCCATTGCGTCACTCAATTATCTGCTCACGTCCCACGTCTGGCGGCAGGACCACAATGGCTTCTCCCACCAGGACCCCGGCTTCATCGATCACGTCGTCAACAAGAAGGCTGACGTCATCCGGGTGTTCCTGCCACCGGATGCCAATACCCTGCTGCTGGTGGCGGACCAGTGCCTGCGCTCCCGCAACTTCATCAATGTGATCGTGGCCGGCAAGCAGCCGTCCCCGCAGTGGCTCGACATGGAGAGCGCCGTGAAGCACTGCGCGGCAGGGATCGGCATCTGGGAATGGGCCTGCAGCGATGCCGGCAGCGAGCCCGACGTGGTCATGGCCTGCGCCGGCGACGTGCCGACCATCGAGACACTCGCGGCCGTGTCACTGCTGCGAAAGCACCTGCCGGAACTCAAGGTCCGGGTCGTGAATGTGGTGGACCTGATGACGCTGCAGCCGAAGGAGGAGCATCCCCACGGACTCTCCGACGAGCGCTTCGACTCGCTGTTCACAACCTCCCGCCCGATCATCTTTGCCTACCACGGCTATCCCTGGCTGATTCACCGCCTCACCTATCGCCGCAACAACCACGACAACCTCCACGTCCGGGGCTACAAGGAGGAAGGCACCACGACCACGCCGTTCGACATGTGCGTGCTGAACGACATCGACCGCTTTCACCTGGTCTGCGATGTCATCGACCACGTACCCGGCCTCGCTGTCCGGGCTGCGCACCTGCGCCAGCAGATGCGCGATCGCCGCATCGAGCACCAGCAGTACATCGTGAGGAAAGGGGAAGACATGCCCGAGATCCGCGACTGGCGCTGGACTCCGGCCCCGTAACTCCAGGGTAGCCACTGTGGCACCAGCCAGCGTGCAGGGCGCAGATCACGCAACGGCTACGGTCCTGATTACCGGCGCGAACCGGGGCATCGGCCTGGCACTGACCCGCCAGTATGCGGTGCTGGGCTGGCGGGTTATCGCCACGGCGCGCAGGCCGGAGGCGGCCGCCGAACTGACTGCCCTCGCAGCGCAGGCTCCCGCGGTCAGCATCGAGCAGCTGGATGTCACCAGCGACCGGAGTGTGACTGCCCTGGCCAGCAGGTTTCGTGGCGTGCCGATCGACCTGCTGATCAACAACGCGGGCATCCTGGGGAACATCCAGGCCCAGAAGTACGCCAGCTACGACTTCCGGGTCTACGACGAGGTCGTCGACGTGAACTGGAAGGGGCCCCTGCGCATGGTGGCTGCTTTCATGGACATCGTGGCCTCCAGCCGGCAGAAGAAGATCATGAATATCTCGAGCGCCGTGGCGTCCATCGAGCTCTGCTTTGGTGGACAGCTGTTCTACCGGAGCAGCAAAGCCGGCCTCAACATGGCGATGCGCAGCCTGTCGCGCGAGGTGAAATGGGACCGGGACCCGGCCCGGCAGGCGCTGGTATTCGGCCTGATCGATCCGGGCGTGGTGGATACCGGCTTCGCGAAGAACGTGCCGGTGCCCCTGATCAGCGCCGCCGCGTCCGCCGCCGGGGTGATCCGGGTGATTGGCGACTACACGCCGGAGCGCTCCGGCCGGTTCTACAACTACAAGGGCGAAACGCTGCCCTTCTAGGCCTGCCGGAACAGCCCGGCATGGTCGCGGATGAACTGGTCGACCGACCGGGGTTCACGGCCAGTCAACTGCCGGAAAGTACCGGTTACATGGTCCAGGCCGGTTTCCGCGATCTCCCGGAAGAGCTCGCAGACGGCGTTGAGATGCCACGACTCCAGGATATTGGTCATCCGTTCGCGAAACTGCTCCATGGGCATCGGCACATACTCGACCGGCCGGCCCAGCACCTGTGAGAAGCGCTCTGCCACCTGGTGGAAACTGAGGATCTCGGGGCCGGTGATCTCGTAACTCTGCCCGGCATGCCCTTTCCCGGTCAGGACCTCGGCACAGACCGCAGCGATGTCCCGGATATCCGCCATGCCGGTGGTCCCGTCACCCATTGGCAGTGAGAACCGGCCCTGCGCCTTGATCGACCCCGCACTGGAGAGCAGGTTCTGCATGAAGAAGTTCGGCTTCACCATGGTCCACTCGAGACCCGACGCGCGAATGTATTGCTCGACCGCCCAGTGTGCCCGGGGAATCGGCGTTTCCGCATGGGCCACCGCCTCCATCGAGGACATCTTGACCAGGTGTCTGACACCCGCCGCCACGGCCAGGTCCGTGAACTGCTGTTCCTGCTCCTGCTGGTGCCTGCCATTCGGCAGGGTCAGAAAAGCCTTGTCGGCACCCTCCAGGGCGCGCCGGACCGTGTCCGGCTCGGACACATCGCCGATCACGAGTTCTACCCCGGCGGCCTTCAGGTCTGCCGCCTTCGCCTCGTCGCGGACCAGGGCCCGCAACCGGAGGCCCTTCTCCAGCAGCTGCCTGGCTGTTTCGCCACCGGTCTTGCCGGTGACACCTGTCAGCAGGATCATTGCGGTCCTCCGGTATCAGGCCGCAGCCACGAGGGTGATGACGCCCAGGTACAGGCTGTCGGCGGCGAGCTCGAACTGCATCGCGACACGAGCCGATGATCCCGAGCTTACCTCGAGGTCGTAGGGGCCGGTATTCCGGTCGAGCCTGTCAATCCTGAACTCACCGAAGGTATCCGTCGTGGTCCGCGCCACCTCACTGCCCGCGCGCTTCAGGACGACCGTAGCGCCTGCCGCGCACTCCTCAACGCCGTTCACATGGGACACCACCGATCCGCCGACAAAGCATGCCGTCATCAGGTGCAGGTTCCGGTAATACACCCGGGGCTTCGATCCGAGCTCGGGCAGCAGCACCTCGAGTTCTTCCTTGGCCCTGATCCGCTGCATCTCGTCGTCTTCCACCTTGAGCGAGCGGAACACGCCGGTCGGGCAAGCCTGCTCCGCCCGGGTCTTCTTCCAGCCCTGATCCAGCAGGTGGGCATCGAAGATCCAGGCCTGCGGCAGCTGCTTCTCCTCGTTCCAGTACACAGCCCCGTAAGGGCAGGCATCGACAATCGCCTTCTGGCCCTTCGCCTTTTCCGGATCGATGATGACGATACCGTCGTCGCGCTTGCGGATGGCACCGTCCTTCGCCACCTTCATGCAGGGGGCATCGTCGCAGTGATTGCACATCACCGGCATGAAGTGGGCGTCAACGATCGGGTAGGAACCCCGCTCCTGTCGCCGGATGTCGATCCAGCTGTGGCCGTGCACCGGCTGCGGGGCTGCATACCCCGGGAACTCATTGCCGATGTGTTCGTCCTTGGTCGCCAGGAAACAGTTGCGGCAGTTATCGCAGTGCGCCACGTCGACAATCAGGTTCCATTTCGCGGCCATCAGGCGACCTCCGTCCGGGTCCAGGTATCCACACCCGTCCACTTCTCGATCTGGATCAGGGTCGTGTTGGGCATGATGCTGTGGGTCTTCTTCGTCATCGACTTGCTGGAATTGAGCAGGTTCACGCAGCCACCCAGGTCGGTGGAATTGCCGGGCTCCCCCACCGGCCGGTACTCGGCCGAAGCCGTCGAGGCACTGACCACGCCCGGCCGGAGCCGGTCGGTGACCTGGGCCGCACAGACGATCGAGCCCCGGTGGTTCCAGAGACGGATCAGGTCATCGTCCCGGATACTCCGCTGTTCAGCGTCCTGGCGGCTGATGCGGGCAACCAGATAGTAGTGGCCGTCCACCAGCACCCGGTGCTCACGGATGTCCCGGAGCGTGCTGCCACCGTCATCGCCCATCACATGGAAGGGGTAGCGCGAATGGGGGGAAAGCAGCTGCAGGGGATAGTCCGCGAGCTCGGCGTCCTTCTTCGGATCCTCGTAGGCTGGCATGTACCGGTTCACGGGGGGCCGGCCGGGATCATCGATACGCTTGAGTGTCTCGGGAACGAACTCGAACTTGCCGGACGGCGTCTGCAGGCCCTTGCCGAAATCACCCACGTAATCCGACGGCAGCGGATAGGGCTCCGGCACATCCTTCTTGCGACCTTCGTAGAACCACCGGTAGGCCGTTGGCGCCCGGGAGGCTTCCGGTTCCGGGGGCACGACGTAGTAGCCCTTCTTCAGGAACTCGCGCCAGGTGATGCGCCTGGCCATGTCGGAGGAATCGAACACCCGCTTGCACCAGTCGAGCTCCGTGTTGCCACCCTCCGAATACACCGCCCCCATCTCGAGGCGTTCAGCCAGGGCCAGGAAAATGTCGTAGTCGGATTTCGACTCGCCGAGCGGCTCGATGCACTTGTGCTGCATCGAGATCACCCGGTGGTTGCACATCGAATACATGTGGTGCACGTAGCCCGCGCCCACGTTCAGCCACTCGCCGATATCCCAGCGCTCGAACACCGAGCAGGCTGGAAAGATGATGTCCGAGAAGCGGGTTTCGCCCTCGTTCCAGACTGACTGGTTAACGACAAACTTCAGGTTCTCGTGCTGGTACATCTTCACCCAGCGGTTCGAGTTGACCATCGTGCCAAAGGACGCACTGCCGTACTTGTAGATCATTTCCACCGGTGCGTGCCCCGGCGACGGGTAGCCGAAGGGGAAGAATTGCCCCTGCACCGAATCAACGGCGGTCAGGTAGCCCATCGCCTTCCCGTTCATGATCGCCTCGGGCAGGTGGATGCGGGGAATGGCCTGCCGCACGGAACTCATGGTCACGATATGCGGCATGCGCTGGTAGTTGTTGGCCGCGTTGGCGCTGAAGGCCAGATCCCCGGACATGCTGCCCTCGGCGTAGCCGGGGAAATAGAAATTGAAGTCGAGCGGCGTACCGAACTGCAGGTTGCCGAAGTTGGAGCCGGGCCGGCCGAGGCCCTGCATCGCGCCCAGGATGGTCATCATCCGGGCCCACTGGGCACCCATCGGCCCGCGACAGGCACCGCCGACGCCACTGCCCCAGCTGCCGGCACCGAGGTAGGTCTTCTTGCGACCCCACTCCCGGGCGAGTGCCCGCACATCCCGGGCCGGCACACCGGTCTCCGGTGCCTGCCACTCGGGCGTCTTGGGCGTGCCGTCGGTCTCGCCCAGGATGTAGGCCTTCCATTCGGCGAAGCCCGTGGTGCGCTTTTCGACGAATTCCCTGTCGTAGAGATCCTCGGTGATCCAGACATGGCACAGCGCCTGGGCCAGTGCTGCGTCGCTGCCAGGCTTCGGTGAAATCCACTTGCCGCCGAGGTGGGCGGCGGTATGGTTCATGTAGGGATCGATGTGCACCATCTTGATGCCCAGTTCCTTCGCCCAGGCACGCCGCTGGGTGCCCTCGTAGCCGTAGGTGGCATCGGGGTCGCTGGACCAGAAGACCATCATCTCGGCCTCCTTGAGACAGTCCTCCACCGTGCCGTAGGGCTCGGCGGCCCCGAGCCGCATGCTGCCGCCCCAGTGGTGCATCGCGCCCCAGAACCAGCCTTCCCAGCTGTCCGGGTTGTGGACCAGCTTGGTCACGCCGACCAGGTTCCAGAAGCGGTTGAAGGCGCTGAGGTAGTGGCCCAGGTTGCCCCACTGGTGGTGGGAACCGTTGGCGACCGCGATCGCGCCAGGACCCACCGACTTGCAGCGCTTGATCTCGTTCCCGACGATGGTCAGCGCCTCGTCCCAGCTGATGCGGACGAACTCTGACTTGCCGCGGTTCTGGATGTTGCGGTTGCCATCGGGATCGAAATCCACCCGCTTCATCGGGTACAGCACCCGGTCCTTCGAATAAACCATCGACTTCTGGCACTGGCCATGGGCAGCCAGCGTCGTGCGCCGGGGTGGCGTAAAGGTCTTGCCCCGGGCCTGGATGGACCAGGAAGCCGCATCGCTGTCATCGAAGTCCATGGGCGTGATGCGCAGGATCTTGCCATCCTTCACATAGACGAAGATCGGTCCGCCGTTGGTGCCATTGGTGTAGCGGGTGACACCATTGCCCATGTCGGTGCCGCTCTTCCAGGTGAGCGATTCCAGGCGCATCAGCGAGGACATGAACCACACGGCGAGGTCGTCCCGGCCTTCCATGCCGACCTTGAAATTCTTGGCCGCGTCGATCCGCTCCAGCTGGTCGAAGGGCGGTGTCAGGAAGTTTTCGGCTATGGCCCTGTTCTTGAAGACAATGCCGATATCGGGCTGCTGGTGAATCCCCTTCCCCGTCGTGATCCTGCCGTCCTCAAGCCGGATCCAGCGGCCTTCCGAGTTGTCCTGCAACCGGAACTGGGCGACCAGGTTTTTCTCCTTCAGGCGGGCCGCATAGGCGGGATAGACGCGGGCGGCAACCCGCATGGCCTGCGGGATGCCCCACAGAATGATCGACAGCTTCATTCAGGTCTCCTGACTCATGGGCGTGTTTTGGCAGGGTTGCGGCCTGGCCGGCACTGGATCGGGCACACGGCTGCCTTCGAGCTTAGGGTTCCGCAAGTCCCCGGTAACTGACAATTATCATAAGCGTCGGCTAAGATCACCGCCCGGCCGTCTGATACAGGGTAACGACATGCAGCGCAGGACAAGCAGATTCTGGGCCCGCAGCATGCTGGTCATGCTGTGGGCGTTGCCAGGCTTCCAGGCTGCCCAGGCCAGCGGCCTGGAAGGCAGGGCGGCACCCGCCCTGACGCTGCCCGATCCCGCCGGTGAGACCCGGACCCTTGCGAGCCTGGCAGCAGGTCGGCCTGCGATTGTGGTGTTCTGGGCCAGCTGGTGCCCCTACTGCAAGGCACTGCTGCCGCATCTGCAGAGCATGCTGGACGAATTTGGAACCGAGAGGCTCGAGGTGGTGGCCATCAATCTCTGGGAGGACAAACCCGACGCCTGGCAGGCCGACATATCGGGCGGCGGTTTCGATTTCCGGATATTGCTGGGCGGCGAATCGGCTGCCGAGAGCTGGGGTGTCAAGGGGACACCCGGGCTCTTTCTGATCAGTGGCAGCGGGCAGGTGGTGTTTGACCGAAACAGCCGGGAGTTCAAGCCCCGGCGGCGGGACGCCGGCATGCTGGCCGGCGAACTGGGCAACCGTGAGAAAGCGGCCCGTCAGGCACCGCTTTGGGCAGCGGAACTGCGGCGAGAGATTCGCAGGCTGCTCCCGCCCTGAGCAATTGCCTCAGCAATCGCCCGGGCAATCGCCCGGGCAATCAGCGAGTCCGCCGGCTGGCCGGCGGACCCGGGCATCTAATCGCCGACCGAAACCTCGTACCAGGGTGTCGGATTGATGGGACAACGATAGCGGAATCCCGAGGGACCGATCACGACCCGGCTCGTGCGGACCTGGCCGGGTTCCAGCGGAAACTTGTCCAGCTCACGTCCGGTGCCATCAACGATCTGGAAACCGGCCAGCTTGCCGGCGGAATTGGTCACCACGAACTCGTAGGTTCCGGGTTTGAGCCCGGCCAGAGTCTCGGTGGCAGCGAAGTAGCCGTTGTGCTGCTCCAGATGGATGCGAGTCACGCCACCTTCAGTGCGCGGTGGTGCGGCCGACGCAGTCAGGGCAGGGAACGCCGTGACCAGCAGGGCGATCATCAGGGTCATCATGCGAGACATGGAAATTCTCCGTGTGGTTAAGTGTGGCAACATTCTTGGCTCTCCCGCTTCACTAGCGTGAGAGCGTCCCGTCCGGGAAACATGTCCGGACTACTGAACCGGCACTGCCTCGGAGCCAACTGCCGTGACGTGCTCGTCGAACGCGACGAGCTTGCCCTCCAGCTCGGCGATGCGCCGGTGTAGCGGCGCGACCGCCTCCCCGACCTCGGCTTCGGTGAAACGCGGCGTAATATGCTGTGGGCAGTTCCAGTCGAACGCCTCGACCTCGACGATCGCGACCCGCTCGACCCGCGCACGGTAGGCCGGCAGCTCCACCGCCTTGCGCAGCTCTTCCGCCACCGTTGATGCGTCCTCGAAGCGGATGCGGCCCAGAATCTTGAGCCGGCTGCGCCGGGCGTAATCCATCAGGATCAGCGCCGCGCGGTCATTACTAATGGCATTGCCGGCGGAAATGAGCTGGGTGTTGCCGCGGAAGTCGGCGAAGGCGAGCGTCCTCGGCGCAATCACCCGAACGAACCCCGCCGGCCCGCCGCGGTGCTGCACGTAGGGCCAGCCAGTCTCACTCACGGTCGCGACATAGAAGCTGTCCCGTGCGGCAATGAACTCGGCCTCGACCGCTCCCAGCACGTCGTTGGGTCCCCCCTCGGCCAGCAGGCGCTCGTTGCGCGCGCGTGCGCGGTACTGCTCCTGCACGGCCTGCACGCCCTCGGTGAAGGCGATTTCCGCAAAGCGATGGCTCATCACGGTCTCCTGGATCGGCGCCTCGACGGCGAGGCGTCGGCTGGGATGTGTCCGCGGATTCTCCGCCGGCGGCTGGTGGCCGCCGGCGGGTCCCTTGCGCCTACGCGGCGGACTTCTTGGTGCCGCCGATGAAGGTCACCTTCGGGAAGTCGATGGCGATCAGCGTCGACTTACCGAGCATGTTGGTGTAGACGTTGAGCGCCACCGCGGTGATGATCTCGACAATCTCGCCGTCGCTGTAGCCGGCGGCGCGTACCGCGTCGAATTCGGCCGTGGTGACCTCGCCCCGGTGCTCATTCAGCGCCCTGGCGAACGCCACCGCCGCCGCCGCCCTCGCGTCGCCGGAACTTCCCTGCCGGTTGAGCAGCATCTCCTCGCTGGAGAGGCCGGCGTGCCGGCCGATGGCGGTGTGGGCGGAAACGCAATACTGGCAGCCGTTCTCCTCGGCCACCACCAGCGCAATGCGCTCCTGGGTCGCCTTGTCGAGGGTGGCGGCGCCCATGGGACCGTACAGACCCAGGAAGGCGGCCAGCGCCTTCGGCGAGTTGGCCAGAGTGCGGATGAAGTTGGGAACGATGCCGAGCTGTTGCTGGACGGCGTCCAGCAGATCCCGGGTCTCGCCGGTGGCGGTTTTCGGGTCGACGACGTTGATGCGTGACATGGTTGATTCCTTTCGCTGGTCTGGGTTGGTTTGCGGCCGCTTGCCGTGCGAAGGAGATTCTCGGCCAAGCTCAGTCCGCAATAAATATGCCAATTCGCAATTGACTACTGCACGATCTGGCGTAATCTTCCGGCATGGACAAACTCCTGGCCATGGCCGCATTCGTGCAGATCGCCGACCGGGGCAGCCTCACAGCGGCGGCCAATGCGCTGGGCACGTCGCTGTCCTCGATGGTGCGCACGCTGGCGGCACTGGAGGAGGCGCTGGGTGTGCGGCTCCTGAACCGCACCACCCGTCGCATCGCGCTCACCGAGGAAGGCCGCGCCTATCTCGAGCGCTGCCGGCACATCCTGGCGGAGGTGGGCGAGGCCGAGCAGACGCTGGGCGCGGGCGACCCGGATCCGGCCGGCCCGCTGCGGGTAACCGCGCCCGTGCTGTTCGGCCAGATGCACGTCGCGCCGGCGGTCGCCGCTTTTGTCGCGCGCTATCGCAGGATGCAGGTGGAGCTGACGCTGCTGGACCGGGTCGTGAGCCTGGTGGACGAAGGTATCGACGTGGCGGTGCGCATCGGGGCGCTGGCAGACTCGTCGATGGTGGCGGTGCAGGTCGGCCACCTCCGCCGTGTCGTGGTGGCGAGCCCGGCGCTGCTCAGGGCTGCCGGTACGCCCGGACACCCGCGGGAGCTGGCACGACTGCCCTGCGTGCGCTTCACCGCCCTGATGCCCGGCGACGTCTGGCACTTCGTCGAGGACGGGCGGGCGCTGCAGGTCAAGGTCAGGGGGCCGTTCGCGTGCAACCAGGCGTCGGCCTGCGTCGATGCCTGCGTTGCCGGCCTCGGCTTCGGCCTGTTCATCTCCTACCAGGCCCGTCGCGCGGTGGCGGCACGGCAGCTGCGGGAGGTGCTGAGGGATTTCGAGCCGGCGCCGCTGCCGGTTAGCCTGGTCTACCCGCACGCGAAGCTGCTGTCGTCCCGCGTGCGCGCCTTTGTCGACCACGCCGCGGCCGCGCTGCGGTGTGAGCTGTCTACAACGCGGTCACCTGCACGTCGACGATCAGCGACTGCATCAGGGAGCGTGCGTCACGATACCTGAGGGCGGGTGCCACCTGCCCGCTCCAAAGGGCGAGCAGGTCGGCCCGACCGGCGGCCAGGGCGGCAGGACGCAGCCGGGAGACGAACCAGCTGGTGATCGGGAATGGTGGCAACTGGTCTGCGCGGGCGGCCATCTCCTCGGTCCAGCGGTTGCGAAGACCGCGGGCCAGCCGACCGGTAAAGGCCCGCGTGAGGGTTGTGTGGCGGGCGCCCGCCGAGAAGAGCGCCTGCCGGTGGAGTTCCGAAGCACCGGACTCGCGACAGGCGAGAAAGGCCGTACCGATCTGGGCGGCCTGGGCACCGAGCGCCTGTACGGCGCGGATGGCGCGGGCATCGGCGATACCCCCCGCGGCGATCACTGGCGCCCGCACCCGGTCAACCACCTGGGGAACCAGCGCCAGGGTACCGGTCAGCGAGCTCTCGGCAGAGGCCAGGAACGAGGGGCGGTGTCCCCCCGCTTCGGCACCCGAGGCAACGATCAGGTCGACACCCGCAGCATCGAGAATGGCGGCCTCGTCAACCGTGGTGGCGGCGCCGATGGTCACGATACGCCGCCGCCGGCACTCCTCCAGGGCGGCTGCCGACGGCACGCCGAACACAAAGGAGAAGGCCGGGGGTCGTGCCTCCAGTAGCGCCTCCAGCTGCAGCTCGAAGTGCGGATGGCCCCGCTCCAGGCGCTCAGGCCTCGGCAACCCAAGCTCCCGGAAGTAGGGTTCGAACAGCGGCCAGGCTGCTGTCAGGGAAGCCTCATCCAGATCCAGACCGCCGGGATCGTGGTCGGATACCCACAGGTTGATAGCGAAACTGCGCCTTGTATGTCCCCGTATCTCCCCGACCAGCGCGCCGATCTGCCCGGGATCAAGCATGTGAGCGCCGAAGGATCCCAACCCCCCCAGGTTCGATACCAGGGCGGTCAATTCAACCCTGGAGAGGCCGCCGCCGAAGGGTCCCTGCACGATGGGATAATCAAGCCCCAGCAGGCTATTGACGGCGTTATGCATATTCGGGTCTCCTGGTTCAGTGGTCGGTGCTGGCACGCCGCCCGCGGTCAAAGCCCCAGCGTCGACAGGGATTCACCGTCCCGGGGCCTAGGTCCCAGTGGCCAGTGGAAGATTCGATCGCCGGCGGCAATCGGCAGGTCGTTGATGCTGGCATGACGCCGCCGCATGAGGCCGTTACTGTCGAACTCCCAGTTCTCGTTACCGTAGGAGCGGTACCAGCGATCGCTGTCGTCGTGCCACTCGTAGGCGAAGCGCACCGCGATACGATTGCGGTCAAACGCCCAGAGTTCCTTGACGAGGCGATAGTCCAGCTCGCGGACCCACTTCCTCTGGAGGAAGGCCACGATGGCGTCACGACCGGCGATGAACTCCGAGCGGTTGCGCCACTGACTGTCCGGTGTATAGGCCAGGGCCACCGCGTGCGGGCTACGGGAATTCCACCCATCCTCAGCCCGCTGGACTATCTCGGTGGCGGATTCCCGGGTGAAAGGCGGCAGCGGCGGGCGCGATTCCATCGTCGGACCTCAGGCCGGACTTGCCGCAATTTGACCTACCTGTGAGTCGAGACCTTCCTGTATATAAAGCAGGCAGCCGGCTGCCGACCAGGGGCGGTGACTTTCGCCGGCAGCGAAGCGCAGCCAGCTACCGGCTGGATAGCTTCCGAAGTCATCGGCGAGGCTGCCTTCCAGGACCAGGATCTCGCTGCCCGCTGGATAGCTCGCCCGCTGCCCTTCATGACCGCCCAGCCACAGCTCCAGTCGCGATCTCTGCGGGAACCCCTCCTGCTCGGCAAGCAGCCGGACGCTGACATTGGGCCCCCGACCGCCGCGCCACGGCAGCTTGCCGGCGTGGACTCGCACCGGATTGCGGCCATGACCCGGGTGTTGACGCAGGCGGACGAAGAGCAGGCAACCCTCAGGTGAAACTGGTCTATGGCGGAAGCCGTCCGGGTTCAGCAGGTATGTCCCTGCGGGGTAGCGGCCATGCTCGTCCGCAAAGGTGCCTGACAGGACGAGGATCTCCTCGCCATCCGGATGATCATGTTCGGGAAAGCCTGCACCTGCCCCGTAACGAACGAGGGAGGTCACCTGCCCTGACTCGACCGGTCCACGGTGGTACAGCCGCTTGCGCCAGACACCATCTGCGGGGCTCGCTGACCACGGCAGTGCCGTGGAATCAACCACGAGCCGGCGACAGCCACCTGCATCCTCCGGGGTCATGGGCTCAGGCAGCCGCCTGGCTGCTGGTCTCGGCAGACAGCGCCTGGGAAACCGCCGGCCGGGCGGCAACCTGCGCCTGGAAGACCTGCAGGTTGTTCAGTCCGTCCAGATTCAAGCCCACCAGCCCGGCCCACCGGGTGATGGTGAACAGATAAGCGTCTGCAACCGTGAAGGTATCGCCCGTCAGATACCTGCCAGCCTGGATCTGCTGGTTGACCCATTCGTACTTCCTGCGCAGGACCAGGCGAAACTCATCCCGGGTCGCCTCGCTGAAGTTGCGGCTGAACAAAGGCGTGTAGGACTTGTGGAGTTCGGCGCTGATGTAGTTCTGCCACTCGAGAACCCGGTAGCGGCGGGGGCTCGGTACGGCTGGCAACAGGTCATCGCGCCGGGCCGCCTCAGTGATGTACTGGGCAATCACGGCCCCCTCAGTCAGCCGCTGGCCATCGGGCAGCTCCAGAACGGGTACCTGGCCCCGCGGGGTGATGTCGTAGAAGTCGCTGCCGTTCGCCAGGCGATGGGTCGCGAGGTCCACGCGCTCAAGCGTGCAGGTTATGCCGGTCTCCCGGAGGAGGATATGAGGAGCGAGCGAGCAGGAGCCCGGGCTGAAATAAAGCTTCATGGTTGTTGTCCTCGTCAGGTCGGGTGCAGCAATGAAGGTCAGTGGGAGTTTGTCCATCATGGTCCTGCTGCCGGTCCGGTGAGTAGCGCCAGCCGTCTCGATTTCGTGTGCTAAAGTTTGCGGCCTTGGGGAGATTTCCCTCGGCAACCTTGGCCGAGGGGTCGGCCCAGGGGTGTCCTGCCCTGATGTCAGATCGTCCGCTGGAAGACCTGCTCTCTTCGGTCCTTAGTGCCTGGCACCTGCGGGCGGGCATTGATGCTCACCCCAGCGTCTGTGGCGTCTGGCAGCTGGGGACGTCCGGCAGTGGCCGCTCCACTTTCCATCTGGTCGGGAAGGGGCAGTGCTATCTGCACATGCGGGACGAGGCTCCGCTGCGGCTGGGGGCCGGCGACCTCGTGGTCCTGCCGCAGGATGACTGGCACATGCTGTCAGCAAGTCCCCGCCTCAACGGCGAAGGGATGCATATCCCTGAGTCCGGAGACGGCCCCTTCACCACACTGCTCTGCGGTCATTTTGCGCTGGATTCCGGCCTGCGGAACCCCATCATCGATGCGCTGCCCCGGCGGATAGTCATTACTGCCGAGGCGGCGGGTGAGCGCATTCACCATCTGTCAAGCCTCATGCTCATCGAGATCGAGAATCCCCAGCCGGGCCATCGGCCGGTGCTTGATCGCCTGGCCGATACCCTGTTCGTGATGGTCATACGGCACCATATCTTCTCCAGCGATGACAAACGCGGGCTCATCGCGGCGCTCGCCGATCCCCGTCTGCGTCGGGCCCTTGACGCGATGCATGGTGCGCCCGGCGATCCCTGGACCCTGGAGGCCCTGGCCATGGAGGCCGGGATGTCCCGCAGCGTCTTTGCCCAGCGCTTCGCCGAGGTCATCGGGGCGACACCCATCGACTACCTGACGCGCTGGCGCATGGTGCTGGCCGAGCAGATGCTGCATGACCCGCGGCAGACCGTCGCCGGCGTAATGGAGAAAGTTGGCTATCAGACTGAGGCAGCCTTCCGCAAAGCCTATAAGCGGGTGCATGGCACCGGTCCGGGGCGGTTACGGCAGCTGGTGCGCCGCCTTGCATCCTGAGCTACGGCCGGACTAACAGGCATAAAGGCGAGACGGACGGGGCTCGGCTGGCGCCTGGCTCCCCGGTACCCTAGCAGGCTCAATAACAGGTGACCGTATGCAGAACATGACCGCCAGGCTTCAGGGACTACTCGATCGATGCCAGCCGCTGGACTTCCTGGCGCCGCTGCTGCTGCGACTCTACCTGGCACCAATTTTCTGGATGGCGGGCACCAACAAGCTGGATGGCCTCGTCCCCCACGAGAACACGGTGGCCTGGTTTGGCAACCCTGACTGGGGGCTGGGCTTGCCCTTCCCCTGGCTGATGGCCTTTCTCGCGGCCTGGGCCGAGGTCCTGGGTGCCGTGGCGCTGCTGTTTGGCATTGCTACCCGGTGGTTCTCCATCCCCCTGATGGTTACCATGGCCGTGGCGGCGCTGGCGGTGCACCTCAAGAACGGCTGGCAGGCTATTGCGGACCCGACCATGTGCCTCTTCAATTGCAGCGACGCGCTCGCTGCGGTGGAGCGGCTGGGCCGGGCAAAAGGCCTGCTCCGGGAGCATGGCAACTACAGCTACCTGACCGAGCAGGGCAGTTTCGTGGTGCTCAACAATGGTGTCGAGTTCGCCGCCACATACTTCATCATGCTGCTCTGCCTGTTCTTTTACGGTTCAGGGCGCTATGTCAGTATCGATTACTGGTTCACCCGCCGCCGGGGCCTGGCGGTCTGAACCCTGACGATTGGCCCCATCCGCAAATTACTTCAACCAAACGGCACCAGTGGTGCCAAGGAGCAGAGCATGTCCCAGCAATCCCTCAAGAAGCCCCTGACCATTGTCCTCGGTGCCGCCTTTCTGGCTGGCGGAGCCGCCAATGTTTTTGCCGCCACAGACCTCAGCCAGGGCTACGGCGTCAGCAGCCAGCTGGAGCGTGCCGCTGATGGCAGCTGTGGCGAAGGGAAGTGTGGTGACGACAAGAAGGACGGTGAAGGCAAGTGTGGCGAGGGCAAGTGCGGCAGCTGAGCCGCCAGCAGTCGCCCTGAGGACAGGATGACCCGGCCCGCGATTGCCGGTGCCGGTCTTGGTCTGCGGCGGGCCCTTGTCGGCCCGCTTGCAGACCGGCGACCGGACCCGGTGTCCTTCTTCGAGGCCGTCCCCGAGAACTGGATGGAGATCGGTGGCCGGCTGGGCCGCCGCTTCCGCGCCCTGACGGAAGCCCATCCCTTTGTGACTCACGGCCTGTCGCTGGACATTGGTGGCCCCCGGCCGCTGGACCTGGAATTCGTCCGCCGCCTGCGGACCTTCCTGGATCAGCATGACATCGCTGTTTATACCGAGCACCTGGCGAGCTGCGGCGATTACGGGCACCTCTACGATCTGATGCCTATCCCGTTTACCGCCGACGCCGTCAGGTGGGTCGCAGGCCGCGTCCGCCAGGTGCAGGACATCCTCGGCCGGCGAATTGCCCTGGAGAACGCCTCGTACTACGCCCAGCTAAGCGCGGAAATGAGCGAACTGGAGTTCATCAATGCGGTGCTCGACGCAGCAGACTGTGATTTGCTGCTGGACGTGAACAACGTCCTGGTAAACAGCATCAATCACCGCTATGAGCCACGCGCCTTCATTGACGGATTACCTCCTGACAGGGTGCTCTACCTGCACGTGGCGGGACACTATCTGGAGGCCGAGGACCTGCGGGTGGATACCCATGGGGCGGCAGTCTGTGCGGATGTCTGGTCACTGCTGGACTACAGCTACAGCCGGCTTGGCCCTGTGCCGACCCTGCTGGAGCGGGACTTCAACCTCCCGCCGCTCGACGAACTGCTGGCCGAGGTGGTCAGCATTGCCCGTCTGCAGCGCGCTCATGGGCAGCTTGCCGCGACGGCCCGCAGCTGATGTCGCCGATGACCGGCCCGTTGATGGAGTTCCAGCGCCGGCAGATCGAGTTTTCTGCCCACCTCAGGGATCCCCAGGGTAATCCCCCACCTGACGGCATCGAGCCACGGCGGCTGGCGATCTACCGGGATCTCTTTTTCCGCAACGTGGAAGGCCTGCTCGCCGGATCCTTCCCGGTGGTCCGGCAGCTGCTGCCTGTGCCCCATTGGCAAGCTCTCGTCCGGGACTTCTATGCGCGGCACCAGTGTCACACTCCCCAGTTCTGGCAGCTGGCCGGCGAGTTTGTCAACTTCCTGACGACGGCACGGGGCGAGGTTGCCGGCGACCCACCCTTTCTCCGGGACCTGGCCCACTACGAGTGGGTCGAGCTGGCCCTGGACCTGTCCGCGGCGGAACCCGACCTGTCGCTGGCTAACCCGAACGGCGACCTGCTGACCGGGGTCCCGGTTCTCTCGCCGCTGGCCTGGCCCCTCGTCTATCAGTGGCCGGTTCACCAGCTGGGTCCTGGCTACCTGCCTGCAGAGCCACCCATGACGCCGACGTGCCTAGTGGTCTACCGGGATCGGAGCGATTCCGTGCGGTTCATGGAGGTCAATGCGGTCACAGCCCGCCTGCTCGCGCTGGTGGATGCCGAGCCAGATGCGGGCCGGGCCCTGTTGCTCCGCGTCGCCGGCGAACTGGTGCATCCTGATCCGGAGCGGGTGGTCGCGGAGGGTGGCGAGGTGCTCGCCGGACTGCGGCGACGGGATATCATCCTGGGCACACAGCGCGTGCTTTGAGGGGAGAGGTCCGGATGTTCAGTCATGTCATGGTTGGTGCCAGGGATTGCGTTGTCGCCCGGGAATTCTATGACGCCACGCTGGGTGCTCTGGGGTGCAGACCCGGACGTACGGATGACAAGGGGCGGCTGTTCTATACGCATGATCATGGCCTGTTCATGGTTTCGACACCGATCAACGGGCAGGCTGCCAGCGGCGCCAATGGCGGCACCATCGGCTTCTCGGCAAGCAGTACGGCCGCAGTTGATGCCTGGCATGCGGCCGGACTGGCCCATGGCGGTACGGCCATTGAAGACCCGCCCGGGATACGGCGCAATGCCTTCGGTAGCCTTTACGTCGCCTACCTGCGCGACCCCAGCGGCAACAAGGTATGCGCCCTGCACCGGATGACTTCTGACTAGAGAACTGGGCTGCGTGCAGCTCGCCTGCCTCGCGGATCAGGGTGCGGACCCCTGGCAACCTGCCACCGTCATTGACATGGTCACGGCGGACGATCAGCCATAAGTCACAGACGTCGGGCCATTGTCCGGCCAGTCCTGGCAGCGTAGCGTCCGAATCCACAAGAACTCTTTGGCGAAGTGTGCCCTGGTATGGGCCGTCCGGGAGCAAAGGAAGAAAGTGATGAATCAGTTCAGTTTGCACACCATCAGCAGCGCACCACCGGCCTCGCGCCCTCACCTGGAGAAGGCGGCCACCCTGTTTGGCTTCGTGCCTGGCCTGCTGGCTGGCCTTGCCGAGTCACCCGCAGCCCTCGAAGGCTACCTTCGCCTGGCTGCCGCGCTGGAGCACTCCTCTCTGAGCCGCATCGAGCAGCAGGTTGTGCTGCTGGCCGTCAGCGTGGAGAACGGCTGCGAATTCTGCGTCGGCGCCCACTCCTATATCGCGCGGCACATGGCGAAAATGGGAGCCCAGGATATAGAGGCGCTGCGTACCGGCAGCGCCCTGAGTGACAGTCGACTCGACGCGCTCGCACGTCTGGCACGTACCATCGTCCAGCAGCGTGGCTGGGTAGATCCAGGCGAGCTGGACGAGTTCCTGGCTGCAGGATTCAGCCGGGCGCAGGTTCTGGACGTGGTCCTGGGGGTGGCGATGAAGACCCTGAGCAACTATGCCAACCATATCCTCGATACGCCCCTGGATGCAGCCTTCGAGTCAGAGCGCTGGTACCGGGCGGCATGAGAAAGGCAGTAGTGTCATGAGTGAGCTTTACTCCGGAATTGCCGAACTGACCGACAAGACTCTCGAGCACACCCTGCAGACGGCCGACCGGCCTGTCCTGCTGGATTTTTCTGCGGGCTGGTGTGGTCCCTGCCACCAGCTCGCTCCGGTGATCGAGCGACTGGCGGATGTCATGGGTGGGCGTGTACTGGTGGCAAAGGTTGATGTGGACCGCAGCCCGGAGTCGGCTCGGTCATTTGGGGTCCGTTCCATTCCCACCGTGCTGATCCTGCGCTCCCGCAAAGTCCTCGACACCTTTGTCGGCGTGCATTCCGAGCGCGAACTGCGGGAAGCGCTTGACCGCGCCCTCCTCCCCGGAGCCTGATGCGAACCTGGCCCGATTGCCTGGACTCACTACCGCCTGGGAGACACGGCATGGGCAGATGCGCGGCCGGTATCTCTGGCCTTGGGTGCTGGCATGCCCGGGACTGACCTGCGGGGAGATCCACCGGGGCCGGTGCTGCGCACCCCGCCGGCCCGCTTTCGCCAGCTGCCGGACTTTAGCTTCCAGCCGCACTACCTGCTGATCCGGGATCGGCGTTTCGGTCAGCTCCGGATGCACTACCTGGACGAGGGGCCCCGCCACGGGCCAGTGATGCTGCTGCTCCACGGCCAGGGCTGCTGGGCCTATATGTACCGGAAGGTCATTCCGGGACTGGTAGCGGCCGGTTACCGGGTCGTTGCACCTGACTACGTCGGCTTCGGCCGCTCCGACAAGCTGGCGGTCGCCGAGTACTACAGCTTCCAGGACCACATCGACTGGCTGATTGCCTTTCTGAGCGCCATGCGCCTGCCGGACGTCACGGCCTTCATGTTCGACTGGGGTGGTTTCTTCGGGCTGCGGATTGCGGCCGAGAGGCCCGAGTTTTTCAATCGGCTGGTGCTCAGCAACACCATGCTGCCCCGGGGAATGCCCCAGGGCAGGGAGTGGTTTATCAAGTGGCGTGCCCAGCAGCTCGCCCTGCCCCGCTTCCCCCAGGGAGAGATGGTGGCTGAGGGCGTGGTACAGCCACTGGCACCGGAAACAATCGCGGCGTACGACGCGCCCTATCCGGACGAGAGCTACAAGGCGGCTCCGCGCCGGTTCCCGCTGATCCTGCCGATTGACCCGGAGGATCCTGCGGCTCAGGCCAACCAGCGGGCCTGGGAGCTTCTCGCCGGATGGGACAGGCCGGTGCTGACCGTTTACAGCGCAAGCCGCTCGGCCATGGGGCCGGAGGCCCTGATCGGGCACCTGCCCGGTGCCCGGGGACAGGCCCATCTCCGGGTAGAAGACGCATCCTTCTATATCGTTGAGGACCAGCCAGCGATCATCACGGCGCAGCTGGTGCGTTTCGCCGGGGAATCACGGACCCGGTGAAGAAAGATGCGTGGGAGTTGTTCCGGCAACTGCCGTTGCTCATCCTGCTGGTTGCTGGCGGGCTGTCTGGACCGTCCCTGGCAGAAACGTCCGGTGTTCTGCCGGAAGCCTATAGCGGGCTCCTCCAGCGCCATGTTCACCTCTCAAGTGAGGGGACCTGGGTGGACTATCCGGGTGTGGCCCGGGATCCGGCCTTCAGCCAGGCACTGCTCTGGCTGGCGACCACCCCGCCTCCCGCGGCCAGGCAGGTGGCAGCCCGGACTGCGTACCTTCTCAATGCCTACAATCTGCTCGCCATCCGGATGGTGGTGGATAACCAGCCACTCGCCAGCATCCGCGATGCCGGGAACATCCTCTGGCCGGTCTGGAAACGGCCCGCCGGCCGGGTCGGAGGTCGCGAGATGACACTGGACGAGCTGGAGCACAGGCAGCTGCGGCCGCTCGGCGATCCGCGGGTGCACTTCGCGCTGGTCTGCGCGTCCCGGGGCTGTCCTGACCTGCGTCGCGAACCCTATGGGGAAGACCGTCTGGAGTCTCAGCTGGACGACCAGGTGCGTAACTTCCTCGCTGACGCCGGCAAGGGACTGCGCGTCACCGACCGGGTGATCCGGGTGTCCCGCATCTTTGACTGGTTCCAGGAGGACTTCGCCTCCTACGGAGGCGTGGAGGCCTTCATCCGGCACTATCGGCCTGATCTGCCTGCGGGACTGCCGATCAGGGCCAACCTGCCCTACGACTGGGCCCTGAATGCCCCCCCCTGAGTTTTCGGGGCTAAACGACTGCCAGAGGGCAGCCCTGCCAATTCAGGCGACGATTGTTCATCGCGGATGCCGGGTTGCAGGTTGATCGCGCCCTGCGCTTCAAGATGGACTTCGCCCATTTCCGGAGCCACGTCAACAGCCCGGCCGTCATCGTTCGCTGACAACTGGCCGGGGCCTGTCTTCCTGGCCGGTGATGAGGCGGATACCGCCGCCATAGGTCAGGTAGGCCCAGAACCAGTTGACCAGCGTCGTAAGCCGATTGCGCACGCCGACCAGGAGCCCGATGTGCACCAGGCCCCATAGCCACCAGGCCGGCGCACCCCACAGCGTCACGTAGCGAAAATCCGCGACGGCTGCCTTGCGCCCGATGGTAGCCAGGCTGCCGATGTGCCGGTAGCGAAAAGCGGCCGGCGCCCTGCGACCGTCCAGGCGCGCCCGCAACACCCGGGCCACATAGATCCCGCCCTGCTTGGCGGCCGGCGCCAGTCCCGGCACCGGTTTGCCGGCCCAGGCGGTGCTCGCGACCGTATCGCCGAGGGCGTAGATACCGGGGCAACCCGGGACGCTCAGGTCGGACCCCACCAACAGGCGGCCCGCACTGTCGGCAGAGGCACCCAGCCATTGGGCGGCAGCCGAAGCGCTCACACCGGCTGCCCACAGGACTGTCCGGGCGACGATTCGCTGGCCGCTGACAAGCACACCGTCGGCATCGATCTGCTCCACGCGGCTGTTCAGCCGCACCTCGACACCCAGCGCCTCGAGGTCACGCTGGGCGATTGCGGACAGGCGAGCTGGAAATGCTGGCAGCACGCGCGGCCCGGACTGCACAAGGATCACCTGGGCGCTGGCCGGATCGAAGTTCCGGAAATCCTTCTCCATGCCAAGGCGGGCAAGTTCGGCGATGGCACCGGCGAGTTCCACGCCGGTGGGGCCGGCACCTACCACGAGGAAAGTGAGCAGGGCAGCCCGTTCGGCCGGGTCCTCGGTTGCTTCTGCGTCCTCGAATGCCCGCAGAATCCGCCCGCGGATCTCCGTGGCATCCTCTATCCGCTTGAGGCCCGGCGCGACGGGAGCCCAGTGATCCTTGCCGAAGTAACTGTGGGCTGCCCCGGTAGCGATCACGAGATAGTCGTAGGGCACGTCGCGGCCATGGACGTGGACGTAACGTCGCACGGTATCGACAGCCGTCACTGTGCCAAGCAGCACCTGCACGTTTGGCGCGTCGCGGAACAGTGGTCGAACTGGTGCAGCCACGTCGCTGGGCGAAAGTGCGGCAGTGGCGACCTGGTACAGCAGCGGCTGAAACAGATGATGGTTGGCCCGGTCGATCAGCGTGATACTGGCCGGGGCCGTCCGCAGCGCCTGCGCACACGCGAGCCCGCCAAAACCTGCCCCCACGATCACGATCCGGGGCAGACCGTCTTGTGAGAATGCGGGCTCACTGACCAGACTGGGCAGCCAGCCCCTGAGCAGAGGACGGGTCAGGGCATCCAGCGACAGCGGGCCTGCGCCCTGGATGACGAACAGGGCAAGGGTGGCTAACAGATAGACCTCGCCCGTCATCTGCGCCTGGGTGACCGACATGCCCGCACTCAGCGCCAGTAACGCAACTGCCGTATAGCGGGTGGCAGCACCTACCAGCAGCATCGCTCCCGCAATCAGCGCTACCGATACTGGGAGCGTGGCCAGCGTCTTCATCGGAAAGATCTGTTCCTGGAAGGGGACCAAGGCACCGCTAACCATAAGCAGACTGACGCTCATCCAGAGGCGCACGGCCGACAGATAAAGGGGCCCGATCTTCTCCCGCACCCAGGCTGTGACCCTCACGATGCGCGGCACGAGCGGCAGGGCGCTCGCTGCCAGGCCGCGCCGGACCAGCTGGTCGACAGAATGGCGCCCGGCGCCTGCCAGCGCGTACCAGCCGAACGCGACCAGCCAGAACAGCTGGCTGTCCAGCGCAACATACTCGGTCTGGATTACCCAGGTGAGGGCGAGCAGGGCCAAAGCGGCGTAGCGGGTCAGCAGACCCACGGCCAGCAAGCCGCCACCCACGAGTTCAATGGCTGTGCCCAGCCACGCGGCCGTGACCGGCTCGAGCCAGCTGACCGGATACTCCGAGCGGGCAAGCTCCAGGGCCGTGTCCCAGTTGGTGAGCTTGACGACCCCGGATTTCAGGAAGAGCAGTGCCAGCCAAAGGCGTGCCAGCAGATCGAATTTCGGCCAGATCGTCCGTTGCATCAGGTGGACGATACTTCCGGCCAGTGCGCCATAACGCCGCAAAGCCTGCACGGTGACCGGTTGGCGCTGGCTGGTCACGGGCCCCTCCCGCCGTGTCAGTGTGTGGTTTGCCACTTAAGGACCGACCCGAAGCACTTCGCAATGAACAATGCCAGGCCGAACACAGACAGTATGGAGGCGCGCCGTTGGGTTATTCAACGGCAGCAGGAACGATCGGCAGCCAGTCGCTCCTTCGTGCTCTGCCGTGTGGCACCAGATGTGCGTAGACAGTGGCGCCCCGGTTGCCGGGCTGGCAGACTTGAGCGATGCCTTACCTGTCCTGTCAGATCCAGCTACCATCTTGAACCGTCTCCATCCCCTGGCCCCGGAAACCCTCCCGCCGGATCTCAGGCTGCTCTTCGAGTCGGCGACCCGTCAGATGGGCTTTGCACCGAACGACGTGCTGGTGATGGCCCACTGGCCCGATTTGCTGCGCGCTCTGGGTCCGCTGGTCTTCACAGTCTGGGCGCCGGGCGAGGTGACCATGGAGCTCAAACGCCTGGTAGGGCTCATCGCGAGCGCGGCGGGTGGCTGCCAGTACTGCGTGGCCCACAACGCCCACGGCCTGGCTCTGGACGGCGTGTCGCCTGAGAAACAGGCGGCCATCTGGGAGTTCGAGTCTTCGACGCTGTTCACTGCGGCGGAAAAGGCTGCTCTGCGCGTCGCCCGGGGCGGTGGCCAATCGCCGAACGGCGTGAGCGATGACGAACTGGGTGATGTCATGCGTCACTACTCGCCGCGCCAGGTGGCGGAAATCGTGGCGGTGATCAGCCTCTTCGGCTTCCTGAACCGCTGGAATGCCACGCTGCGCGTGCCTCTGGAGACTGTGCCCGGGGATTTTGCCCGGCAATCGCTGGCCAGCCAGGGGTGGCAGAGCGGTTGGCACGCGCCGGATTGACGGGTGAAACCCTCGCCTACGCTGAGGATCGCGGGCGAGACGTGCCGGAGTTCCCGGCGGCTCTGTAGAGTCATCAAAGGGACAGGACACTAGGCTAGCTGGAATAACTCCTGCAGCGCCCCGCTCCCCGGGTTCCGGACGACCATCGCCTGGCACGGCCCGCGGCCCGGCAGGTCAATGGCCATCGGATCTGAGTACCGCTCCGCACCCACCGCAGCGCAGGCCCGTGCCGTGGATTCCAGGTCATCAACCTGGAAGGACTGGGCCAGGTAGCCGATGTTCGGCGGAACCGCGTTGACGACCAGGTTTGGCACTTCGTAGTTCATCGGCGTCGCGAGTGCGATCTTGCCGTACTCGTGGGCGCCCTGGACGATCACGCTCCGGGTGCGGGATTCCGGCGGCAGGCACAGCGCCCGGTTGGTTTCCGGCCCCTGCAGGATGGACTCGATGAACAGCGACATCTGCAGCGGACCATAGTAGAAGGCGAGCGCCTTCTCCATGTCGTCCACGCCGTGCGCCGTGGTGACCACCGAGGTGAAGCCGGTAGGTGTCCGGCCGTAGCCGGTGATGAACCGGACGATATGCCCGATCACCGTCTTCGGATCATCCGAGAGCAGCTGGATCAGGTTGATGACCACCCCGTCCGGACCGTCGAAGGCCGCCTCGAGCGTCTCGCCCACGGCCGGACCAAAATTGTTGCGGGCCGGCTGGCTCCAGAAATTGAAGCCCTGCGACCTGAGCTTCGCGTAGTCCTTCTCCATGTCGCTGGCGTAAATGTTGAGGTTGAACAGCCCGGTCGCCCGGCGGATATCCGGCGAGCGCACGAGCGTGCGGTGGGGCGCGTCGAACTCCATCAGCTGGATGCGGCCGACGGGGTCGGCTCCCTGCCCGAGGAAAGCACAGCGGGCGCTGGCACCCGCGGGAAGATGCCAGTAGGCCTCGAAGTCGGGACCCCGCCAGGTGCGGGTCTCGATCACATCGAGACCGAGCGTTCCCGCATAGAAATCGAGGGAGGTGTCGAGGTTCCTGGCGCCGATGATCACAACGCCGACCGGCACGCTGGGGCTGATGCCACTATTGTTCATGGGCCACTATTCTTCATGGGAAAGGCTCCTGAGATGGCGGCTATTGTTCCCTATTTCCGCCGGATACCAAAGGAGAAGAGGTGCAGGCGCCATTCGTGGCGTCCTATGCCCGTCCCGGTCCCGCCACGTAGTTCAGCCGGGGATCCGTCCGCGCCAGCGCCGTGCGCGCTGCCCATTCCCGGGCCGCGTCGGGCGTCCCGAGCCAGCTGAACTCACCGCCCTTCCAGGCGGCGACCGGAATGCCATTGCGGTAAAGCACCCGGTTACGCGCCAGCGCCGGCACGCGTTCGCCCGGAGTAATCAGGCCGGTAAGATTGAGCGGATCGGCGGCGGAGATCACGAGTTCGCAGTCGGTGGTGCCCGCATGGCGCGCGTCGCGGAGCAGCTCCACGGCCGAGGGCCAGGCGAACTGCTCGCCACCCACGCCGGTGATGAAGCGCCCGCCACGGATCTCGCCCCGGGCCTCGAGCCGGCGGAATGCCCGGACCAGTTCGCGCCACGGCGGCAGGAAGCGCGCTTCGCGCTGGAGCGCGGCGCGGCACACCACGCCATAGCGGTCCAGCAATACCCGGGCCATCCGCTCGACAATGTCGCGGGGCCGCGGGCCCTCCGGCTCCCCGCTGCCGGCGACTGGCAGGGTTCGCGTCACCAGGTCCCAGCGACCGCCACCGGCCACGCTGATCCCGCGCCGGCGATCGGCCGTGCCGCGGGCGGCCCGGCGCAGCGCCGGATTGACCAGCGCGCGGAGACCAGCGAACCCGTCGGCAGCCACCAGCCCCGCCGCCACCAGTTCGCGCAGGCCCGCCTCTGCCTGTACCGGCAGCAGGCCCGTCGCCCGCTGCAGGTCCTGGAAGAACATGGCACCGCGTTCCGCGAGTGCGGCCTGAACCCGGATTGCAGTGCCGGACAGCACCGGGGGCGTCCCGTCCTCCGGCCGCAGCAGTGCCTGCCAGAGGTGCAGGTGCTCGCGGTCGATGAACATCACCGGCGTGGTCCGCACGGGTCCCTGGCGCCGCTGGCGGGGCACGTCCGTCACCGGTCGCAGCCACGCGTACTCGCCCCCGGCCAGCAACTGGTCGAGGTAGAACGGCAGGTAGTCGCCGACCCGCTGGGGCAGCAGCGCTGCTTCCCAGGCGGCGGCCGGCACCGGGTAGCCCAGCAGACGATCGAGGGCGCCACGCAGCGCCTCCGGCCCCTGGCCTCGCTCCTCACCCAGCCGGTGCCAGCGGAACAGGAAGCGCATGTAGGCAGCCGGGCTCACCGGCTCAATGGCCTGGCGCAGGCTACGGAGCGTGTAGCGGTGGATACGGGCCAGCAGGCGGCGGTCACACCATTCTTCCGCCGCCGGGTCGCTGGTGGTGGTGCTCCGGTAGCGACCGCGCATGGCCTGGCCTTCCACTTCGAGAGCCAGTAGCGCGGTGTCGATTTCCGGCACAGACACGGCCAGCGGCGCTGCCAGTTCGGTCGCGGTGACCGGCCCCAGGCTTTCCAGGCGACTGCGCACCAGTTCCCGCAGCGCTTCTTCCCGGCCTGCGGCACTGCGACTGCCGGCCGGCCCGATCACCGGTGTGAGCGCGGCGCCGGGCAGCACGGCAAGTGCCTGCTCCAGGCGTTCTGCGCTCACCCACAGCGCCTGGCCACCCGGCAGCGTGAGTTGCGTGGCGCGGCTGGCCGCCGCCAGTTCCGCGAGCCATGCCGGCCAGCGCTCCTGGCCGGGCCGGGCCACCTCCGGGGTGGTGAGGAAACCCGCCAGGGTCAGCCCGTCGTGCAGCTCATCGGCCGAGCGGGCCTCCGGCCAGGCCTCCGCGCAGACCGCACGGATCGCCTCCGGGTCGAGCCGGCCGAGCGTCGCCGCCTCTTCCGGGTCGAGCAGGTATCGCGTGCGGATCGCCCGCGTACGCCGCTCCTCGGCCGGCGCATCGTCGAGAAAGGCGAAGGGCCGCGCCGTGATGATCTCCTGGGCCAGCGGCGAGGGGCTGGTGAGATCCCGGATAAGGATCTCCACGTCACCACTCGCGACCCGCCGGAGCAGCGCCTCCAGGCCGCGGATGTCCATCAGTTCGTTGAGGCAGTCGTCGAGCGTCTGGCGCACCAGCGGGTGATCCGGCACCTGGCGCTCGCCGGGCAGGTTCTCGGCGCAGGCCACCTGGTCGGGAAAGACCAGTGCCAGCAGATCATCCGCGTCGGCCCGCTGGAACGGCGGCGGCACCTTGCGGCCATTCCGGTGCCGGCGGATCGCGAGTGCAGTGGTGGCCACCCAGCGCCAGCGCGTGGGGAACATCGGTGCCGCCAGCGTCGCCTGGATGAGCACGTCGCGCACCGTGTCGGCCCGCAGGTATGACGTGACCTCCGCCAGCGGAAAACTGTGCGTCGGCCCCAGCGACAGCACGATGCTGTCTTCCAGGGCCGCCGCCTGGAGCTCGAAGTTGAACTGGCGGCAGAAGCGCTTGCGCAGCGCCAGACCCCAGGCGCGGTTGAGGCGTGACCCATACGGCGAGTGAATGACCAGATGGGTGTCGCCGACCTCGTCAAAGAAGCGCTCGAAAATGATCGTATCGGCCGTGGGCAGGGCACCAAGGGCGGCGCGGGCGGTGGTCAGGTATTCCACGAGCTGGGTGCTGGCGACGGCTGGCAGGCCCAGTTCCTGTTCCAGCCACAGGCGGGCTGCGGCTTCACCATCGGCCAGCAGATCGCCGAGCTGCGTCCGCAGCCGCGACACGGCCAGGGAAAGTTCGTCAGTGCGCCCCGGTGCCTCGCCGAACCAGAACGGAATGTTGGGCGGCTGGCCCCTGGCATCCTCGACGAAGACCTTGCCCGTTTCCACCTTGAGGATGCGGTACGAGGTGTTGCCCAGCTGAAAGATGTCGCCGGGCAGGCTCTCGAAGGCGAAGTCCTCGTTAAGGGTGCCGATCGAGAATGCTTCCGGCTGCAGCACCACGTCGTAGTCAAACTGGTCCGGGATCGTGCCGCCATTGGTGATGGCCGTGAGCCGGGCACCCGGTCGCGCGCGCAACCGCCCGTGGACGGCATCCAGGTGCAGGTGTGCCGCCCGGCGGCCCCGGTTGGTGTGGTAGCCATCGGCCAGCGTCTGCACGACAGCGTCGAAGTGGGTGCGTGTCAGATCCCGGTAGGGCCAGGCCCGGGTGCAGAGCGCGTACAGGTCGTCAGTGCCCCACTCCTGCAGGGCCACTTCCGCGACCAGCTGCTGGGCGAGCGCATCCAGCGCCGGACCCTGCAGCTCCAGCGTGTCCAGTTCGCCCCGCCGGACCGCGTCCAGCAGTGCCGTGCACTCCACCAGGTCGTCGCGGGACAGCGGAAACAGCCGGCCCTTCGGCAGCCGGTCCACGCCGTGACCCGAGCGCCCGACCCGCTGCAGGAAGGTGGCGATGGCGCGCGGCGAAGACAGCTGGCAGACCAGGTCCACGTCGCCGATATCGATCCCGAGCTCCAGCGAGGCAGTGGCCACCAGCGCCCGCAGCTCGCCGTTCTTGAGGCGCCGCTCGGCCTCCAGCCGATGCTCCCGGGCGAGACTGCCGTGATGCGCGGTCACCGCGTCCTCACCCAGCCGTTCCGCCAGATGCCGGGCCAGCCGTTCGGCCAGCCGGCGGGTATTGACGAAGATCAGCGTGGTGCGGTGTTCGTTGACGAGTTCGGCGAGGCGGTCGTAGATTTCGCCCCAGACTTCCCCCGCCATGACCGGCTGCAGTGCCGAGCGGGGCAGTTCCAGCGCCAGGTCACGGCTGCGGGTGTGACCGGTATCCACGATCGTGCAGGGCTGGTCCCGGTTGCCGACGAGGAAGTGGGCCATCTGCTCAATCGGCTTCTGGGTCGCCGAAATGCCGATGCGCTGGAGCGGCTGGGGGCAGAGCGCCTCAAGCCGCTCCAGGGACAGGGCCAGGTGCGCACCGCGCTTGGTGTCGGCCACTGCGTGCAGCTCATCGACGATCACGGTGCGCACGGTGGCCAGCATCGCGCGGCCCGAGGCCGAAGTGAGCAGGATGAACAGCGACTCGGGCGTGGTCACCAGGAGATGGGGCGGCGTGCGCCGCATCCGCGCCCGCTCCGCCGCCGGCGTGTCGCCGGTGCGGACAGCGGTGCGGATGTCGAAGTTGTCGAAGACCGTGAGCCGCGCCCGGATGCCGGCCAGCGGTTCCTCCAGGTTCAGCCGGATGTCGTTGGACAGGGCCTTGAGGGGCGAGACATACAGCACGCGGGTCTCGTCCGGGAGGCTGCCGGTGGTGCTGCCCTCCACCACCAGCGCATCGATGGCCGCGAGAAAGGCGGCCAGGGTCTTGCCGGAGCCGGTGGGTGCCGCGAGCAGCGTATGCCGGCCCGCCTGGATGGCCGCCCACGCCTCCGCCTGCACGGCCGTGGCCGACGGGAAAGCGGCGTCGAACCAGCCGGTGACGGCGGGGTGAAAGACGGCGGGGGGCATCAGGCGACGATAGCAGTCAGGGCAGCTCGACGCGACAGCGGCCGAGTCCCTGGCCCCGGCTCACGAACTGCCGGTCAAAGGTCTTGAGCGCTGCCTGCTCCTGGCTGGAGGCCAGATGGAATGCATCAGCGAAGTCCAGGCCCGCCTCGTGCCAGGCCATGGCCCTTGCCACCCGGGGCAGGTTCTCCAGGCGGACGTTGTCCAGGCCAAAGACCTTGCGCAGGGCAGCGCAGATCTCGGCCGGACCCAGTTCGTAGGCGCAGCGCAACACCCACTCGGTCTCCAGGATCACGCTGTCAGGGATCAGGATTTCATCGCTGGCGAACAGCGCCCTGCTGGCGCGGTACTGGCTCTCGTTGTCCCGCGTCAGCAGGCGGACCAGCACGTTGGTATCAATCGCGACCACGCCAGCGCTTTCGGAGGTCGCGCCGGAGGGCCGCGCCGATCTCCGCGTCCGAGCGCGGGGTGACCCGGCCCCGGAGCAGCCCCGCTACCTCGTCCAGCCGGGTCGCCGGGAAGGGTGCGCTGGGCTTCAGGAGGATGCCATCCGGCGTCTCGACCACCGCGAGCTCGAGGCCCGCCTCCCACCGGCGGGCGTCGCGGATCGCCTTCGGGATGATGACCTGGCCCTTGCTGGACAGACGGGTGGTTTCCATGGCGCCGCCGCTCGGTAAGACGCTGGTAAGATTAAGGGAAGCGGCCGGCACCAGTCAATGATGCGCCTGGCAGCCCGGAGCAGCCTGGCGGGAATAGCCGACGATCACCGGGAAATGCCGGTTGTGGGCAGGGACCTTGTCCCAACCCCGGACAACCACCGTCGTCAGCGCGCCGTGGCCTGCGCCTCGAACTGCTGCTCCGGCGTCAGTTTTTCTGCACAGCAATCGGCGGCTGCAACGATGTGGGCTGGAACCGCGGTAACCGGCCGGGGATCACCCTGCAGGACAAACCGGGCAACAGGCTGCCCCTTCAGGATCTGCTCATCGACGAACTCCGCCACGTTCTCCGCCTTGAGGCCGTTGTACCAGACACCGTCCGGGTGGACGACCAGCACCGGACCCGGAATACCCGGCTGGCGGCACTGCATCACATTGACCTTCACGTTGGCCATCAGGCGCCGCTTCGCGAGTTCCCGGCGGAGCGCCCCGCTGAGTTCCGCACCGCCATTGGCCTCGCAGCCGCAGAAGTCCTTGCCGTCGGTACACAGGAAGATGTGGAAGCGCAGCTTGTCGAGCAACTTCGCCGAGGAGTCCTCGTAGGGCTGGGCTGCGCAATTCTCGTGGTCGTTGCTCATGACGCCTGCTCCTGCTCCTGGGCCGGCGCCGGCTGCCGCGCCGGGGGGGCCTGCACGCCCTGGCCGGTGGACGGCTTCACCAGGCGGTGCATCAGTTCCTTCACCGGCTGCCCGCCGATCAGGTGCTGCTCCAGCACCTTCTCCGCATCGGCCATTTCGCGAATCCGGTACCAGATGCCATCCGGGTAGACCATGACGACGCAGCCATAGGCATGCTGCGCGATGCAGGCGTTGGGGCTCACCACCACGTCACTGATGCCGGCGGCCTGCAGGCGCTGCTGGTACATCTCATAAATGCCACCACCCATGGTCAGGCCGCAATGCAGGCCCCGGTGGCCGTCGGCATGCTCCTCCGCCGGCGCATTCAGGAATTTCGCCCGGTCCTCCGGGCTCATGGCCGCCATCTGGGCAGATTTTCTCGCGATGGTTCTGGTCCAGTGGTCACCGTACTCGGTGGTACAGACGAAGACGTGGCGCATGGCAGGTTCCTCAGCGGCGACGTGGTTTCAGTCTGCCCCGATCATAAACGCCTGGCGGCGACCCAGGGTGGTGCCCAGTGTCAACGGATGGTGAGCAACGGGCCCGTGTAACCCGGGCGTCGGGGCCTGGCGCCTACCGTGAGTAGAGGCCCGTGAGTTCGGCCACGGCCAGCGAGTTGGCATTCACGTTGAAGCCGACGAAGGCCGCCGTCGCGTCAGCGGGCAGATCAAGCCTGTCGATCTTCAGCGCATGCAGCCGGAAATGGTAGCGGTGGGGCGCCGAGCCGGGCGGCGGGCAGGGGCCGCCATAGCCCGCCGCACCAAAATCCGTCCGCCCCTGGACCGCGCCGGCCGGCAGCAGCCCGGCGGCGGGGTCACCGGCGCGGGCCGGCAGGCTGCGGGCCTCAGCCGGCAGGTTCCATACCACCCAGTGCCACCAGCCACTGCCCGTCGGCGCGTCCGGGTCGTGGACCATCAGCGCAAAGCTCCGGGTGCCGGCTGGTGGATTCGCCCAGCTGAGTGGCGGGGAGACATTGCCACCGCTGCAGCCAAAACCGTTGTACACCTGTGCCTCGCCGATGGTGCCACCCGGCGATATCACCTCGCTGCTCAGCGTGAAGGTGCCATGACCACCGGCCCTGGCCTGCGGCAGGACCAGCAGCAGGGCAGCCGCCAGCGCCAGGATCCAGGCAAGAGCCAGGATTGGGGCCAGGGTCGGGCGCGCAGTGCGCCGGACTACTGCAGACGTCATCGGCAAACTCCTCTTCGGTCGAAGGCCGAAGCCTAACCCGGCCGTCGCCGCCTGTCAGCCACGCTGCCACGCTGCCACACTGCCGCCCTGCTAGCATGCGGCGATACATGGCTTCCTGCGCCGCCGCTATACGAAGGGTCACTGTCGTTTGCTGACCCGGGAGCCCGTTTTCCGCCGACTCGAGCCGCTTGGCGGTCTCTCACGACCGGAGTTCCCGTCTCGCCGCGAAATGGACGAGTACCTCCGGATTCTCCAGTGCGGCCTCGTTGCCAGGCACCTCGCCCCGGATAACAGCGCGCACGGCCAGTTCGGCCAGCTTGCCATTGCGCGTACGGGGCAGGTCAGGAACCTGAAGAACCTTCGCGGGTACATGCCGCGGCGACAACTGCCGGCGGATCGTCTGCCTGATCCGCTCAGTCAGTTCCGCGTCCAGCACCACGCCACTGACCAGCACCACGAAGAGCACGATGCGCTCGTCGTCCTGCCAGAACTGCCCGGCAGCCAGGCACTCATGCACCTCGGGAACCGCTGCCGCGGCCCGATAGAGTTCGGCAGTCCCGATGCGCACGCCCCCGGGATTGAGTACCGCGTCTGAACGGCCGTGTATCACGAAGCCACCGGCGGCGGTGCGCTCCGCGTAGTCGCCGTGGGTCCACAGGCCCGGCATCCGGTCGAAATAGGCGCGCCGGTAGCGGCTGCCATCGGGGTCATTCCAGAAGCCGACTGGCTGGGACGGGAACGGTCCCCGGCAGACCAGTTCGCCCCGCTGCCCGACCGGCAGGCTGCAGCCGGTGTCGTCCACGACATCCACGGCCATGCCCAGCCCGGCGCATTGCAATTCGCCGCGCCGGACCGGCAGCAGGGGATTGCCCAGCAGGAAACAGGACACGATGTCGGTGCCACCCGAGATCGAGCAGAGCTGCACGACGGGCCCGAGGGCCGCGGCCACATCGTCGAAGCGCTCAGCCGGCAGGGGCGCGCCGGTAGACAGCACGGTGCGCAGTCGCGTGAGGCTGTAGTGCTGCCGAAGATTGCGTGCCGCCGGCCCAGTGGCCCCGGGCAGACCTGCCAGGAACCGGGGACTGGTCCCGAAGATCGTCACGCCCTCCTCCCCGGCCATCCGCCACAGCGACTCCGGATCAGGATGGGTCGGCGAGCCATCGAAGAGCAGCAGCGTGGCACCGCTCGCCAGGCCGCTGACGAGCCAGTTCCACATCATCCATCCGCAGGTAGTGAAGTAGAACAGGCAGTCATCCCGCTTGAGGTCCGTGTGCAGCCGATGCTCCTTCAGGTGCTGGAGCAGAGTCCCGCCGGCACCGTGGACGATACCCTTCGGCGGTCCCGTGGTGCCGGACGAATAGAGGATGTAGACCGGGTGATCGAAGGGCGCCGCGTGAAAGACCAGCGGCGCGACTTCGGCCAGCAGCGCATCCCACGACAGTCCGCGGGTACCAGCTGGTAATCCAGCTGGCTGTGACGGCAGCGGCACCGGACCGGGTACCCTGACGATGGCTGCGAGCCCGGGCAGTTGCGCCGCGAGCCCGGCGATGACCGCCTGCAGTTCGAAGTGCCGGCCACCATAACGATAGCTGTCGGCGGCGATCAGCACCCGCGGCCGGATCTGGCCGAAGCGGTCGAGCACGGCGGCCAGGCCGAAGTCCGGCGAACACGACGACCAGACGGCACCGAGGCTGGTGGTGGCCAGCATCGCGATCACCGCTTCGGGTCCATTGGTGACGAGGCCGGCGACCCGGTCGCCGGGCACCACCCCCAGTCTCCGGAGTCCGGCGGCCGCGCTGGCAACGGACTCCGCCAGCTGCCCGTAACTGAAGCTCCGGCGACCACCGGCTTCGTCCCGGCAGATCAGCGCGGGATGTTCATCCCGGAAGCGCAGCAGGTTCTCCGCGAAATTGAGCGTTGCCCCGCCAAACCAGCGCGCGCCCGGCATCCGCTCTGCATCCTCGAGGATGGTGGCGGGCGGCTGCCGGAATTGCAGCTCACAGAAGCCGGCCAGGCCGCCCCAGAATTCGGCGGGACAGGCCACCGACCAGGCATGCAGACTGTCGTAGCCCGCGAATGTCCGGCCCTGCTTTTCTCCGGCCCGGACGAGGAATTGCCCGAGTTGCGTACCCGACTGCGCGGCCGGGTCCGGTCGCCAGACAACCTCGTTCGCTACCGGCACCTGTTGACCCGCCATGCACCCATTCTGCCGGACTCGCGCCTCTCCACAAGCCGCAGGCTGCGTTTATCGCGGTTATCATGCGGGGCGCGCCATCCGGAGATGCCCAATGACCGAATCAGCCGTGGCGGAACCTCTCGCCCCTGCCGACCGCATTGCTGCGCTGGACGTGGCCCGCGGCGTGGCGGTACTCGGTATCCTGATCATGAACATCTGGGCATTCGGCGGACCGCAGGACTGGTTCGACTATCCGCTGGCCATCGCGGACCGGGCCGGCGCCCCGGTAGTCACCTGGGCCGTGGTCCACACGCTGTTCGAGGGCAGCCAGCGGGCACTTCTGTCCGTGCTCTTCGGTGCTGGCGCGCTGCTGTTCGTCAGCCGCTTCGAGGGAGCGAATCCACCGGCCGCCGGGCGCGGCCCCTACCTGCGCCGTACGCTGCTGCTGTCAGCCCTCGGGCTCGTCAATGCCTACATTTTCATGTGGCCGGCGGACATCCTGTTTGTCTACGGGCTGGCGGGCCTCTGCCTGTACCCCGTGCGCAA